>NZ_JBFTQH010000018.1:2500-124353 GCF_056398905.1 Rhizobium sp. 01T417 | reverse complement strand
GCCATGGAGCCGGCCGAATGATGAGGCGTCTGCTCCTGGTGATAGCGATAGTTCTGTCGGCCGCGCCGGCCTTTGCCGTCAACCCGGACGAGGTTCTTGCCGATCCGGCGCTCGAGGCGCGCGCCCGGGCGATCTCCGCCGAACTGCGCTGCATGGTCTGCCAGAACCAGTCGATCGACGACTCCAATGCCGAGCTTGCCAAGGACCTGCGCCTGTTGGTGCGCGAGCGGCTGACCGATGGCGATACGAACGAGCAGGTGATGAACTACATCGTCTCGCGCTACGGCGAGTTCGTGCTGTTGAAGCCGCGCTTCGAGACGAAGACGATCCTTCTGTGGGGCGCGCCGCTTCTRCTCGCCGTCGCAGGCGGCCTCTCGCTGATCGTCTTCGCACGGCGTCGCGTGGAGGTGCCGACCGGCAGTCGCCTCAGCGAGGAGGAAGAGAAAAAACTCGACCGACTTATGCATGGCGATGGTCTTTGACTGAGATCAATGTTGAACTGCTTTGCTCATTCTACCGTCGTGCCAGCAGCATTCCGGAAGAGCGAGGCATGAGATGCAGGCCAAGGACATAATGACCACCAACGTGGTTTCAATCAGCCCGGCGGCTAGTGTGCGGCATGCTGTCGCCGTCATGCTTCAAAACAACATCAGCGGCCTTCCGGTTGTCAGCGACGAGGGACGCGTTTGTGGCATGCTGACGGAAGGCGATCTTCTCCTCCGACGGGAAATCCGGGTTTCGCTGCGGTCATCTCGCGTGTCCGAAGTCACCTCGGAACTTGACCTTGAGCGCTACATTCGCACTCATGGCTGGTCCGTGGCAGATGTCATGTCTCCCGACGTCATTGTCGCATTGCCGGACAGCGAGGTGTCAGACATCGCCGATAGCCTGCAGGCCCACCGAATCAAGCGGTTACCCATCGTCGAGAACGGGCGACTTGTCGGGATCGTGAGCCGGCGCGACATTCTGGCAATCATTCTCGACGCGCCGCCGAGCACGCTTCCTCGGGAGGATGAGAGTATTCGTCTGGCGGTACGTACGCGTCTGAGGTCCGACCTCGGTTTGACGCCGCAAAGGGTGCAAGTCTCTGTCAAGAACGGCGAGGTGACCCTGGACGGCCACCTGGAATCGGATCTGAAGCGAAAAGCAGTGCGCACGCTTGTCGAAAGCTTGGGAATCGGCGGCTATCGCGACCGACTGCATGTTATCACGCCCGACAGTGCAGACCGCTCCGACATAGCCTCGGGCTAACATCGATCTTCAGTAGCAACCAGTCGGTTGGTTTCGCAAACATGACCTTGAGAAGCCGTCGCGAATGGCACCTCTACTGGAGCCGTTGGGACGAGGAGGCTTGTTCGCTTCGCGCCCCGAAATCGAACAAGCCTCTGTCAAGTTCCCAGCATTGACACGGGCATTGCCCGACCCGCGACAGCAATATAGGAAAGCACCGGAACGAAATCTTTGACCGATGTCAAAGATGGCAAGTTCCGATTGGCGCTCGGGTGGCGGCCACTGATTGGACATCGGCCAGGCGAGTCGCAAGTCAAGATGAACTTCACCCGCCCGCGAGGGCCTGGTCCAAAAACGGGCGAATATCTTTGGCAAGCGCAGCTGCGTCGAGTGGACCAACGTGCTTGGCCACGATGCGTCCATCCCGGTTGATGACGAATGTCTCCGGAACACCATAAACGCCCCAGTCGATCGAAGCCCTGCCTCTTGCATCGATCCCGATTGCGGCGAAAGGATTCCCGTTCTCGCGTAGAAACGGCAACGCGTTTTCGGGAGCGTCCTTGTAGTTGATCGCAACGACCTTGATGCGCGTGTCTTTGGCGAGTTCCATCAGGACCGGGTGCTCCTGACGGCATGGAATGCACCATGAGGCGAAGATGTTGACGACGGTCACCCGCCCCCGGATGCCGGCGTCCGCCAGTCCTGGCATTGCTGAACCGGCGAGCGGTGGAAGATCCACGTGTGGGTGTGGTTGGCCGATAAGGGAGGAGGGGAGTGTAGAAGGAGTGTATCCGTCGGCCGATTCCCGATACAGCACGTTCCCCACAGCACTTGCGATTCCGAGGAATGCGACGAGCGGTATTGCCGCCACGAGGTAACTCCGCATCCTAGCGTTCTTCGCGATTTGGCCGGCGACGCACGACCGCGAGCGCCTCGACCTGTCGGCGGTAGCTTCGGCTGGTAATCCAAACCTTCGCCGCCATCGCAAACATCACCGAGAAGGCCAGCGCGTAAGCGGCGAAAACATACTCCTGATGCGTCATCTCAACTATCCCTTTGTGACGCGGCCCTTGCTGCGAGCCTGTAATGAGAGATCAGCTTTCTTCGCCAGATCTCGTTTCGTATCGATGCGACGTAAAGCGTCGCAAAGAGCGTGGTGAAAGCGAGGCCCATGATCAGCAGCGGTCGCAGAAATTCGATGTCGAGAGCGGGCCCGTCAAATCTCAGGACACTTGCGGGCTGGTGGAGTGTGTTCCACCACTCGACCGAGAATTTGATGATCGGAATGTTCACGAACCCGACGATGATGAGAACCGCGGAGACGCGGGCAGCCCGCGTCGGCTCGTCAACGGCGCGATTGATCGCCAGCATACCAAGGTACATGATGAACAGCACGAACATGGATGTCAGCCGAGCGTCCCAGACCCACCAGGTCCCCCACATCGGCTTACCCCAGATCGCGCCAGTGACAAGGGACACGAAAGTGAACGCGGCGCCGAGAGGCGCTGCCACGCGGGCTGAAACGTCTGCCAAAGGGTGTCGCCAGACCAGCGATCCAACGGCGTTCAGCGTCATGACCGTGTAGCACAGCATCGCCATCCACGCCGAAGGAACGTGAACATACATTATTCTGACAGTCGCGCCTTGCTGGTAGTCCACATCGGAACTGAAGGCGAGGTAAAGGCCAATCAGAAAGAACAGCATCGTCAGTGCCGATAGAACGGGGATTGCCCGACCAGACATTTCGACGAACCGGGTGGGCTGCGCGAGGCCTCTGACGTATTTTGCGACGTTTGAATATGAACTCATGCCACGAGCCATAGCGCCTGATTGCGCCTCTATAATTGATCCTGGTCAAACATCTCGAAGCGACCCGGAGTGATCGAAAATATTTGAAGACCCCTTCAGGGCCCCAATTGCACGAAGCCCGACCGGCAGCACAAAAGGCGCGACAGCATGGCGCGTTCCAAATGTTGCCGCGCTTCCTCACGGAGCCTGCGAGATGTTCAGCAACTTGACGGAGATGTCACGGTCTGGTGCTCCAACGACTATCTCGGCATGGGCCAGAACCCGAAGGTGATCGAGGCGATGAAGAACGCCATCGATCACTGTGGCGCGGGTGCGGGAGGCACCCGGAATATCTCTGGCACCACCCACTACCACGTTCTGCTTGAGCGCGAGCTKGCCGACCTGCACGGCAAGGAAGCGKCRCTGATCTTCACSTCGGGCTAYGTYTCCAACTGGGCRGCGCTCGGCACGCTCGGCGCCAAGATCCCCGGCCTGATCATCTTCTCCGACGCGCTGAACCATGCGTCGATGATTGAAGGCATTCGCTACGCCAAGTGCGACAAGGTGATCTGGAAGCACAACGACATCCATGATCTCGAAGCCAAGCTGGCCGCAGCAGATCCGAAGGCGCCGAAGCTGATCGCCTTCGAATCGGTCTACTCGATGGATGGCGACATCGCTCCGATCAAGGAGATCTGCGATCTCGCCGACAAGTACGGCGCGATGACCTATCTCGACGAAGTGCATGCCGTCGGCATGTACGGTCCGCGCGGCGGCGGCATTGCCGAGCGCGAGGGCCTGATGGACCGCCTGACGGTCATCGAAGGCACGCTCGGCAAGGCATTCGGCGTCATGGGCGGCTACATCGCCGCCTCGACGGCGCTGTGCGACTTCATCCGCTCGTTTGCCTCTGGTTTCATCTTCACGACGGCGCTGCCGCCGGCCCTTGCTGCCGGTGCGGTTGCYTCGATCCAGCATCTGAAGGTCAGCCCSTTCGAGCGCGCGCGCCACCAGGATCGTGTCCGCAAGCTGAGGGCGCTGCTCGATCAGCGCGGCATTCCGCACATGCCGAACCCGAGCCACATCGTGCCGGTCATGGTTGGCGATGCCGCCAAGTGCAAGTGGATCTCCGACCTGCTGCTCGACAATTGCGGTGTCTACGTGCAGCCGATCAACTACCCGACGGTGCCGAAGAAGACCGAGCGCCTGCGCATCACCCCGACGCCGCTGCACAGCGACGCCGACATCGAACATCTCGTCGAAGCGCTGCATTCGCTCTGGGCGCGCTGCGCGCTGGCGCGGCACGTGGCCTAAAGGTACATTGTTTGGGAAAAGATTGGGCCGCCGTCAGGCGGCCTTTTCGCTGAGGGCTACCAGTTCGGCAGCGAGCCTGCGGGCTTCGGTATCGGCGGCAAAGACGTCGTCCATCGTCTTCGCTTCGCCGGTTGCGATCATCTTGTCCATCACCGCTTCGGCAATGTCGGCCATGGACAGGAAGCCGATCCGTTCCTCGACAAACGCGTGAAACGCAATTTCCTCGGCCGCATTCATGATGGCGCCCTGTAGGCCGCCGCGTTCCAGCGCGGTGCGCGCCAGCCTGAGCGCCGGGAAACGCTGTTCATCCGGTGCCTCGAAGTCGAGGCGCGAGAGCTTGGCGAAATCCAGTCGCTCGACGTTCAGTGTTGGTCGGCGCGGGTAGTCGAGCGCGTAACCGATCGCCGTCCGCATATCGGGGCTGCCGAGCTGGGCGATGATCGATCCATCCGTGTAGCCGACCATCGAGTGAATGATCGACTGCGGGTGGACGATCACTTCGATCTGGTCCGGGCGAACGCCGAAGAGATGCTTCGCCTCGATCATCTCCAGCGCCTTGTTGAACATCGAGGCACTTCCGACCGAGATCTTCAGTCCCATCGACCAGTTCGGGTGCGCTCGCGCCGTTGCAGCGGTCACATTCGCCATGTCGGCGCGCGACCAGGTGCGGAACGGACCGCCCGAAGCCGTCAGGATGATCCGTTCGACGGCGTGCCGCTGGTCTTCGTCGAGAGACTGAAAGATCGCGCTGTGTTCGCTGTCGACGGGGATCAGCCGTCCGCCGCCCTTTGCCACTGCATCGACGAACAAGTCGCCGGCCGACACCAGGCATTCCTTGTTGGCGAGCGCGATCGTTGCGCCCTTGCGGGCGGCGGCCAGTGTCGGCGCGAGGCCGGCCGTGCCGACGATGGCGGCCATCACCCAATCCGCCTCGAGGTCGGCGGCCTCAGCCAGGCCCGATACGCCGGCGGCAACCGCAATGCCGCTGCCGGACAGTTCTTCCTTCAGCGAGTGATATTTGCCGTCGCTGGCGGTGACCGCAAGCTTGGCGCCTGACGATTTCGCCTGCTGCGCCAAAAGCTGGACGTTCTCGTTGCCCGTTACGACGGAGATCTCATAGCAGTCCCGACCGCCCAACTGCTCGATAACGTCGAGCGTATTTTGTCCGATCGAGCCGGTTGAGCCAAAAATACTGAGGCGCCTCGGCGCACTTTCGCCTGCCATCATCGGTGATTTCGCCAAAACTCTTGCATTGGCTCTGGCTGTACAGGGGATTGAAATGAGCGGCAAGTGTGCGGCGCAGCAGAAATCCAGCGAATCCGGGAGAGGGCGGTTGCCCTCCCTTGCCATGTCTAACAGGGTGGCGCGAAACCAATCGGCCAATTGCTGCGTTTCGTAATCGAGACAGGAGGAAGGCACATGGTTTTCAAGCAACCGACGTTCTATGGCGAACCCTTCGAACCCGAGACTGGAGCTAACCAGGATGCCGCGCTCGAGGAGGCCGTAGCGAATGCCTTGGCTGTCGCTGGTGGGATTGATGCGGCTGATGTGAAGGTGACGCTTGAAGGTCGTGAGGTCGTGCTGACCGGCATGGTTGCCACGGCAGCCGAGATCGAGCGTGCAACCGCCGTCGCGCGCGCTCTCGCGGGAACGCGGCCCGTGCGCAATGATATCAAGGTAGCGTAGTTATCCCTCAGCCGGCGAAGCGTTCCATCTGGAAGGCTGCGACCCGATCTGTCTTTGGCGTCGTGATCGGTCCCGCCGATTTATAGGTGGTTGCCAGCAACAGGCCGCTGACGACAAGATATGCGAATGCAAGCAACGTCAGTTTCATACGCATGGCGAGCACTCCCTCCGTTTTCCGCGAAACGCAGAACGGGTCGGAAAGTTCCGCCTTCCGAGAGTCGGAAGAAAATATGGTCCGGCAAGGCTTGCACTGGCTTGCTCGACCCGTCTTGTCGTAAAGAAGATCTGGCCGCTCTCGGCGGCCCAATGTGTTCGGCAAGGGAGTGCTTATGCGCAAAGCGATCATCGTCTGGGGCGGTTGGAGCGGCCACGAGCCTGAAGCGTGCGCCCACCGCGTCGCGGACCTGTTGCGCGAGGATGGCTTTGCCGTCGAGGTGACCGGCGACCTTGGCATCTTCGGGTCAGCTGTGATCGCGGGCGCCGATCTGCTCGTGCCTGTAGTTACCGGCGAGAAAATCGAGAAGGCGCACGCAGACGCGCTGGTGGAGGCTGTGCGCGGCGGTCTCGGCCTCGGGGGGCATCACGGCGCGCTGGCGACTTCATTCAAGGAGAGCGCACCGTTCCGGTATGTCTCCGGGGTAACATGGGTCTCCCATCCCGGCAACATCATCGATTTCCGCGTCAACGTGACCCGTCAGCATGATCCTGTGATGGAGGGGATTCCCGACTTCGACTATCGGTCCGAGCAGTACTACCTCCACTACGATCCGTCGGTCGAAATCCTGGCGACGACGCGCTTTTCCGGAGAGTATGATTCGGCCGCCCGCAACGTGACAATGCCCGTTGCCTTCAAGCGCCAGTTCGGGCAGGGGCGTGTGTTCTATTCCGCTCTCGGCCATGTCGCGAGCGAGTTCGACCACCCCTATATGCGCCTCATTCTTCGACGCGGATTGTCCTGGGCCGCACGGCGCTAAGGCGGAGGACGGGTCGCCGGCAGGGCTAGATGTTCTCCGAGGTGTAGATATCGAAGGGCAGGAACGATTGACCCGGGACCGCGTCGTCCTCTGATCCTATCGAGGTTGTCATCAATGTGATCAGCTCGGTGCAGAGGTTCCTGACGGGCGTCGCGATCGCCATGGTCACCACGTCGTCGGCGAGTGCCGAGCGCGAGTCCGGCGTCAGTTCGTTGACGACGACGACAAGCTTGCCGGCGAGACCTTCTTCGCGAACGGCGGAGATCGCGCCTTCCATGCCGCCGCCGCAGACATAGAAGCCGACGAGATCAGGGTGCTGCTTGAGGAGATTGATGGTGGCTTCGTGCGTTATTTCAGGGGTTTCGAGGTTGATCAGCGTCTCGAGAACCTCGAAATCCGGGGCGTTCTCTCGAAAATAAGAGCGGAAGCCGATCTCGCGCAGTTCATGTCCATGATAGCGGTGGCTACCGACGAAGCAGGCGACCTTGCCGGGTTTCTTGGCAGCCTTTGCGATCATCCAGGCGGCCGTGCGGCCGACCTTTCGATTGTTCAGCCCGATATAACCCTGTCGCACGCCACTGGCGAGATCGGACAGAATGGAAAAGGCAGGAATGCCCCTGGCCTTCAGATCTTCAACCTCGGCCGCGACGGCCGGATAGTCCGGACCGACCAATGCGATCGCCTGGTTGCGGCTGGCGAGAAGCTTCAGCTTTTCAATGATCGCAGCAGGCGTGGACGCCGTCGCATATTCGATCTGGGCGGTTATGCGAGACGATGTGTTGGCATGCGCCGCTTGCTCGATTTCCCTGGCGAGCGTTTGGTAGAACGACTGCGTCGGACGCTGCAGAAGAAAGCCCAGCCGATGATGCGGGAGGTCCTGGAATACCCGTTGCCGGAGCAAGCCGACCGCATGGTAGCCGATAGAGGCCGCCGCGTTATAGACCCGCCGTGCCGTCTCCTCCCTAACCCGATGCCGGCCGTTCAGCACACGATCGACCGTCGCGACGCTGACGCCCGAAGCATTCGCCAGATCCTGTATTGTCGGTCGCTTCACCATTCGGTCCTTGCAAGAATCCATCATTGTGATGTGGTCGCAATGATGTCTTTTGATAGAATACATCAAGGCTGCATTGTCGCTTGATGAAAGTCAACATATTCTCGTCTGCATAGGCCGGGAGGGATGGCATGCGGGAGGTTGAGATGGCTGATCAGACGAGGAAGCGGGACTACAGCCTGCTCGGTGAAAGCGGCCGCACAGCCGTTGACATGGGATTGGCCGCCGCCGAGTGGTATCACACCGAGGTTGCGCGCAAGGACATGAAAGCGCTGATGCAGCGCTCCGACGCTCCGGCTATCCTTGACACGATCATCTGGCTGGGCGCAATGATCCTCCTTGGCGGACTTGGCGTCTACTTCTGGGGCTCGTGGCTCTGCGTGCCCTTCTTTCTGGCATATGGGGTGCTTTACGGTTCGGCATCGGATAGCCGCTGGCACGAGTGTGGTCACGGCACGGCCTTCAAGACGCGCTGGATGAACGACGCGGTCTATCAGATCGCCTGCTTCATGATCATGCGCAATCCGGTGACCTGGCGCTGGAGCCATACGCGCCATCATACCGACACTGTCATCGTCGGCCGCGATCCCGAAATTGCGGTAATGCGTCCGCCGGATCTGCTGCGGCTGATCCTGAACTTCTTCGGCATTCTCGATGTCTGGCACGCGATGGTCGACATGCTGCGCAATGCCGTCGGCGTCATCGGCGTAGAGGAGAAGACCTTCATCCCCGAGATGGAACAGCCCCGCGCGATATTTATCGCCCGCATCTGGCTTGCCATCTATGTCGCGACGATCGCCGTTGCGATTGCGATGGGCTCCATCCTGCCGCTGGTGCTGATTGGCCTGCCCAGGCTCTATGGCGCGTGGCATCATGTGCTGACCGGACTGTTGCAGCATGGGGGCCTCGCGGACAATGTCATCGACCATCGTCTGAACAGCCGCACGGTTCACATGAACCCCATCAGCCGCTTCATCTACTGGAACATGAACTATCACGTCGAGCACCACATGTTCCCGATGGTGCCCTACCATGCGCTGCCGCGCCTGCATGCGATGATCAAGCACGACCTGCCGGCGGCAAACCCGTCGATCTGGTCCGGCTATCGCGAGATGCTCCCGGCATTCCTGCGCCAGCTGCGCAATGAGGACTATTTCCTGAAGCGCGAACTGCCGGCGACGGCGCGTCCCTATCGCGAGGAATTCCACGCCGAGCTTGCGCCGGCTGCCCAATAAACAACGCCAAGCATAAGCCTGGGAGGACGAGATGAGCGGAAATTGGATCGAGGTCTGTGCCGTCGAGGACATCGACGAAGAGGACGTGATGCGGTTCGATCACCAGGGCAGGACGTTCGCGGTTTATCGCAGCCCCGACGATGAATTCTTTGCAACGGACGGATTGTGCACGCACGAGCAGGTCCATCTGGCCGACGGCCTGGTCATGGACGAGATCATCGAATGTCCCAAGCACAATGGCCGTTTCAACTACAAAACGGGGCAGGCGAAGGGAGCGCCGGTTTGCGTCAACCTCGGCACCTATCCCGTGAAGGTCGAAGACGGCGCTGTCTTCATCTCGATCTGAGGAGGCTGTCATGACCCATTTCGTGATCATCGGGGCAGGGGAATGCGGCGCCCGCGCGGCATTTGCCCTCCGCGAAAAGGGATTTGACGGCGAGATCACGCTGATTGGAAGCGAGGCGCTCGCGCCGTACGAGCGGCCGCCGCTTTCGAAGGCGTCCGACCAAGGGACTGAGGAACCGAAATTCATCGCCGAACTGGAGAGATATGCCGCAGGCGGCATCAGTCTGCTGACCGGCCTGACGGTTCAGGATCTCGACCGTCAAGCAAAGTCCGTTACGCTTTCCGATGGCTCTACCATTGCCTATGACAAGCTGTTGCTCGCGACCGGCGCCCGTGCGCGGGTGCTTCCTGATATTGCCGAGGACAGCAAGCATATCTGCTCGCTGCGCACCCATGCCGATGCGGTGGCACTTCGCAGGGCAATGGTGCCCGGAAAGCATATTGTCATCATCGGCGGCGGCTTTATCGGCCTGGAGCTTGCCGCGACGGCGCGTGCGCTCGGAACTTCCGTAACGGTCCTCGAGGGCCTGGAACGCGTGCTGAAGCGCGGCGTCCCGGAGGAAGTTGCCGGGGTGATCTGCGAACGGCATTCGCTCGAGGGCGTCGATATCCGCTGCGGGGTGGCTATAACAGCCATTGCGGAAGACGACGAAAAGGCCGTTGTCCACCTGTCCGACGGCAATATGATCGGCGCGGACCTCGTGCTTATCGGAATCGGCGCCACTCCCAATACGGAGCTTGCCGCGCGGGCCGGTCTCACAATCGACAATGGGATTGCCGTCGATGAATTCCTGCGCACCTCGGCGCCTGACATCTACGCAGCCGGCGACTGCTGCTCCTTCCCCCTCGCGATCTATGGCGGCCGGCGTGTGCGGCTCGAATCCTGGCGGAATGCCCAGGAACAGGGAGCATTGGCCGCCGCCAACATGATGGGGCTTGGCACATCCGTTTCCGCCGTTCCCTGGTTCTGGTCCGATCAGTATGACGTAACGCTGCAGATCGTCGGCCTCGCGGAGGGCGCCGTTCAGCATTTGCGCCGCGACCTCGGCGACGGCGCTTTCATTCTCTTTCATCTCGATGAAGCCGGCAGGCTGCTTGCGGCCAGCGGCATCGGTCGCGGCAACGTGGTCGCGCGCGATATCCGGCTTGCCGAAATGCTGATTGCGGCGCGCGCGCATCCGGATCCGGCAGCGCTTGTCGCAAGCAGCGTCAAACTGAAATCCCTCCTGGCCGCCTGACTGGCTGCCGCATTCTCAAGGTATCGGCGATGGGCAAACAACTGCGACCGACTGTGCATGACCTCCTAGCGATGAAGGGCAAGCGGCAACTCAGCATGCTGCGCGTCGTGTCGCTCGAAGAGGCGGAAGCGGCCGAGGCTGCCGGCATCGACCTGATTTCCGTGCCGCCGGAACTTCTTTTCGATCCGCGGTTCCGCGATGCCGCCCCGGGGCGTTTTGCCATTCCGGGTGGCGAATACGGCCAGAGCGGCGCCACCACCGATGAGATCCTGCGCTCGGCGGTAAAGATGCGGGCGGCCTCGGCCGATGCCTTCTATTGCGCCGCCAGCCTGCAGACGATCCGGCGGCTGCGCGACGAGCATATTCCGGTCTGCGGACACACGGGGCTTATCCCGTCGCATGCCACATGGACGGGCGGCTTTCGCGCGGTCGGCAAGACGGCCGAAACGGCGGCTCTTGTCTACAAGCAAGTGAAGGATCTGGAGGCCGCGGGTGCCTTCAGCGCGGAGATCGAGGTCGTGCCGGCCGAGGTAGCGGCAGCGATTTCTGAACACACCTCCATGCTCATGATCTCCATGGGCGCCGGCAGCGGATGCGACGCCCAGTATCTCTTCTCCGAGGACGTGCTCGGCCTAAACCGCGGGAAATATCCGCGCCATGCCAAGGTCTATCGCAACCTGGCGGCCGAATATGACCGCATCCAGGCTGAACGGATCGCGGCATTCCGCGAATACGCTACCGACATCGCCAGCGGCGCCTATCCGGAGGAACGGCATCGCGTGTCTGTCGATGCGGAGGAGTTGGAAGGTTTTTTGTCACGGCTTTAGGTAGTCGGAGACCAAAAGCGTTTCTCTCCTCATCGCCTGACTACCTCGCTGGCACGTGGAAATGATTGCCGCCCAGTGGGTCGAGAAGGCGCGCGTGACCGCCGGCAAGGCAGATCGAGCTATTCGGGTGGGGGATCGGGGTATATACTTCGCGATCATCGTGTTGGCGGAGGGGAAGACCGATGCGTGGGCTACGCAAGGCCGCCCACTTCACGAGGCGGTGAAGAGCGGCGGCCCGACTGCCATCGCGGCCGCCCTCGACGCCGGGGCTGACATCGAAGAGCAGGACAAAGGGAGCCAATCCTCTTTCCTGGCCATTCGTAGCGAACATCCCGAAGCGGCAGAGTTGCTGATCAAGCGCGGCGCCAACGTGAACAAGGAGTCGGCGATCGGTCTGCCGATCACCGGTGCCGTCCTGAACAACTCCGTCGTTCTCATGCGAGTGCTCTTGGCGCATGGTGCTGATCCCAATACCGCGGCGAGGGGTGAGCGAATGCTGCACATCGCTGTGGCGAACCGTTGTCTCGATTGCGTCAAAGTGCTTGTTGAAGCTGGCGCAGACGTCAACGCCACATGGGTGCGGGGGAGATCCGGCTCGTCTGCCGGCCATCATCACGCCCTACCACCTTGCAAGGCGCGACAACCACTCCGAGATCGCAGACTACGTGTTGGCTCATGGCGTCATTATTCAAAAACCCGAGCCGATTTCCGCCAAGCTGGCCAACGGTGATCCGACAAAGGGCGCGGCGTTCTTTGTCTCCAACTGCGCCACGTGCCATGCAACAAAGGCGCAGAGCGGGTCCACCAGGTGGCCGAACCTCTGGAAGGTTGTCGGGCGCGACAAGGCATCGGCGAATTTCAACCGCTACTCCCAGACCCTGTTGGCGTGGGAGGGGACTTGGAAGTTCGAGGACCTCACATTTTTCTCGCCGGTCCAACCCTCACAACCCCAGGCGTAAACATGGAGATTCGTGGAGCGCCTGATGAAACTGATCGACTGAACGTGATCGCATATCTGCGAACGCTCGGCGACGCGCCGGTTCCGTTGCCCTGAACTCAGAGCGGAAGCGTGCAGTACGACACGGTTACTGAAATAATGGTGATCCCGACGCGATTCGAACGCGTGACCCTCAGATTAGGAATCTGATGCTCTATCCTGCTGAGCTACGGGACCACTTGAGCGTCATGCATACAAAAGGCTTGGCCGGAAGCCAAGCTCTTTTGCATGTGTAACTGACGTCAGATTTCAGGCGCCGAGGCGCTGTTCGGCGAGCCGCACCCAGTAGGAAATGCCGTGGGCGATGGTTTCGTCGTTGAAATCGTAGGCGGGGTTGTGCAGGCCGGCCGTGTCTCCGTTGCCGATGAAGATGAAGGCGCCGGGACGGGCGTTCAGCATGTAGGAGAAATCCTCGCCGCCCATCATCGGGTCGATCTCCGCATTGACGTTGCCTGCGCCAGCAATCTCGCCGGCGATGCGGACGGCGTGGCCGGTTTCCGTCGCGTGGTTGAAGGTGACGGGATAATTCCGGTTGAAGTCGATATCAACCTCTGCGCCGTGGGCGGCAACGAGGCCGTTGACGACCTGCTTCAGGCGGGTTTCGGCGAGGTTACGCACCTCCTCATTGAGCGTGCGCACGGTGCCGGCGATCGTCGCGTCGTTCGGGATGACGTTGTGGGCGAAGCCCGCGTTGAACTTGGTGACCGAGACGACGACCGAACGCAGCGGATCGACATTGCGGGAGGCAATCAGCTGCAGATTGCTGACGATCTGAGCGCCGATGGCGATCGGGTCGATCGTGCGGTGCGGCTGGGCCGCATGGCCGCCGCGGCCCTTGATGGCGATGGTGAATTCGTCGGTGGCGGCCATGATCGCGCCGCTACGGATGGCAAAGTGCCCGACAGGAAGACCCGGCAGATTGTGCATGCCGTAGACCTCTTCGATGCCGAAGCGCTCCATCATGCCGTCCTTGACCATCAGGTTGCCACCGCCGCCGCCTTCTTCCGCGGGCTGGAAGATGACCGCGATGTTGCCGTTGAAGTTGCGCGTCTCGGCCAGATACTTGGCCGCGCCGAGCAGCATGGCCGTATGGCCGTCGTGACCGCAGGCATGCATCTTGCCAGGTGTCGTGGAAGCCCAGGGCTTGCCGCTGATTTCGGTAAGCGGTAACGCGTCCATGTCGGCGCGCAAACCGATGGTGCGCCCGCCCTCGCCCTTGCCTTTGATCAGACCGACGACGCCGGTCCTGCCGATGCCGGTGACGATCTCGTCGACGCCGAATTCCTTGAGTTTTTCAGCCACGAAGGCGGCGGTGTTCTCGACCGCAAAAAGAAGTTCGGGGCGTGCATGGATATGCCGGCGCCACTCTGTCACCTCGTCTTGAAGTTCGGCGGCTCTGTTCAAAATCGGCATGTCAGCTTCCTGTCGTGAAATCGAAACGGGGACGGGATCGGGTCGCAAGGACACGATGCCGCAGAAATAACTTAATCAAGGCCCTTTGCCATGTCATGGCCATATACGTTAAATAGGGGAAACTTTCGAGACTTCCGGACATCTTTAAGGACGAACCGTGTTGACGCGCCAGAACCGTTTGCTTGCCGCCTTGCGGCCGCTTTCAATCGTAGCTTCCGCAGCCGCCATCGCGCTCTCGGCCTCCGCTCAGGCCTATGCGAATCCGCATATTCTGGTGGATGTGCAGAGCGGCCGCGTGCTGGAGCACGAGGAAGCCTTCCGCAAATGGTATCCGGCTTCGCTCACCAAGCTCATGACCGTCTATACGGTTTTCGACGCGGTTCGCGCCGGCCAGATCAGCCTCGATACCCCCATCGTCATGAGCAAGCGGGCGGCAGCCCAGCCGCCGGCAAAGATGTATTTCAAGCCGGGACAGAAGCTGACGCTCGACAGCGCGCTGAAGATCCTGATGGTCAAGTCGGCAAACGACATTGCGGTTGCCGTTGCCGAGGCCGTCGGCGGAACGCAGGAAGCCTTTGTGCTGAAGATGAACGCCGAGGCGGCGAAGCTCGGCATGACCGACTCGCATTTCGTCAATCCGAACGGCCTGCCCGGCAAGGGCCAGTATACGACGGCGCGCGATCTTGCGGTCCTTTCCGTGGCGCTTCGTCGCGAGTTCCCGCAATACGCCGGATACTTCTCGCTTGAAGGCATCACGACGGGCACCAAGAACGTGCCGAGCATCAACGTGCTGATCGGTCGTTTTGCCGGCGCCGATGGCATGAAAACCGGCTTCATCTGCGCCTCGGGCTTCAACCAGATCGGTTCGGCGACGCGCAACGGCCGTACCTTGATCTCTGTCGTGCTCGGCACGGACAGTCTTGCGGCGCGGGCGGATGCCTCCGCCGACCTGCTGCAAAAGGGCTTCACTTCGCAGTTTGCCGCGCCCGATACGCTCAGTTCATTACGGCCCTATGGCCCGGGTCAGGATCAGGTCGCCGATATTACCGCCGATATCTGCAGCGCCAAGGGTGCCAAGGTCCGCAGCGAAACGCGCGACGAAGTGGGCCGCATGAAGGTTCAGTCTCCCTATATCCAGGAAATGGACCACGACCCCAACTTCGTCTTCGCAGGACTGATCCCGGGCCAGAACGAACCGCAGCCGGACAAGTTGGCGACCGCGGATACCGCGGGAACGATTGCCAAGGTCCCGGTTCCGCTGCCACGCCCGACCACTTTCTGAGGCCACTTTGACATGAGCGCTGTTTCCGATCGGATACCGGTCACCATCCTGACCGGCTTTCTTGGCGCCGGCAAATCCACCTTGCTGAACCGGATCCTCAAGGATCCGGCGATGAAGGACGCCGCCGTGATCATCAACGAGTTCGGTGATGTCGGCATCGATCATCTACTGGTGGAAAGCTCGGGCGATGCGATCATCGAACTGTCGGACGGCTGCCTATGCTGCACGGTGCGCGGAGAGCTCGTCGATACCCTCGCAAATCTGATGGACGCGGTACAGACGGGCCGCGTCAAGCCGGTGAAGCGCGTCGTGATCGAGACGACCGGCCTTGCTGATCCGGCACCGGTCATGCAGGCGATCATGGGCAACCCCATCATCGCCACCAATTTCGACCTCGATGGCATCGTGACGGTGGTCGATGCAGTCAACGGCTCGCAGACCCTCGACAATCACGAGGAAGCGGTGAAGCAGGCCGCGGTTGCCGATCGGCTGATTCTCTCCAAGCGGACAATGGCTTCGCCAGACGTGTTGGAAGCACTGGAGGCGCGTCTCGATGCGCTCAATCCGCGTGCCGCATTGATGGATGCCGACAGCGCCGAAGCAGGGCAGGTCAGTGTGCTCGTCAACGGCCTCTACGATCCGACAAACAAGATTGCCGACGTCGGACGCTGGCTGCGGGATGAGGATGCGCATGAGGCGCATCACCAGCATGACCATCATCACCATGGTGCTGACGACCATCACCATCATCATCACGGGAACGATCACCAGGACCCACATGATGTGAACCGCCACGATGCATCGATCCGGTCCTTCTCGATCGTCGAGGACAAGCCGATCGACCCGATGGCGCTCGACATGTTCATCGATCTCTTGCGTTCGGCGCATGGCGACAAGCTGCTGCGGATGAAGGCGATCGTCGCGGTCTCGGACCGCCCGGATCGGCCGCTGGTGCTTCACGGCGTGCAGAGCATCTTCCATCAGCCATCGCGCCTGCCCGCATGGCCCGACCCTCAGGACAGGCGCACGCGCATGGTGCTGATCACCAAGGATCTGCCGGAAGCCTTCGTCAAGGATCTGTTCGACGCGTTTCTCGGCAAGCCGCGCATCGACACGCCGGATCGCACCGCGCTGCACGACAATCCGCTTGCCGTGCCGGGAATGCGATTTTAATCTATCGCTTGCGGATGAGGAAGCGGTGGCCGCCTTCCGTCGTCTCAGCCTCGATCAGTTCGTGGCCGTCTTCGTTGCAGAAATGAGGGATGTCGATGCCAGCGAGCGGATCTGTCGTTTCGACGCGGATCAGTGAGCCGCTCGGAAGGGAGGACATCTTGCGGCGGGTCTTCAGCACGGGAAGCGGGCACTTTAGCCCGCGTAGGTCATAGAGGATGGCGCTCACGCCGTCAGTCCCTGCCCCAGAATTTCCAGAACGGCTTCTTCGAGGCGACTTCCACCGGTTCGGGCTGTTGTACCGGCGCGAATGCCAGCGGGCTCGGCGTTGGGATCGGAACCTGAGCCGGAACGGCAGCGGCGACGGCAATTTCCTTTGCTTCGGAGGATGCCGGCGTAGCATTGGGCGCCGCATTTGCGGCAACCGCGGACGCGGTCTTGCTCGCCATCATCTCTTCGAGGTCCGCGACCTTGACCATCTTGCCCGCCTCCAGCGAGGTGCCGGTCGGTGCATAGGCCAGTTCGCGACCCTTTCGCAGCTTAGCGACCACGGCCTTGCGCTCCGCCTCGCTCGGGTCGTACCAGGCCATGCCATCATACTTCTTCATGGCCTTGGCGTAGTCGGCATCGTAGGTCTTGCCGTAGGAGGCAAGCGCGGCGGTCAGCGCCGGCGGCGTCGACATTGCCGGGCACTTGCCGGCCGGATTGAACTCGCCATTGTCGGTTGACTGCTGGTTGAAGACGTATTTCTTCTCGCAGAAATTCACCTCGGGAGGACGCTTGGTGACCTCGAAATTGTCGTAGCCGACCTTCAGCATGTTCCAGAACTCGATGTTCGGGTTCAGGCGATGGCGCACCATGTTTTCCGCGGTCATGCGGAAGGGGAAGGCCTGAAGCTGCACTGTCGACTGGCCGCCGGCAAAGGCGTCACGGGCAAAGGCGTAGATCTCCAGTACCTGCTGGTCGGTCATCGAGTAGCAGCCCGACGAAGAGCAGGCGCCGTGAATCATCAGGTTGGTGCCATTGTGGCCGTTCACAGCGTCATAGCGGTTCGGAAAGCCGGTGTTGATCGCGAGGTAGTATTTGGAGTTCGGATTGAGATTGGCGCGCGTCAGGTTGTAGAAGCCTTCCGGGGCCTGCCGGTCGCCCTCTTTTACCTTCGGGCCGAGGCGGCCAGACCAGGCGCAGATCTTGTAGTCGGCGATCTTGTCGAAGCGATTGTCGGTTTTCGCCTTCCAGATCTCCAGCGCGCCTTCTTCCTTGAAGATGCGGATCATGATCGGCGAGTTGCGCTGCATGCTCTTGGCCGACATCTCGGACAGGATGCGTGGCGGCAATGGCTGCTCGACCTTGTTCTTGACGCTGGAAAGATCGACCTGGGCGGTTTCCAATGCATCGTTGCAGCCGGCCAAAGCCAGCGCCATCAGGGAAACATATGCAAAATGACGAATGCGCATTCAAAAAAGCCCATCAACAGTATGCAACCCGGCCCCGGCACGCGGAGCGAATCATAGGCTGACTATGGTTCACAAACTCTTAGCAGCCTATGAAGCGCGCTCGCGTCCCCCGCAAGTAGTAATGTTATTGATAACATTATTGTGGCCAAGGTTTGGCCTCATTCACGGCGCAGCCGCGCGTTTGTGCACTACAAATTGCGGCCCATGTTGAGGAATTTCTGCCGACGCTCGTTGCGAAGCTGCTCGCCGGTGCGGTTGGAAAGCTCGCCCAGAGCTTTGGCAATGACATCACCGGTCGTGGCGATCACGCTGTCCGGATCGCGATGCGCGCCGCCGAGCGGCTCGCTGATGACGCCGTCGATGATGCCGAGCGCCTTCAGGTCCTCGGACGTGATCTTCATGTTGGTGGCGGCTTCCTTGGCGCGGGCGGAATCGCGCCAGAGGATCGAGGCTGCACCTTCCGGCGAGATGACGCTGTAGATCGCATGCTCCAGCATGTAGACGCGGTTGCCGGTGGCGATCGCGATCGCGCCGCCCGAGCCGCCTTCGCCGATGACGACGGAAACGATCGGTACCTTCACAGAGAGACACATTTCCGTCGAGCGGGCGATGGCTTCGGCCTGGCCACGCTCTTCGGCGCCGACGCCCGGATAGGCGCCTGCCGTGTCAACGAGCGTGATAACAGGAAGGCCGAAGCGGTCAGCCATCTCGAGAACGCGGATCGCCTTGCGATAGCCTTCGGGGCGGGCGCTGCCGAAATTGTGCTTCAGGCGGCTCTTCGTGTCGTTGCCCTTTTCCTGGCCGAGAACGGCGACGGGCTGGCCGCGGAAGCGGGCAAGGCCTGCCTGGATTGCGGCATCTTCGGAGAACTTGCGGTCGCCGGCAAGCGGCGTGAATTCCTGAAACAGCGTCTTGGCATAGTCGACGAAATGCGGTCGCTGCGGATGGCGCGCAACCTGCGTCTTCTGCCAGGCGTTGAGCTTCGAGTAGATGTCGACCATCGCTTCGCGAACGCGAACTTCGAGCCTGCCGATTTCATCTGACGTGTCGATGCTCTCGTCTTCCGTGGCGAGCTTCTTCAGTTCGATGATCTTGCCTTCGAGGTCGGAGATCGGCTTTTCGAAGTCGAGATAGTTGTGCATGAGGTGCGTTTCCGTTCCTTTGCCGGGGCTAGTTTGATGAGCTCGCCCTTTGTCGCCGGTCCTATTCCTGCTTTTTGGCCTGTTTGGCAAGGGGGTGGTGCGTTTGGACCAGTTGTTGAAGCCGTTCCTCCAACACATGCGTATAGATTTGCGTGGTTGAAATGTCCGAGTGGCCGAGCAGTTCCTGAACGACGCGAAGATCCGCGCCATTGGCGAGAAGATGACTTGCAAATGCATGCCGCATGACATGCGGCGAGATCATAGATGGGGTAAGACCTGCCCGGATCGCAAGATTTTTCAAATCACGCGCGAAAACCTGACGCGGCAGATAGCCCTCCTTGGACGCTGCGGGAAACAGCCAAGGGCTTTCCTGCGGCACTTTGGCGGCGTCGTTTTCAGCGGCGAGCATACGGCCGTAGAGCTTGAGCGCCACGATCGCCGACTGCGATAGCGGCACAAGCCGTTCCTTGTTGCCCTTGCCGCGGATCATCAGGAAGCGTCCGTCCTGGTCGAGCACGCGGGCCGGAAGCGAGACGAGTTCGCTGACGCGCATCCCCGTTGCGTAGAGCAGTTCGAGCAGGGCCAGCATGCGAAGGCGCTGCAACTGTCCGGGCGCGGAATCCTGCGCTTCGGTTTCCGCCTGCTCGAGCAACCGGCCAACTTCGTCGACCCCCATCGTTTTCGGCAGAGCCCGGCCTTTCTTCGGCGCATCGAGAACGCCGGTCGGATCGTCGGTGCGCAGACCCTCGGCGTAAAGGAACTTATAAAACTGGCGCATCGCCGCCAGTCGCCGCGCCTGCGAGGAAGGCTTGAAGCCTTGGGCGGCAAGGGAAGACAGGTAGGCCGAAAGATCGGCCGACGCCGCCTCCAGCAGGCGCACTCCCTTGCCGTTCAGGAAACCGTGCAGATCGTCAAGATCCCGCTCATAGGAAGAGAGTGTATTGGCCGCAGCGCCCCGCTCCGCGCTCATCATTTCCAGAAAGGCTTCGACGTGAACCCAGCCGAGATCCTTCATTGTCTCACTTCTTGGACGGGTTGATGGCGCCGGTGGCCGGAGGATTGACCCGCTCGGACGGAAGGCGGATCGTCACGTCGCGCTCCTGTGGCTCGACAAAAGCAACCAATGCCCACATCGTTCCGTATATCGCACCGGCGATGATCGCCAATATGGCGAGAAAACGGAACAGACTTGGCATTCAGCGACTCCATGGCTCTGCTTCTTTATGAAGAAGCATGTTTGCAAGTGCAAGAAGGCGCATTTGGACCACGTTTCCCTTGCCCGCGACTTGACGCTACACCTGCATTTGTCGATACCGTTCGCAAACAAAGTGTGAATGGACCAATGAGCGACCCAGTTCTGACCGTTGCCGAAAGCTTGAAAGACAGGGCTCGTGCTGCGCTCGGTTCTCGTAACCTGATCCTCGTCGGATTGATGGGCGCGGGCAAGTCCTCCGTCGGCCGGATCGTCGCGCATCAGCTCGGCATCCCTTTCGTCGATAGCGACGCCGAGATCGAGAGGGTCTCCCGCATGTCCATCGGTGAGCTCTTCGCGGCCTATGGCGAAGAAGAATTCCGGGCGCTCGAAACCCGCGTCATGAAACGCCTGTTGAAGAATGGTCCGCGGGTGGTCTCTACCGGCGGCGGCGCCTTCATCAACGACCGGACGCGCAAGCATATCAAGAAGGGCGGCGTCTCCGTCTGGCTGAAGGCCGACCTCGACGTTCTCTGGGAGCGGGTCAACAAGCGTGACACGCGGCCGTTGCTCAAGACCGAGAATCCCAAGCAGACCCTCGAAAACTTGATGAATGCGCGTTATCCGATCTACGAGCTCGCCGACCTCACCGTCCTCTCGCGCGATGTGCGCAAGGAACTGATGGCGGAAGAAGTACTCAAAGCCGTGATCGACGCCCGAACCGAAAGTGCAGCCTGATGAATGCTGATGCCTCCGCCTCCGAACGCAAGGTTCACGTACCGCTCGGAGAGCGCGCCTACGATATCCTGATCGGGCCGGGCCTGATCGCACGCGCCGGTACTGAGATCGCCTCGCGCCTGAAGGGCCGCAAGGCGGCTGTCATCACCGACGCACATGTGGCGCCGCTCTATCTGGATGCGCTGGTTCAAAGCCTCGAGGCGGCGGGCATCGCGTCTGCCACCCTCGTGCTTCCGGCGGGCGAGAAGACCAAGAGCTTCGAGCACCTGATGACCGTTTGCGACAAGGTCCTCGAAGCGCGGATCGAGCGCAACGACTACGTGATCGCCCTTGGCGGCGGCGTTATCGGCGACCTCACGGGCTTTGCGGCGGGCATCGTGCGCCGCGGCGTGCGTTTCGTGCAGGTTCCGACCTCGCTGCTGTCGCAGGTCGATTCCTCGGTCGGCGGCAAGACGGGTATCAACAGCCGCCACGGCAAGAACCTGATCGGCGTTTTTCATCAGCCGGATCTGGTGCTCGCCGATACCGATGTCCTGAATTCGCTGAGCGCTCGCGAGTTTCGCGCCGGCTACGCCGAGGTCGCGAAATACGGACTGATCGACAAGCCTGATTTCTTCTCCTGGCTGGAAGCCAACTGGCAGGCAGTCTTTGCCGGCGGTGCCGCGCGCATCGAGGCGATTGCCACCAGCTGTCAGGCAAAGTCGGATGTCGTCGTTGCCGACGAGCGCGAAACTGGACAACGCGCCCTCCTCAATCTCGGCCACACCTTCGGCCACGCGCTGGAGGCTGCGACCGCCTATGACAGCGCTCGCCTCGTTCATGGCGAAGGTGTTTCGATCGGCATGGTTCTGGCGCACGAGTTCTCGGCGCGCATGAACCTGGCAAGCACGGATGACGCCCGCCGTGTCGAAACCCACCTGAAGGCCGTCGGCCTGCCCACCCGCATGTCGGAAATTCCGGGAGCGCTGCCGCCGGCCGAAATGCTGATGGACACGATTGCCCAGGACAAGAAGGTGAAGGGCGGCAAGCTGACCTTCATCCTGACCCGCGGCATCGGGCAGTCCTTCGTCGCCGATGACGTACCTGCGTCGGAAGTGCTGAGCTTCCTCAAGGAGAAACACCCGCGATGACCCTCGACGGCACGTTGGCATTTTTTTCCGCATACTGGCCGGAAATTGTCTCTATCGTGGCCCTCGTCCTCATGTCGGCGTTCTTCTCCGGCTCGGAGACCGCGCTGACCGCCGTCTCCCGCAGCCGCATCCACACGCTCGAAGCCAACGGCGAGCAACGTGCGGGGATCGTGCGTCAGCTTATCGAACGCCGCGACCGACTGATCGGCGCGCTGCTCATCGGCAACAACCTCGCCAACATCCTGTCCTCGTCGCTGGCGACCAGCCTGTTTCTTGGCGTCTTCGGCAATTCCGGCGTGGCGCTCGCCACCTTGGCGATGACCGTCATCCTGGTCATCTTCGCCGAAGTGCTGCCGAAGAGCTGGGCGATTTCCACCCCCGATCGGTTTGCGCTGAACACGGCTCCTGCAGTCAAGATGTTTGTCGCCGTCGTCGGTCCGGTTTCGTCCTTTGTGAATGCGATCGTTCGCCGGATACTGTCGCTCTTCGGCATCAATCTCTCGCGCGAAGTCTCGATGCTCTCCGCGCACGAAGAACTGCGCGGCGCCGTCGATCTGCTGCATCGCGAAGGATCGGTGGTGAAGGCGGACCGCGACCGTCTGGGCGGCGTCCTTGATCTCGGCGAACTCGAGCTCTCCGACATCATGGTCCACCGCACCGCGATGCGGGCGATCAATGCCGACGATCCGCCTGAGGTCGTCGTACGGACAATCCTTGAAAGCCCCTTTACCCGCATGCCGCTCTGGCGTGGCACGACGGATAATATTATTGGCGTTGTTCATGCGAAGGATCTTCTGAGGGCGCTTGCCGAGCCGAATGTCGAGCCGGAGAATCTCGACATTTCGAAGATCGCCCAGAAGCCCTGGTTTGTGCCCGATAGCACCAGCCTCGAGAACCAGCTCAACGCCTTCCTGCGCCGCAAGCAGCACTTTGCTGTCGTCGTCGACGAATATGGCGAGGTGCAGGGCATCGTGACGTTGGAGGACATTCTGGAAGAGATTGTCGGCGATATTTCCGACGAGCACGATATCGAGATGCAGGGCGTGCGCCAGGAGGCCGACGGCTCGATCGTCGTCGACGGAACGGTGCCGATCCGCGATCTCAACCGGGCGCTCGACTGGCACCTGCCCGATGAGGAGGCGACGACGATCGCTGGTCTGGTCATCCACGAATCCATGACCATTCCGGAAGAGCGCCAGGCCTTCACCTTTCATGGGAAGCGCTTCATCGTCATGAAGCGCGAGAAGAACCGTATCACCAGGCTTCGTATCCGCTCGGCCGAGGAGGACGGGGCGAAGCCGGCCTGACCTTCGCCGATCTGGCCGAGGGGGCCGGCGGCACATTTTTGATGGGATTTCACATGCTTGATATTATCTGGCGCTCTGTGATCATCGGTATCGGCGCGACCGCGCTCATGGATATCTGGACCGTGCTCTACGGCGTCACGTCTGGTGGCGGGCTGCCGAATTGGGCGCCGGCCGGGCGCTGGTTCAGGGAAGTGGCCAAGGGCCGCGTCTTTCACGACGACATCAATGCCGCCGAACCCTATCGGCACGAGCGGGCGCTCGGCTGGATTGGCCATTATGCCGTCGGCATTATCTACGGTCTGCTGCTGGTGCTGATCGTCGGCTCCGCCTGGCTCGATACGCCGACTTTCCTGCCTGCCTGGATCTTCGCCATCGTCACCGTCGGCGCCGGCTGGTTCCTGATGCAGCCGGGCATGGGGCTCGGAGTGGCGGCCTCCAAGACGCCCAATCCGAACAAGGTGCGCGTTCTCAATCTCGTTGCGCATACCTTCTTTGCGCTCGGGCTCTACGGCACGGCGCTTCTCATCCGCTAAGTCTTTGCGGCGCTCTTGGGAGAGCGCCGCCCAGTTCCTATATTCACGCAGCCGCCTACCAGCGCACCGGCTCCCCAGGGGCTGCCGGTTCGACGGCGAGTGCATGCAATCCGGCATCCAGTTCTGGCTTCAGAAGCTCCGTGATCGCACGGTGCCGCGCCAGTCGCGGCATGCCGGCAAACTTGGCGGATACGATGCGCACCCGGATATGGGTCTCGCCGGTGCCCGTCATGTCAGGCTGATGGCCCGCATGAAGATGGCTTTCGTTGATGACGCTGAGGCGCTCCGGCGCGAACGCGGCGGTCAGCTTTTCTTCGATGCGGGTCTGCAGTGTCATGGTCTCGTTGCTTTGCGAAAAAGGTTCCCACCAAGCCAGCAACATTCCGGTTTGTCAATTCTTGTTGTCGCCTCTTCGCAGGCCCATAATTAGCGCCGTCATGAGACTCGATTCCAAATATTTCGACCGCATCCGCACCCGCCGCAAACGCGAGCAGGAAACCGAACAGGCACCCCCTGCCTGTCAGTGGGATGGCTGCGACAAAAAAGGCGTGCATCGCGCTCCCGTCGGACGCAATGCCGAGGGACAGTTCTTCCTGTTCTGCTTCGAGCACGTCAAGGAATACAACAAGGGCTACAACTACTTCTCCGGCCTTTCCGACGGCGAGATTGCGCGCTACCAGAAGGAAGCGATAACAGGGCATCGCCCGACCTGGACGGTCGGCGTCAACAAGGCCGCCAAGAACAGCCCGCTGCACTCCGATATGCGCTCGGGCTCCTACCGGGTGCGCGATCCCTTCGGCTTCGTCAACGGCACCAAGGGGAGCGGCCCGCGCTTTCCCGAGCAGCGCAAGCTGAAAAGCCTGGAAGCCAAGGCCTTCGACACGATGGGGCTTGATGCCAGCGCCACCTCCTCTGAGATCAAGAGCCGCTACAAGGAACTGGTCAAGAAGCACCATCCCGACGCCAATGGCGGCGACCGCGGCTCGGAGGAACGCTTCCGCGCCGTCATCCAGGCCTATCAATTATTGAAGCAGAACGGTTTTTGTTAATTCCCGTCCTTGCTCTTGGTCTTCAATCAGGTATGGTCCCAAATCGGCTGAGGCCGCAGGCAACCGCGGCATAAGTTTCTGCGTTTGTCCCACAGGCGCCTCGGCCACTTCCGGGCGCGGCGTTTCTTGTCCGGGACTTTGTTCAAGAATGCTCGCTAGCGGTAGATTATCGCCCCCGAGGTTTCGTTTCAGTCCCGGAGATGCATCGCCGACGTTCCGACATGAACGAGCGCGGGGTAAACTGCGGCGTCATGGTTGCGAAATGGGCTGAGACAGTATGGCCGGGTGTCGGGCACCCGCCTTGGAGACATGATGAGCAAGATTGACCTTGATATTTCGGAGCTTCCGGACACCACCGTTTCGGTCAGGGAGGTCTTTGGTATCGATTCCGACATTCGCGTGCCGGCCTACAGCCAGGGCAGCGCCTATGTTCCGGACCTCGACCCCGACTATCTCTTCGACCGCGAGACGACGCTCGCCATTCTTGCCGGCTTCGCCCATAACCGACGCGTGATGATTTCAGGCTATCACGGCACGGGTAAGTCCTCGCACATCGAACAGGTCGCCGCCCGCCTCAACTGGCCCTGCGTGCGTATCAACCTCGACAGCCATGTCAGCCGTATCGACCTCGTCGGCAAGGACGCAATCGTGCTCAAGGACGGCCTGCAGGTCACCGAATTCAAGGACGGCATCCTGCCCTGGGCATACCAGCACAATGTCGCGCTCGTCTTTGACGAATACGATGCCGGCCGCCCTGACGTCATGTTCGTCATCCAGCGCGTGCTGGAATCGTCCGGCCGCCTGACGCTGCTCGACCAGAGCCGTGTCATCCGTCCTCACCCAGCCTTCCGCCTGTTTGCGACGGCAAACACGATTGGTCTTGGTGACACGACCGGCCTCTATCACGGCACGCAGCAGATCAACCAGGCGCAGATGGACCGCTGGTCGATCGTCACCACACTGAACTACCTGCCGCACGACCATGAAGTGAACATCGTCGCTTCAAAGGTGAAGAGCTTCGGGAAGAACAAGGAAGGTCGCGATCTTGTCTCCAAGATGGTGCGCGTCGCCGATCTGACCCGTGCTTCCTTCATGAACGGTGACCTGTCGACCGTCATGAGCCCGCGTACGGTTATCACCTGGGCCGAGAATGCCGAGATTTTCGGTGACATCGCCTTCGCTTTCCGCACCACCTTCCTCAACAAGTGCGACGAGCTGGAGCGTCCGTTGGTTGCCGAGCATTACCAGCGCGCCTTCGGCGTCGAGCTGAAGGAAAGCGCCGCCAACATCGTCCTGGAGGCCTAAGGCCAACCGATCATGGCTGCTCGCGGTGACAATTCGAAAGCAAAGCCCGGCTCGCCTGTCGACGTCGAGCCGTTGCGCCGGGCGATAACCGGCAGTGTGCGCGCGATCGCCGGCGACGGCGACGTCGAGGTGACCTTCGCCAATGAACGCCCTGGAATGACGGCCGAAAGGATCCGTCTGCCGGAGCTTTCCAAGCGCCCGACCATGCGTGAGCTGGCGATTACGCGCGGTCTCGGCGACTCGATGGCGCTGCGGCTCGCATGCCACGACGACAAGGTTCATGCGACGATGGCCCCGCAAGGCTCCGACGCGCGGGCAATCTTCGACGCCGTCGAGCAGGCGCGCGTGGAATCGATCGGTGCGCTGCGGATGGAAGGCGTGGCCACGAATCTCCGGACGATGACCGACGAGAAATACTCCAAGGCGAATTTCTCCGGCATCGAGCGGCAGGAAGACGCGCCGATCGGCGAAGCGATGGCCATGATGGTGCGTGAGAAGCTGACGGGCGAGAAGCCGCCAGCCTCCGCCGGCAAGGTGCTCGATCTCTGGCGCTCGTTCATCGAGGAGAAGGCTGGGTCCGACCTCGACGACCTTCCCTCCGTCATCGGCGACCAGCAGGCCTTTTCCAAGGTGATCCGCCACATGCTCTCCGCCATGGAAATGGCGGAAGAGTACGGTGACGACGACAGTCAGCCAGAGTCCGACGATGAATCGGAGCAGGAAGACCAGCCGAACGGCGACGAGCAGGATCAGGACGAGGTCGATGACGATGCGGGTTCGGATGCCGCGCCCGTAGAGGACAGCGAGGTCGCCGACGAGCAGATGGAGGACGGCGAGACCGAAGGCGCCGAGATCTCCGACGACGACATGCAGGAAGAAGGCGAGGAAGATTCCGAGACGCCGGGCGAGACCCGCCGTCCGAACACGCCCTTCGACGACTTCAACGAGAAGGTGGACTACCACGTCTTCACCGAGGAGTTCGACGAGACGATTACCGCCGAAGAGCTTTGCGACGCGGCCGAGCTCGAGCGCCTGCGGGCCTTCCTCGACAAGCAGCTTGCGCACCTGCAGGGCGCGGTCGGTCGACTGGCCAACCGCCTGCAACGCCGCCTGATGGCGCAGCAGAACCGTTCCTGGGATTTCGATCTCGAGGAAGGCTATCTCGACCCGGCACGCCTAACGCGCATGATCATCGACCCGATGCAGGCGCTCTCCTTCAAGATGGAGCGCGACACGCAGTTCCGCGATACGGTGGTGACGCTTCTGATCGACAACTCGGGCTCGATGCGCGGCCGTCCGATCACGGTTGCCGCCACCTGCGCCGATATCCTGGCCCGCACGCTGGAGCGTTGCGGCGTCAAGGTCGAGATCCTGGGCTTCACGACGAAGGCCTGGAAGGGCGGACAGGCGCGCGAGAAGTGGCTTGCCAGCGGCAAGCCGCAGACGCCGGGCCGTCTCAACGATCTGCGGCATATCATCTACAAGTCGGCCGACGCGCCCTGGCGTCGCGCGCGGCCCAATCTCGGCCTGATGATGCGCGAAGGGTTGCTCAAGGAGAACATCGACGGCGAAGCGCTTATGTGGGCGCATAACCGCCTGATCGGCCGCCGTGAGCAGCGCAAGATCCTGATGATGATCTCCGACGGTGCGCCGGTGGATGACTCGACGCTGTCGGTCAATCCGGGCAACTACCTGGAGCGACATCTGCGTGCCGTCATCGACCGGATTGAGACGCGCTCACCGGTAGAGCTGCTGGCAATCGGCATCGGCCATGACGTGACGCGCTATTACAGGCGCGCCGTAACGATCGTCGATGCTGACGAGCTGGCCGGTGCCATGACCGAGCAGCTTGCGTCGCTGTTTGAAGATAAGACCGCCCAGCCGCGGGGCGGTCGCCTCCGCCGCGCCGGTTAACCGCGAAAGGACGCTTTCTGGATGCTCCGGAAGCCCTTCGCCAGCCTGATGTCAATTGCTTTCGGGCTGGCGGCTCTCATGTCGTCGGCGCTTGCCGAGGGCGACGTCGAGGTCCGCAGTCGCGTCATCACCGAATTCAAGATCGGCTCCGATGAGATCAAGTTCGGCTCGCTCGAGTTTCTCGGCGGGCTGGAAATGGTCTCGCCGCAGCGACTGTTCGGCTCTCTGTCGTCGATCCGGTTTCGATCGGACAAGACGCATTTCGTCGGCGTGCTGGACACCGGTCACTGGATGACGGGCCATATCGAACGCGATCCGCAGGGACGCCTGTCGGGTCTCGCCGAAGTCGCCATCACGCCGATGAAGAACCGCGTGGGGCGCAGCTTCGAAGGCAAGGGGTATATGGATGCCGAGGGCCTGACGCTGCATGGCGACCGGATCCTCGTTTCCTTCGAGCAGGATCATCGCGTCGATGTCTATCCCGATCCGGGTTTCGAGACATCGCGTGCGATCGATGCCCTTCCGATTCCCTTTCCCAAGAAATCGCTGCGGGGGAATCGCGGCTTCGAGACGATCGCCGTTGCGCCCGTCGACAGCGTTCTGAAAGGGGGCACATTGATCGTCGCGGAACGCAGCCTGGATGCCGACGGGAATGCCTATGCAGCGATCTTGGACGGGCCGCAGAAGGGACGCCTGTCGCTCGCTCACTATGGCGATTTCGACGCGACGGACGGAGCCTTCCTGCCGAACGGTGATCTCCTGCTCCTGGAGCGCCGTTTCAACATGGCGGAAGGTATCGGAATGCGCATTCGCCGCATCAAGGCGGCCGACATCCGCCCGAGCGTCGTCATGGACGGCGAGATATTGCTGCAGGGCGACTTCAGCTACCAGATCGACAATATGGAAGGTCTGGATGCCTTCGCAGCCGAAGACGGCACCACGCATGTAGTGATCGTCTCCGATGACAATCACTCCATCCTGCAGCGAAATCTGATGCTGGAGTTCCGGTTGGTGGAACCGCGAGCCGGCGACACGGCTCGCTTACAGAATTGAAACCTGGCATCAGTCGCCGATCACTGGAAGCAGCGTAACCGCAAAATAGCCAGTCGTTCAGCGAGTTTCCGTGTGCTCGAACGCAAAACGGCGGAGCATCGGCTCCGTCGTCCGTCCGAGATAGTGGCTTCGGCTTTTTAGTTGGCGGGTGCGGCCTGCATCGGGCGCAGCACGTTCATCAGTGCGCCATAGGGCAGGAGCATCACGAGGCCGACGATCATTTTTACCGAGAAATCGCCAATCGCCCAGGAAATCCAGCGCGGTGCCGCAGCGGAAAAGACGCCGAGGATTGGCGCCGATTCAAGCGCGAAGGGATCGTTCGGGCCGAGGAAGACGAAGAAGGCCGCAAAGGCGAAGGAGAAGAAAATCACCGTGTCCAGCATCGACCCGATGAGCGAACCGACGAGCGGTGCGCGCCACCAGGCCTGCCGGCGCAGGCGGTTGAAGACCGAGATATCGAGCAACTGCCCAGCGAGGTAGGCCGAGCCGGAGGCGATCGCGATACGCGGAACCGAGGTATAGAAGGACAGCGTCACGCCAACGACGAAGCCGGCGAAGACAACCTTGCGGGCTGCCCGCGGGCCGAACTGGCGGTTGGTCAGATCGGTGATTAGGAAGGCGACCGGATAGGTAAAGGCGCCCCAGGTCAGGATGTCGGCCAGGTTGATGCCGGCGAGCTCGGCATGCAGCGGGAACTGGACGAGGAAGTTCGAGGCGACGACGACCAGCGTCATCAGTGCGACATAGATCAGCGTAGAGCGAGTCGTCAGCATTTTTTTATCCTGGGGTATGCCACCAGTTCGAGGAACAATCGGCAAAGCAAAAGGCTTGTCCGGATATTATCCGTGCAAGCCTTTTGAAGCCGTATGAAGAAGAAGCGGTCGAAGCTTACGCAGCAGCAGCTTCGGCAGTCTTCTTGACGATCTGGCGACGCAGCAGACGAGCGCGCATCGACAGTTCATTTTCGCTTGCCTTCAGCAGGAAGGCATCGAGACCGCCGCGATGTTCGACGGAACGAAGAGCAGCAGCCGAAACGCGAAGACGATAACGCTGGCCGAGCGCGTCGGAGATCAGCGTAACTTGGCACAGGTTCGGGAGGAACCGGCGCTTGGTCTTGTTGTTGGCATGGCTGACATTGTTACCAGTCAGGACTGCCTTGCCGGTCAATTCGCACATGCGGGACATGGAACACCTATTCTTGTTTTTCTCGGCCATCGGTTGCAGACCCGCGCAAAATCGGGCTACCAATCCAACAGGCCATGATTGGAAAGTTGCGGTTCTATAGTCAGACAGGCCGCGTGCGTCAAGCCAAACCTTGGCGTTTCCCGCAATTCTGTCAAAAAGCTTGTGTTTGCTTCGTCGTGACTCAGGCGTATAGACCGTGATGAACGGCTTTACCAGCCGCTTGAATAAGGTTCATTTCATGGCTCATCTGGGCAAACGCATTTTTGTTTCCGGGGTCGCGGCGCTGATGGCCATTCCGGCCAGCGCGAGCGAGATCGTGCATCGGACGGAATACAGGGTCTCGCTCGGTATTCTGACGATTGCGCGCGCCGCTTTCCTGACGAAGATCGAGGACGACAAGAGCTACCAGGTGTCGGGTGACATCAGCTCGGCCGGCCTTGCCGATCTCGTTACCAATATCTCCGCCAAGACGAGCGTCGACGGCGTTCTGCGCGGCGACCGACTGCAGGCGTCCCGCTACTATCTCTACTACAAGAGCGGCAAGCGCGCCCGGACATACGAGGTGCGCTACAGCAACGGCAATATCACCTCGACGACGGTGAAGCCGCCCCGAAAGCCTCCGAACAACTGGGTCAACGTACCGGCAAGCGACATGCGCTCGGTCCTCGATCCGATCTCGGGTCTGATCTTTCCCGCAGATGCCAATGTCTGCGCGCAGAAGCTGCCGATTTATGACGGCGAGATGCGCATGGATCTCGTGCTCTCGCCGAAGGGTGCCCAGAATTTCTCGACCACGGGTTTCAACGGCAAGGCGACCGTCTGCAGTGTGCGGTTCGTCCCTCGCTCCGGCTACAAGAAGGGGCGGAAGGATATCGATTATCTGAGCAAGAGCAGCCGGATGGAAATCTGGTTTGCCAAGTCAGACGCGGCAAATGTATATGCTCCTGTTTATGTTCGTATTCCGACGCAATACGGACCGGTGACGATCACCGCTGTAAAGTACGGTGCAAGCTGACGGAGCAGGGGCCTCCGTGAAGGGGGACAGGTGAAGCTTCGGGCGACGCTAATCGGCTTTACGGCCATTCTCATGTGGTCGATCCTGGCGCTGTTGACAGCTGCATCAGGCACCATGCCGCCGTTCCAGCTATCGGCTATCTGCTTTGCCATCGGCAGCATTCCCGGCATCGTCGTGCTGCTCCTCAATCCTTCGCGCCTGGCGCTGCTCAAGCAGCCGGCCAAGGTCTGGGTGACAGGGATCGCCGGCCTGTTCGGGTATCATTTCCTCTATTTCACGGCCATCAGAAACGCCCCGGCCGTCGAAGCCGGGCTGATTGCCTATCTCTGGCCGCTCTTGATCGTCGTCGGATCGGCGCTGCTGCCGGGCGAACGACTGCGCTGGTATCATGTGGCTGGGGCGTTGGCCGGTCTCTGCGGCACCTTCCTGATCGTCGGACGCAACGGCATCAATTTCGATGGCGCCTATGCCGTCGGCTATGGAGCGGCTTTCCTCTGCGCCTTCACATGGTCGGGCTATTCGCTGCTGACACGGCGGTTCGATGCGGTCTCGACCGACGTCGTCACCGGCTTCTGCATCGCGACCTCGATCCTGTCGCTCATTTGCCATCTAGGGCTCGAGACAACCGTCTGGCCGGAAACGGCGTTGCAGTGGATCGCGGTGGTTGGCCTCGGGCTCTTTCCTGTGGGAGCGGCTTTTTATGCGTGGGACTACGGTGTCAAGAACGGCGATATCCAGATCCTGGGTGCCGCAAGCTATGCCGCGCCGCTTCTCTCGACGCTCAACCTCACGCTGTTCGGCTTTGCCGAGCCGAGCTGGCGGATCGCCCTCGCCTGCGTGCTCGTGACAGGCGGTGCCGTGCTTGCGGCAAACGAGATGTTTCGCCGCAAGGCCACGATGGTTGAGCAAGGCGGAATAGCCTAGACGCTGAAAGGCTCTAATCCGCCGGCTTCCAGTCCGGCGGTGCCATTTCGAAGGATGCGAATTCGAAGCCGGGCGCAACCGTGCATCCGACTAGCGTGTAATCGCCCGTTGTTTCGGCTGACTGCCACCAGTTGGCGGGAATGATCGCCTGCGGACGCTCGCCCTTGGGGATGTCAGTCCCAAGGATCAGCGTCTCGCTGCTGGTGCCATCCTCAGAGCAGTGAAGCGCAAGCGGAGCACCGGCATAGTGGTGCCAGACTTCCGCCGCATCACGGACGCGGTGCCAGTGAGAACGCTGCCCCGCCGTCAGGAGATAGTAGATCGCCGTCGAGTGGCCGCGCGATCCCCCCTTGAGGTCTCGGAACGTCTGCACGTACCAACCGCCTTCGGGATGCGGCTGCATTCCAAGCTCGCGGATAATATCGTCCGGCGACATCAGAAATTGTCCTTGCGCCGGCGGATCTCCGCGAAGACTTCCTCGTTGCTCTTGTTCTCCATCAGCAGGTTGCGACGGATGGCCGGATCGGCGGCGCGCAGGAACGGGTTGGTCTCTTTTTCAAGCGCCAGCGTGGTCGGGATGGTGAACTTGTTCTCGGCCCGCAGAGCTTCGATTTCGGCCGCACGGACTACCAGTCGTTGGTTGTCCGGATCGATGGTGACCGCAAAACGTGCGTTCGACAGTGTATATTCGTGGCCGAAGTAGATCGCGGTTTCGTCAGGCAGCACGGCAAGCTTCTGAAGCGAGTGCCACATATCGGCAGCCGGGCGCTCAAAAAGACGCCCGCAGCCGAGCGCAAATAGCGTATCGGCGGCAAAAAGCAGCTTGTCGTCGACGAAGTGGTAGCAGATATGCCCGGCCGTATGTCCGGGAGTCTCGATGACCTGTACCGTGTGATCGCCGAACAGGAATGTATCGCCATCGGCCATGGTCTTGTCGAGGCCGGGGATTGCCACCGCCTCGTTGATCGGGCCGATGATCTCGCAGCCATATTGTTCCTTGAGCGCGAGATTGCCTTCGACGTGGTCCGTATGGTGATGGGTTGTGAAGATATGCGAGATCGTCCAGCCGCGGCGGGACGCAGCCTTCTCCACTGCGCCTGCATCCGGAGCGTCGATCGATGCCGTCAGGCCGGTTTCAGGATCGTGCACCAACACACCGAAATTGTCGGAACGGCAGAGAAAAACGTCTAAATCCAAAGGTTTCATAGTTTCAGGCAGCCTCTTTATCGCGGGTATATCGGGAATGTAGAGGGTCGCGCCTTGAAGTCCAACCGTGCACTGATAACATTTGCCTTGATGCACGCTGATATTGTCGACCTACGCCAGTTCTATCATTCCGACCTCGGGCGCATTGCCGAGCACTCGATCGCTATGGCCCTCTCGTCGCTTTGGGTGCGGCTACCGCAGGAGCGTCTCGTTGGCCTCGGCTACGTGGTTCCCTTCCTCGATCGCTTTCAACCCGACACGGAGCGAACCTTTGCCTTCATGCCGGCCGGGCAGGGGGCGGTGAACTGGCCGGTAGGCGCTCTTTCCTCGACCGCCCTGATCTTCGACGAGGAATTGCCACTGCCGGATTCCTCGATTGACCGGGTGCTGATGGTCCATTCCCTGGAATTCGCCGAAAGCCCGCGGGAAACCCTGAAGGAGCTGTGGCGCGTATTGGCGCCAGGCGGACGGCTGGTCATCGTCGTCCCGAACCGCCGCGGTGTTTGGGCGCGCATGGAACACACGCCGTTCGGCTCTGGACGCCCCTATTCGCGAGGGCAGCTGACGAGCCTTCTGCGCGAGACCAATTTCACGCCCGGCGCGACGGCGGAAGCATTGTTCTTTCCACCCTCGAAGCTGCGCACGATGATGAGCCTGCGCAGTGTCTTCGACCGCGTGGGACGCGCCTTATGGCCGGCATTCTCGGGCGTTATTATCGTCGAGGCGCAGAAGCGGCTCTATCAGGGCCTGCCGGTTGCCGTCCGCGCCTCGCGGCGCGTCTTCGTACCGGTTCTGGCGCCGCACGGCGTTCCAACGACGCGCAGTCGTTAGAGCCTAAAGCCGTGGCACTCGACAAGGGCGCCGTTCCGTTCTATTGCCACGGGGCAATTTCAGCCGAATTTTCCCGGTATTTCCAAGGTCGATCCCATGAGCGAAGAGAAGAGCAAGCCCGTTCCGCGTCCCGGTATTCTGGATATCGCAGCCTATGTGCCGGGCAAGGAACATGCGCCGGGCGTTGCCCGCGTCTACAAGCTCTCTTCCAATGAAACACCCCTTGGCGCGAGCCCGAAGGCGATCGAAGCTTTCCGCAATGCTGCCGGCAGTCTCGAGCGCTATCCTGATGGCCAGTCGACGGAACTTCGTGAGGCGATCGCGGCTGTGCATGGTCTGAACCCCGCCAACATCATGTGCGGCAATGGCTCGGACGAGTTGCTCGGCCTGCTTTGCCATGTCTATCTCGGGCCTGGCGACGAAGGCATCATCACCGAGCACGGCTTTCTCGTTTACAAGATCCAGATCATGGGCGCGGGTGCGACATCTGTCGTCGTCAAGGAGAAGGATCAGACGGTCGACGTCGATGCCATTCTGGCGGCCGTTACGCCGAAGACCAAGATCGTCTTCATCGCCAATCCCGGCAATCCGACGGGTACCTATGTTGCGGTCAGCGAAATCCGCCGTCTTCAGGCATCCCTGCCGAAGCAGGTCGTTCTGGTGCTCGATGCCGCCTACGCGGAATATGTCCGCCGCAACGACTACGAGGCCGGCATCGAGATCGTTTCGTCGAATGCCAACGTCGTCATGACCCGTACCTTCTCCAAGGTCTATGGCCTGGCCGCGCTTCGCGTTGGCTGGATGTATGCGCCGGCAGACATCATCGACGCGGTCAATCGCGTCCGCGGCCCGTTCAACATGAACGCGCCGGCCATTGCAGCGGGTGCCGCGGCCATTCGCGACCAGGCATTCACGCAGGAGGCCGCCTCCTTCAACCAGATGTGGATCGAGAAGCTGACGGGTGCGCTCGAGGCTCTCGGCCTCAAGGTGACACCGTCGGTCGCCAACTTCGTGCTCATCCACTTCCCGGATGTTGATGGCAAGCGCGCGCCGGAAGCCGATGAGTTCCTGACCAGCCGCGGCTACATCCTGCGCGCCGTGAAGGGCTACGGCTTCCCGAACGCGCTGCGCATGAGCATCGGTCCGGAAGAGGCGAACCGTGGCGTCATCGAAGCGCTCGGCGAGTTCATGGGACGCAAGTCATGACGGTGCAGTTCGATCGCATTGCCCTGATCGGGATCGGCCTGATCGGCTCTTCGCTGGCCTATGATATCAGGCGGCTCGGTCTCTCAGGTGAGATCGTCATCTCGACGCGCAGCGCCGAAACGCTGAAGCGAGCGGAGGAGTTGAGCCTGGGCGATCGCTATACGACCTCGTCGGCAGAGGCCGTCAAGGATGCGGACCTGGTGATCGTGTCGGTTCCCGTCGGCGCGTCGGAGAGCGTGGCGAAAGAAATCGCCGGCAGCCTGAAGCCCGGTGCCATCGTCACCGATGTCGGTTCGACCAAGGCATCCGTCATTGCCCAAATGCAGCCGCATATGCCGCCGCACGTGCATTTCATTCCCGGCCATCCTCTTGCCGGCACGGAGAAGTCCGGCCCAGACGCCGGATTTCCCGGGCTCTTCGAAGGGCGTTGGTGCATCTTCACCCCGATCGCCGGAACCGACCAAGCGGCATTGAAAAAGTTGCGGCAGTTCTGGGAAACGCTCGGCTCCAAGGTCGACGAGATGGATCCCGAGCACCACGACAAGGTGCTCGCCATCGTCTCGCACCTGCCCCACATCATCGCCTACAACATTGTCGGCACGGCGGATGATCTCGAGGCGGTGACGGAATCGGAAGTGATCAAGTATTCCGCGTCCGGCTTCCGCGACTTCACGCGTCTGGCGGCTTCCGATCCGACGATGTGGCGCGACGTATGCCTGCACAACAAGGATGCGATCCTCGAAATGCTGGCGCGCTTCTCCGAGGACCTCGCTTATCTGCAGCGGGCCATTCGCTGGGGCGAGGGCGACAAGATCTTCGATCTGTTCACCCGCACGCGTGCCATCCGCCGTTCGATCATCCAGGCCGGCCAGGACGTCGATGCGCCGGACTTCGGCCGTCCGCATCCGCTCGAAAAGAAAGCCTGAAGGCTCTATTTCAGATCGGCGGGATCGATCCCAACGGAATGAAACCGCCGACCGTGGCATTGCCACGTGCTACAACGAGATCGACGGAAACCTTGTCGCCGCCGCCCGCCAAAGCTTTCAGCAGCTTGGCGGCGGTGTCGACCGTCTTGGCGATTTCAGGGAAGGTCTGCTTGACGCTGTCGCGCCAGGGGCCGAGCTGTTCGATCTCCAGCTTGAATTTGCCCGACAGATAGCCCTCCTCGTCGAAGGAGAAGGGGCCGCTCAGGGTCATGACCTTGCCGTCGCCGATGTCGGCCACGACCTTGCGCAGCTCGCCGCTGGCGCCGTAGAGGCCCTTTTGGTCGCTGCCGTCGATCATGCCGGCCTTGCCGGCCAGGGTCACGTCGGCGCTCGCCGAGAGCTTCGGGAATGCCGGCCAGTCCTTGATGGCGGTATTGGAATCCGTCAGCGAGATCGCGCCATCCAGGTCGCCGTTGTTCTGGCGAAGGTGGATCTCCGTGTGAGCAGCGTCGAAATTGATCGTCTGGCCGGTCTGGGAAACCGCCGTCCCCTTGAGCCCGTCGATGACGGTGGAGGAGCGGTCGATGCCCTTTAGCTTGGTGATCAGGCTGGATTGCAGGTTCGCCCATTCGGCATTGAGCGTCAGGCCGTGGGCGGTGCGGATCTCGGCGGGCGAGTCGAGCTCCCAAACGATATGCCCCGGAGCATAGACCTGGGCTGCGGAGCGCAGCTCGCCAAAACTCGCCGACACGCCGTTGACGTTGTCATCGACATCGACCTTCGAGCAGAACAGGCCGATCCGGAACGGATAGCCGCGGAAGTCGATATCGGCGCATTCGGCGCTGACGCCTGCGGTGTTGCCGGGCGCGATCGCCTTCAGCACCGTCGTTTTCAGCTGCGAGGCGGCATAGAACCAGCCACTCGTATAAAGCGCGATCACCAGGAGGATGATGCAGCCGAGCCACCAGAATTTTCTGCCGCTGCGGGATGGGCTTGACGCTGCCATGATGTTCTCCAAAGGTGACGCGCGAGAGGGAATGTGGGTCTGGCGTGCGATATGGACGAATTTTGGGTGTTTGGCTACGGATCACTGATGTGGAATCCGGGCTTCGAATTTTTGGAGCGTTCTCAGGCGCTTGTCTATGGCTATAGACGGTCGCTCTGCGTGCATTCCTGGGTGCATCGCGGCACGCAGCAGAAACCGGGCCTCGTGCTCGGCCTTGATCGTGGTGGTTCCTGCCGTGGAATGGCCTTTCGGATCGCGCCGGATCAGTGGGGCGAGACAATCGACTATCTGAGGGAGCGCGAGCTCGTAACCAACGTCTATCTTGAGCGTTGCCTGCCCCTCCAGTTGGCGGACGGCCGGAGCAGCAAGGCGGTCGCCTACGTCGTCGATCGAGCGCATACGCAATATGCCGGTGGGCTCGACGCGATCGCGGCGGCGCACGTTGTCCACGGTGCGGAGGGCCGATCAGGGCCGAACGACGCCTATGTCTTCAATACGCTGGCACACCTGCGGGAAATGGGCATTCGCGACCACTGGCTGGAGCAGGTGGTCGGCGAAGTGGAACGACTAAGAAACGCGGCCTGAGTTCAGGTCGTCGTTGCCATCGCTTTCTGCAATTCCGCGAGCCGACGAGCGGCGGTCGGCGGGAGCGGCAGGTTCGGGTTGCGCTTGACCGTGTCGACCAGCAGTTCATCGCTCGCCTTCTCGGTCACCTCGATCAGATGCGCGAAAAAGGCATCGGGGTCCATGCCGGGTTGGATTGGCGGCAGGATCCGCACCTTGAAGTGACCGGGGTAGCGCAACGTGCTGCGGCGCGGCCAGAACAGGCCGGGGTGCATGGCGACCGGCACGACCGGTAGCTGCAGGTCGCGGTACATGCGGGCGATGCCGTATTTGTAGAGCGGTTCGGCACCGGGCGGGCGGCGCGTGCCTTCGGGGTAAATGATCAGCTGGCGGCCGGTTGCCAGCTCTTCCTTGGTTCGCCTCAACGCCTCGACCATCACCTTGCCGCGGGCGCCGCGATTGACCGGGATCATCCGCTGCTTCTTGGCATACCAACCGAAGAGCGGGATCCACATCAGCTCTCGCTTCAGAATGTAGACCGGATCCTTGAGCCACGGCAGCAGGGCATAGGTATCCCAGAACGACTGATGCTTCGGCGCCAGGATATAGCCGCCATCGGGCAGATTCTCCATGCCCTCGATCTCGAAGGTCGTGCCGACGATCTTCTCCATCAGCCAGTGGCTCGACAGTGCCCAGTTCTTCGGTATGCGGTAGGCGTCCTTGCGTGGCGCGACGAAATAATAGGGGGAGAGCACGATCATGCGAACGATGAGGTTGGCGTAGAAGATCGTGTTGAAGAGAACGGAACGCAGGGCGATCATAAATTTTCCCGAGGCCAATGTCCGCAAGAGGCGGTTGCGCCCTCCTACACGATATTGGCGTTCAGAAAAAGGTTTCCCTCGGCATTAGCCGGAGACGCCTGCCGAGCGGAGCCCAGGGTGCCGGCCAAGTCCCGTCAGATTGCGCGCGCCGGCGAAGAGCACTTTCGCATATTCGGCGAGCATGACCCGGACGGCGTTGGGATCGGTGAACCAGTCGCTGGTCTTCAGGTCCGTATTCACAACGGGGTAGGGAATGAACTGCGTTTCGGCGTCGACATAAGCGAGTTCCGCCAGGCTGCGCGGCATGTGGTAGTTGTTGGTGACGACGAGGACGCTCTTGTAGCCGCGCTGGTGGATCCAGTTCGATGCTTCCTGGGCATTGCCGATCGTGTCGAGTGCGTCGTAGCCGACGTCGACGCAGCATGTGAAAAGTTCCGGCGAGGCCTGGGTCATCCTGCGGATCTGCTTCGGCGTGGTTGTCGGATGCACGCCCGAAATCAGCAGGCGTTTTCCGGCGCCTTTCTGCAGCAGTTCGACGGCCTGGTCGATTCGCTGGTAGCCACCCGTCAGAACGACGATTGCGTCTGCCCGTGGGTCAAGCGGAGGTTTCAGGGTCGTGACGGAATCGGCAAAGCGCAGGAACCCACCAAAAATCAGGGCGATGGCAAGGATGGAGGCCATGCCGCCCCAGCGCAGCATGCGTCGCACGGGGCCGCGAATAGGTCGCCCGTCGGAGCGAAGAAGCTCCGCTCCAGGGCGAATCGGGGTGCGCGGAATGTGTCCTATGCTCATGAATCGGAAAAATATATGCAGATTGCGGCGGCGAACAGACGCTTTCATGGCAAAAAAGGCATGACAAGCTTAATTCACGAGCCCATCCGCCCGTGTCGGGTCGGAACGCAACGTATCGATCTCGTAAATCGTCCGCATCACCGTCAGCCGTGCCGTGAAGGTCGTCAGCAGGGCGATGATGATCATGGTCGCAAAGATGCCGAGATAGCCAAGAGCGCCGACCGAGAACGTGCCAAAGAGCGCGGTGGCCTGGTCCGTCTGCGGCGTCGCCAAGGTCCGGCTCTGCAAGAAGCCGGCGGTGAGGAAGAACAGCGCTGCAAGGGCGCTCCCAACCGCCGATCCCTTCAGGCTGATCTTCAGGAAGTGCTTCTGAAACTCGTTGGCGACGAAGGAGCTTTCGGCGCCAACGAAATGCAGCACCTCGACGATATGGCGGTTGCCAGAGAGAGCTCCTCGGGTTGCGAAAACGACTGTCAGTACCATGGCCGAGAAGACAAGCAGCAGGATGCCGGTGCCGATCATGACCGTCGTGTGGGCCATCGACACCAGACGGTCGACCCAGGTGCGGTGATCGTCGAGCGAAGCCTGCGGAATGCTCCCCTTGAGCAGGGAGCGCATTGCCTCGAAATCGGGCGGGTTGCTTTCGTCGATGGTGATAATGACAAGCCGCGGGACCGGAAGTTCCTTGATGTCGAGCCCTGTGCCGAGCCAGGGTTCGAGTAGGCGGGCGGTTGCCGCTTCGTCGACGATCTGACCATCCTTGGTGCCGACGAATGTCAGAGCGAGATCGCGCGCCTGCGCCAGCGTCTTTTCCATGTCCAAGCCCTCATCGGGCCTGATCTGGATGGTGATCTCGCGGGAAATCTGGCTCTCCCAGCTCGCCGCTGTGGAACGCACCATGCTGACGCCGCCGAGCGTCAGGCAGGCGAGAAAGGCCATGATGGCGATCACCACCATTAGCGCATTGCCCTGAATGTTGGCAGACGGCAGGATCGGCGCCGTCGGCCGCACCTTCATCTCCGGCCGCTTCTGACCTTTCGGGGCGGCCTCCGCCGGCGGTTTGGGCGCTGCTTTAGTCATGGATATCGAGGTGCCCTTCCGAGAGAATCATACGGCGGGCTTCAACCTGGTCCATCAGGGCCAGATCGTGGGTGGCGATCACAACGGCCGTTCCGAGACGGTTAAGCTCAAGGAAGAGATTGAGCAGACGGCGGGCCATCGGCGGGTCGACGTTGGCGGTCGGCTCGTCGGCAAGCAGGATCTCGGGACGGTCGATCAAGGCCCGCGCGATCGCGGCGCGCTGCTTTTCGCCGCCCGATAGCACCGGCGGCAGAACGTTGATGCGCTCGCCGAGACCGACCCACTTCAGAAGTTCCAGCACGTCGGTCTTGTAGGAACTCTCGTCCTTGCCACGAACGCGCAGCGGGAGGGCCACGTTCTCATAGGTCGTCAAGTGGTCGAGGAGCCGGAATTCCTGGAAGATGATGCCGACGCGGCGCCGCAGCAGCGGCAGCTCGGGCCGCGGGATATCGGAAATGTCGCGTCCGAACATGCGGATCAGCCCGCGGGTTGGCTGCAGCGATAGAAACAGCAGCCTGAGCAAGGTGGTCTTGCCGGCGCCCGAGGGGCCGGTCAGGAACTGAAACGATTTCTTCGGAATGTCGAACGTCAGGTCCCGGAGAATTTCCGGGCCCATCCCATAGCGCAAACCGACATTTTCGAAGTGGATCAACGATAGATCAGTCTTTTGTTTGTTCACCGCACGACTTGTTAACCAACAGCATTAACAACCAGTAAATTTATCGGAAAGACGCCGCTTTGATGGCGATCTTTGCGAAGCATTAACCATTAAAATTTACGACTGAGGAGGATTCGTTTCAATGCCGGATTTCCGTCCGGCTCGAAACCATGTGGACACCGGAAAGGCCGTCATCATGACCTCCTCCTCGTTCAGACGCCAGGCGCCCGGCCGCAGCTATGATTTTCTGCCGCCCGAGCCGATCAAGCGCGAGGCCCGCCGAGCCCGCCCAGCCGATGTGGCCGATGCCGAATTCGTAGTGATCAACAACCGCTCCCAGGCCTTTGATGCCCGGAGCTTCACTGGCAATCGCCGACGTCCCCCGGCGCCTTCGATGCTCCGGCCGACGTTCCCGCGAGCTTCGATGGAATCATTCGTCCGAGCGGGCGAAGCCTGGCTGCAGCAGGCATCGGTCAAGACTTTCGCCGCCCTGGTGGGCGCGCTTTCGGTGCTGGTGTTTGGTATCGTCGGTGGCTTCTCCGGCCTCTGTGAAAGCGACGCTGCACCGGCAGAGGCACCGCTGCATTTCTCGCATGTCACGATCACGCCCCGCGAGGCAAACGGGATGCAGGTGTTGCTGATCAACGGCATCATCGACAACCAGAGCGGCACGACGCAGATCGTTCGCCCCATCCGCGCCAACTTTTTTGCCGGCGAGCAGTTGACCGCAAGCATCGTCATCAACCCGCCGGTGGATGTCATCTACGCAGGGCAAAGCCGCGGATTTTCTACGAGAGTCCAATACACCGGTGGAAAAATGCCGGAAGTCCGGCTTTCGTTCATGCCCTGAAGGGCTCTAAAGGGGTGTTTCATCGCGCCGTTTGTGGTAACGGCTTGTGCTTCTATTCATGGAGCAAGCCTGCTTATGCCCGTCGTGCGCGGAAAAAACATCGAGCCACTCTTCACAGCCGAGCAGATTGCCGAACGCAATCATGCCATGGCGAAGCAGATTGCATCGGGACCGACGAAGGACCTGCTGGTTATTGCGGTGCTGAAAGGCTCGTTCATCTTTGCCGCGGACCTCATCCGCGCGCTGCATGACAGCGGCCTCGCGCCAGAGGTCGAGTTCATCACTCTCTCGAGCTACGGCACCGGCACGGTCTCGCAAGGCGTGCGGATCGTCAAGGATATCGACAGCGACGTGAAGGATCGCGACGTTCTTCTGATCGACGATATTCTGGAATCCGGCCGTACGCTGCTGTTTGCCAAGGAACTGCTCTACGAGCGCGGCGCCCGCAACGTCACCATCGCCGTGCTCCTCGACAAGAGCGTCAAGCGCAAGGAAAAGCTCGAGGCCGACTATGTCGGTTTCGAATGCCCTGACTATTTCGTCGTCGGCTACGGCATGGATGTCGCCTACGCCTTCCGCGAACTCCCATTTGTCGGCGTCGTCACCGGCGACGCCTAGGGATCACGACCTGACCCTGAATGCGCCACGATGAGACGGGTTGTTAACCATCCCGTCCATCCCTTCCTGCCGTTTACCGATCGCAAAGGAAACTCGTGTGATTTCCGTTGCGGGGCATGAAACGGAGTGATGCACACCATGGCAAAAATTCTGATTACGGAAGACGAGGACTCCCTACGCTCTTTCGTAGCCCGCGCTTTGCGTCTTGACGGTCATGAGACCGAAGAAGCCGCTGACGGTGCGGAGGGACTGGAAAAACTCAGAGACGGCGTCTACGACCTGCTGCTCTCGGATATCCGCATGCCTGTGATGGACGGCATCGAACTGGCGCATCAGGCAAAATCCGCCTTCCCGGCACTGAAGATCCTGTTGATGACTGGCTACGCGGAACAGCGCGAACGCGCGGACGACTTGGCGGAGAAGATCGTCGATGTCGTCTCGAAGCCCTTTGCCTTGCCCGATATCCGCAAGGCTGTCGCGCGTGCGTTGGCCGCCTGAGGCGGCTAACGGCATGATCTCGACTATTCAGCCCTCATCGGGGATGAATTTGCCTTCATAGCGGACGCGAAAATTGCGTCGCTGGAAGTCCTGCTGGAAACATACAAAGATCAGTTCGATATCGGCCAGGCTGTCGCGCTTGTGGAGCAGGCTGAGCGTCACGACGATGACGCCGGCATAGCCGCGCGTCAGCCTAAACGCCGCGTTGCGGATGGCGTTGGCTTCGGCCTCCTGCCGGTCGTCGCGCCGCTCGTAGATCACCCAGAAGCGGCAGATATCCCAGGTCGAACGGAGAATTTCCGTGATTTCCGCCTGGAACTGCTCGGCATGCATGCCGGGTGACCAAGGGAGAGTCTTCTCGCCTTCGTCAGCCACGACGTTTAGGTAGCCATCGTATTCGCCGGTACGGGAGAGCGCATTCTCGATCAACTCGAATGCCGCGTTTTCACCGATTACGGTCTTGAAAAGAATTGCCATCGAATCGCTATAGTTATTCAGCTGCAGCGTGACAAGACGAAGCTTTCGCCAGGCGGGACTCGCCTCGGTGGCGGAACTTGAAGTTTGTCATCCAGTCACGCACAGATCATGCCTTCGCCGCGCCACGTGGAGACGATGGCCTCGTTGGCAAGATCCAACCCGTAGCTTCTCAATAGTCGGGGCAGGCGGGATTTATGGTCGTTCCGCTGTTTCCGCCCTGCGTCTGCAGCGTGCCGGGAATCGGCCTCGGCGGACAGTTGACGGGTTGCCGTGCCCTGGAGCGGCTGGACGAAATGCTCCCCGTTGTCTCCATGCTGTAGGGAGCCGGTCGGTAGCTGTTCGATCCGCCCCAGCTTCGGCTCGATTCGTAGCCGTCGGCAGCAAGGGTCCTGCCACCGCTGTTGGTCGTTGCGAAACCACCAATATCCATTGCGCTTGCCGTGCTTGCAGCCATGCCGATTCCAAGAGCGACAGCTGCGATCAGCTTCCATTCCGTTTTCATGGAAATACCCTCAACTCATGCCCAAACGACGCGCGATCTGCGTCAAAATAGACATAGGGAGTGCTGGCGTGGAGCTGGCGAATCTCACGCTATTGTGACCTGAATTGGCACAGCCGAGCTATTGAATGTCCAGAAGCCGTTCCAGGTAGCGCCGTTCGATTTCCTGCGGCGGGTTGTTGCCGAGCTTCTCGCGAATGGCATCCAGGATTTCGCGGGCGCGCTGCACGTCGATCTCGTCCGGGACCTTCACCTGATCGCCGAAATCGGGGCCTTCGGCGCGGCGCGGACGTCCAAGCGGGTCGCGGCCGTTCTGATTGCCTTGCCCGACCTGGCCCTGCTGGCCTTGTCCCTGTTGGCCCTGCATGGCCTGCATCATCTGGTTCATCATGTCGCGCGCGCCCTGACGGAGCGCCTCGAGGGCGCGTCCCTGGCCCTGGATGGCCGGTTCGCCGTGACCCTGACCGAGTTCGCGTCCGGCGCCTTCCATTTCGCGCTGGGCCTGGCCGAAGCCCGGACCGGGCTTGATGCCCATGTCGCCGAGACCCTTCTGCAGCTCGCCAAGCTGGTTGCCAAGTTCGTCCTGGCGCGAACGCAGCTGCTTCAAGGCTTCGCGCAGCTGCTCAGCCGTCATCTGGTCGGAAGGCGACTGACCCTGCTGGTTCTGGCTCTGCTGTTGGTTCTGGTTCGGGTCCTGACTCTGGTCTTGCTGTCCCTGTTGTTGATCCTGCTGCATGCCGTCATTGTCCATCGGCATCTCGTCCAGCAGCGGATCGTTCATCCCCATGTTCGGATCGCCGCGCTGCATGCGATCCTTCAACTGCTGGTCCAGCTTGAAGGTCTCTTCCATCAGCTTCTGCTGGTCACGCAGGATCTGGCCAAGCTTGTCCATCTGCTGGCGCATCTGGCTGTTGTCCTGACCCTGCTGCCCCTGCTGTGGCCTGCCGGCCTGCAGGTTGTTCATCATTCGCTGCAGCTCGGAGAGCATCTGCTGGGCAGCGTCGCGGTTGCCGGAGCGCGCCAGATTCTCGATCTGGTCCATCATCCGCTCCAGATCCTGCTGGCGAAGGATGTTCTGAGCATTCTGGTTCGGCTGCATCGGCGCATTCTGCATGCGCTGCGCAAGCTCCTTCATGTAGTCCTGCATCGCCTTGCGCAGCTCGTCCATGAGCTTCTTGATCTCGGCATCAGGGGCGTTGCGCTGGAGAGCGTCGGCCAGGTTCTGCTGGGCGTTGCGCAGATTGCGTTCTGCCTGCGACAGATCGCCATCCTCCATGCCTACAGCGATATCCCAGAGGTGGTCGGCGGTATCCTTCAGCGCCTCCTCGCCCTTGGCGAGCTTCATCCGCGTCAGAGCGGATTGCAGCAGCAGGTAGTTGGTCAGCTTCGGGATCGTCTCTTCCGGGCGCAGCGTCAGCGCCTCGTTCAGCGTGATCGCTTCCAGCATCTTGCGCGTGTCGAGCGAAAAGACCTGCCGCTCTTCGGCGACGGCGGCGGCCAGCGGCTCGTGGAACGGGCGGGCCGGCATCGTCATCTCGTAGGGCGAGCTGCGACCCGTCTGGCCGGCGGCGTCCTTGGCAATAAGGGTGATGCGGACCCGCTTGCCCGACAGCGGATGCTCGGTCAGGTTCTTGCTGGTCAATCCCTTGGAGTCACGCGAATTGCGGCGGGGGATCTCCAGGCGGAAGTCCGGCAGCGGATAAAGCGGCGTTGCGGCCGGGTCGGAGTCGACAGGAACGATCTCCGCGCGCGCTTCCTGCACGCCGTAATCGTCCTTGACCGTGAAGCCGATTTCGAGAGCGCCGTTGACGGTCGGCTTCGGTATTCCATTGAAGGCGATCTCGGGCGCCTTGTCAGGAATAACGTCGAAGCTCCACGCGCGACCGTTGACCTCGAGCCTGCCGTTTTCCTCGAGCTTCATCAGATGCGTCGTGGCGGACAGCGCGGGATTGATGGGAGCCGTGCCGTCGGTCTGCTGAGTGGCCACTGGCGTAACAGGGGGCTTGGCGGCTTCCTGAGGCGTGATGTCCTCGGCCTCGCCATTCTCGTGCCGGAAGACAACCTTCTCCGCCGTCTTTCCGCCGCTGACGCGGACCGTCAGGCTCGAGAGTTCGGGGACGCGGATCGCCGTCTGCTCGGTACCGTTTGCCGTCAGATAGATCGGCGCGCGACCGGTGTAGGAGGGGGGCGTGACCCAGGCGTCGATACGCACGGCAGGATCAACTGCCTGCGGCGCGGGCCGCGGCTGCAGCGCATCCGAGATCGAACCGCCGCTCGTCGATAGCGAATAGGCGAAAGCCATTACCACAAGCAATGCCGGGATGGCACGCAAGGCCAGCCGGTCATGGGAGGCGATGTCGGGGCGTGGGAAGCCGGTATCGAGCGCCGCGATCTTCTCCGCCATCCGCGTCTGATGTTCGCGCCAAAGGGCGCGGGCGAAAGGCGTGTCGGTGGCGGGTTCGTCTTCCTGAACGGCAACAGGCTGATGCTGCAGGCCGTTGCGCTGCTCGAGCAACCGATCGGCAGCAGCCACATCGGGCCAATGAAGCCGGCGCAGCGGAAGGAGGGTGACGAGGGTGGCAACCGCAAAAATGATCAGTAGCGCCATGCGAATCCATTCGGGCGCGTAGCGGAAGACACCGAACCAAGACGCTGTGAGGTAGAGCGCCACAACCGACAGAATCGGCAGCAGGAGAGGTAGGATCTGTTCGAACAGCAGGACCAGGCGCGCCAGAAAGCGCTTGGCCGCGACCAGGCGCGCCAAGGAAGGCCTCAGGGCAAATGCTCCGGTTTTCTCCTTGCTGGAGCTCTTGTTCAATCCGTTCTCCGCGCGCTGGCGTTCAAAGCAGGAGGGCGTTTCCGGCGATTGCCGGGGCAATTCGCTCTCGATCAAGGATAGCATTCTTTGTGGCGAAGGCGAGGGCAAGCCCCAGCCAATGCCGGTTTTTCACGGTTCTTCGCCAAAAAGTGATGCCCCCGCCAGGCGGTGATCAGTCCAGCCAGGCCGGGATGGAATCGAGGGCGATGAGCTCTTCGTAGGTGCCGCGCGGGCGAATCACGTGGAAATCGTTGCCCTTGACGATCACTTCAGGAACCAGAAGGCGGCTGTTATAGGTGCCGGCCTGAACCGCGCCATAGGCGCCGGCGGTGCTGATGGCGAAGAGATCGCCGGACTTCGGCATCGCCATTTCGCGGTCGAGCGCCAGATAGTCGCCGGTTTCGCATACGGGGCCGACGATATCCGCCTTGATGCGCGGCGCGTTCGCTGCCGAGATCACTACGGGGCGGATCTCGTGATGGGCCTCATAGAGAGTCGGACGGATGAGGTCGTTCATCGCGCCATCGACGATCACGAAGGTTTTCTCGCCGCCGTCCTTCACGTAGATCACTTCGGTGACCAGGATGCCGGCATTGCCGACGATCAGGCGGCCGGGCTCAGTGACGATCTTGCAGTTGAGGTCGCGCAGAGTGTTCGTGACGATCGCAGCATAGGCTTCCGGCGATGGGGGCGGGTTGTTGTCGTCCCGGTAGGGGATGCCAAGGCCGCCGCCCACATCGACGTGATGGATATCGTGGCCCTCTGCGCGTAGCGTGCCGACCAGTTCGCGCAGCAGCTTGAAGGCGTCTTCGAATGGCTGCAGGTCGGTGATCTGGCTGCCGATATGCATGTCGATGCCGGTCACTTCGATGCCGGGCAGGCTTGCTGCGCGGGCATAGACGGCGCGGGCGCGCTCCCAGGAAATGCCGAACTTGTTTTCCTTCTTGCCAGTCGAGATCTTCGCATGCGTCCTGGCGTCGACATCGGGATTGATGCGGAAGGAGACAGGGGCCTTCTTGCCTGCCCTGACGGCGCGCTGGTTGAGGATCTCGAGTTCCGGCTCGGACTCGACGTTGAAGCAATAGATGCCGGCCTCGAGGGCCAGGTCCATCTCCCGCGCTGTCTTGCCGACGCCGGAGAACATGATGCGCGATGCCGGGATGCCGGCGGCCAGTGCGCGACGCAGCTCTCCCTCGGATACGACGTCGATGCCGGCGCCGAGATTGCCCAGCGTCTTTAGCACTGCCTGATTGGAATTCGCCTTCATGGCGTAGCAGACCATCGCGTCGACATCGCGGAAGGCTTCCGAGAAGACGCGGTAGTGGCGCTCGAGAGTGGCCGTGGAATAGACATAAAAAGGCGTGCCGACGGCCTTGGCGATCTCGGGAACGGGAACGTTTTCGGCGTAGAGAACGCCGTCGCGGTAGTCGAAATGGTTCACGTCAGTGGCCTCTCAAAGCATGTCTCCCGACGTGGGAACCGGTTTCGGGATCAGGACATGCATAAATACAAAGGCTAAAGCGCTGCTGGCGAATCCGAAAGATCGCCGCGTGCCTTAGAGAAGCGGATCGAGGATGAAGGGCCTGTCGACCCTGCCCGGCTGCGGCGTCGGCTTGGACGAGTCACCGGTCTTCGTTGCGTTCGCGCTCGGCGGGTCGAGATCGCCCTTTCGCCCGCACCCGGCGACGGCAAGGCCGATCACGGCGAAAACAACCGTCAGGCGGACGATCTGCGGCAAGCTCTTCTGCATGGAGTTCCTCTTGGGAAGCGGCACTGGTGGACACCTTCATAGCGAAGTTTATCCAGCTTGTGCACCCTGATTGTTGAGGTCAGTTGCGGGCTCGCCAATAGGCGATCTGCTTGCGCACTTCCGACGGCGCCGTGCCGCCGAAGCTCTTGCGGCTTGCAACCGATGCCTCGACCGTCAGCACGTCGTAAACCTTGTCGGTGATACCGGCATTGATCGCCTGCAGATCGGCAAGCGACAGCTCGGCCAAGTCGCAGCCCTTGCTCTCGGCCAGCGCCACCGCACGGCCGGTCACGTGATGCGCGTCACGGAACGGCAGGCCGGCTTCGCGCACCAGCCAGTCGGCAAGGTCGGTCGCGGTCGAATACCCGGAACCGGCAGCGGCCTTCATGCGCGCGCTGTTGACGGCCATGTCGCGAACCATGCCGGTCATGGCTGATACTGCCAGCTCCAGGCTTTCGGCAGCGTCGAAGACCTGTTCCTTGTCTTCCTGCATGTCCTTTGAATAGGCGAGGGGCAGGCCCTTCATGATTGTCAGAAGTGCGATCAGCGAACCGTTGATGCGGCCGGTCTTGGCGCGCACCAGCTCAGCGGCGTCAGGGTTCTTCTTCTGCGGCATGATCGACGAACCGGTGGAGAAGGCATCCGACAGGCGCACGAAGCCGAATTGCGGCGTCGACCAGATGACGATTTCTTCCGCCAGACGCGACAGGTGCATGCCTGCGATGGCGGCGATCGACAGGAACTCGATGGCGAAGTCGCGGTCCGAAACCGTGTCAATCGAGTTGCGTGTCGGCTCGCGGAAGCCGAGCGCCTTTGCCGTCATGTGGCGGTCGATCGGATAGCCGGTGCCGGCAAGCGCTGCCGCGCCGATCGGGCTCTCGTCCAGATGCTCAATTGCATGGCGCACGCGCGAGCGGTCGCGGCCGAACATTTCGACATAGGCCATGCAATGGTGGCCAAAGGTGACGGGTTGGGCGGTCTGCAGATGCGTGAAGCCCGGCATGACGGTCTCGGCGTGCTCTTCGGCGCGGTCGAGGAAGGCGGCGATCAGGTTGGTCAGTAGCTGCTCGGTCTTCTGCAGCTCTTCCTTGACCCAGAGGCGGAAATCGAGCGCGACCTGGTCGTTGCGGGAGCGGGCTGTGTGCAGGCGACCGGCGGCCGGGCCTATCAGCGTGGCGAGGCGTGCCTCGACGTTCATATGAATGTCTTCGAGCTTGCGGGAGAATTCGAAACTGCCGCTCTCGATCTCTGACAGGATCGTGTTTAGCCCTTCGACGATCTTGTCTTTATCGTCTGCCGAAATGATGCCCTGGTGGGCAAGCATGGTGGCATGGGCGATAGAACCGCGGATGTCCTGGGCAAACAGCTTCTTGTCGAAACCGATCGAGGCATTTATGTCCTCCATGATCGCATCGGGACCGGAGGCGAAACGGCCGCCCCACATCTGGTTGGAAGATTTGGTATCCGTGCTGTCGGCCATGACGATGCCTGCCTTGAAGAACGCGTGTCTCGGAGAATGAAATGACGACAAGAAAGTCCCTGCGCCTGCCATCCCTGAAGCTGATCGGGATCGCGGCCGTCGCAGGCATTATTGCCGGTGCGGCAGCGGTTTACATCAGGGAAGCCGGGTCTGGCAATGGCAGGACGCAAACGGCCTCGGGCGAATGCGCGGCGACAAAGGAGATCGCCGCGAGAATCGCGCCGCTGCTCAAGGGACAGGTGGCGGCGATGGTCGCTCCTGACGAGCACCGCAGGCTTACCACCGTTTCCTTCAAGGGCGCGGACGGCAAATCGATGACGCTCGACAATTTCGCCGGCAAGACCGTGCTCTTCAATCTCTGGGCGACGTGGTGCGTACCCTGCCGCGAGGAAATGCCGGCGCTGAACGCGCTCGAGAAGGAGCTGGGCAGCGACAGGTTCCAGGTCGTGCCCGTCAACATCGACACCGGCGACGACGAGAAGCCGAAGGCCTTTCTCAGCGAGATCGGCGTAAACGCGCTGCAGCTTTACCGCGACAACACGATCGAGGTCTTCAACAGCCTGAAGAAGGAAGGCCTCGCCTTCGGCCTGCCGGTCACGCTTTTGATCGACGGCAAAGGCTGCCTGATCTCTGCGATGAACGGCCCCGCCGCCTGGGACAGCGACGATGCCAAGGCGCTGATCAAGGGCGCGATAGGTTCGTAAGCTGTGTCTGAGCACTTTGACGCGTTTGAAGAAAATACCAGTCGACCTTGCCTGGCGTAAACGCGACAGCCGCCCGCTTTTCCCACAATGGTGTTGTATGGTCACCGACAACGAGGATATCCGTCGATGGTAGCTTTGGATCGGCTGCAATCTCGGAAATCTTGTCGAAAACCTCTGCCCAGATCTCGGTCAATTCGCAAACGCGCTGGTTCTTGATGATTGCTTCGTTGGTCCTGCAATGAAGCTGGCCGCCAGGTTTCGCGACGTAGGGTATGTGCGAGTTAAGCGTCAACCAGTAGACTATCATCGGCTGCGCGCTCTTGGCCAGAAGACGGAGATGAACTGCGTCACCAACTTCGCCATCACAAAGGCCGTTGAAGACGCTGCCGCATCGGGATGGGAAGAGCTGCCGATCGCGTGCAAGGTCGTCGAGGAAATGGGATTCTTTTATGCCAATCCGGGGGTACCAGACATCTCGATCGAACATTTCGCTGGAATAGCCGTGGTAGGAGATTGTAGCGAAACCCCTTTCGGCAAGTTGTCGAGGAAGGCAGTCGTATTGTTCGGCGCGCAAATAGTCGGTGAATTTCCCCATCGCCCGCATAGTTCGCGTGACTCGGCAGAGGTGGTTGAGCCCTCAAAGTTGCTTCTGCCGGAGAGTACGCTGTAGCCCGCTTTAACTGCTGCACTTTCAAATTTGCTGGCCAAGAGGGCTTTCATCCCGGGGTCGGAAAACGAGCCAAGCCCTTCCACTATGACGATCAGCAGGTTCCGTCCGCGCTTGGTTATGCTTTCGGCATCAAGGCCGTTCAGTGCCATCGCACTTTCAAAATGTGAGGCAGGCTGTTTTACGTATAAGCGATTGACGTAGCCATCTGCCACGGGCAGCGCAGCGGCCAGGATGGCCGCGGGCAATGGCGAGGCAGCGCAAAGCGCCTTTCTATGCCGGTTTACGAGCCAAGCTGTTCCAAGCGCGTTGAAAAGAAAAAGAGAAATTGCGCCGATGTAAAAAGCAGATGCGGCGACATCGATCGATGCAAGATAGCGAATCGTATGAAAGGCGGTTGCCAGGGGTAAGTAGAACATGACTGCGACCACCAAGCTTAAGTCGATAATCGCCACGAGCCCGAAAAGGACATAAACAAACGGTGGCCGCAGCCAAAGGGAAATCATCGCTGCCAGGAAATAAAGGGGAGGCGAAACCAGCCGGTAGACAAGAAAGTACGGAGTTGCGAGCAGGAAGATCAAATTCGGCACGACCACTGCCACCAGTGCAAGAAGCCATGTATTTGGCTGCGCCAGCCTTTTCAGCATGTCGTTCGAAGCGCTTTTCTTGCTCGTGCTGTTCATCGATGTCCCTCGGCTCGATCCAAGGCTAATCAATAAACCTTCAGCAATCGTATATGCTTTTGAGCGACTTTATTTAGCGGACACAACCAGAAGCCCGTCGCGGTGGCCGTCGAAGCCGCGGCGAGGTCTTCAACAGCCTGAAGAAGGAAGGCCTCCCCGTCACGCTTTTGATCGACGGCAAGGGCTGCTTGATCTCCGCCATGAACGGCCCCCGCCGCTTGGGACAGCGACGATGCCAAGGCGCTGATCAAGGGAGCGATAGAGTCGTAGGCAAGGCGGCTTATGGCCGCTTGCGTGCAGAACAGCGGATGGGCTAGGTGGCATCTGCTACACCACTCGGAATTCTTCGTTGTTAATCTGCGATTTGAGAAGCTGCCGACAGAAGTTCTTCGGGATTGAGCGCCTGGCACACATTTCGCCCCTCGTCTTCGACCTCCGTGAAGCTCCAACGCACCACACTTTCTCGATCGAGCAAGAAGTGACCGACAAGCTGCATATGTCCGGTGAGGCTCACCTGCCGATCGGCTTCCGTAAATTCGTACCGGTCCTTTTTGTTGAGAAGATCACCTGCTGTGGGCGGGGCCATTGGTTCCGGCAACTCTCCCGGTCGATCGACCCGCATTGCCATGACCACGTCCATTCCAACCTTGTATGGCCAGTCGGTCTCATTGTGGGTGAACTCGAGGACGGGCAAGCCGAAGGCGCGATGCAAATTCCGTTCCGGGTCGGATGCCGCAAAAAGATTGGGTATCGGCTGGTAACGGAAATAGAGTCGCGCGCGTTCTACCGGGGTGCTTACAACGACCAGGGATTCGATGCCTTTCTCGCGCAGCGTCGAGCTGAGCTGTGCCATAGCCGCGACATGGCGACGGCAGAACGGACAGTGCAGGCCCCGAAACAGACCGATCAATAGCGGGCTGCGGCCGCGAAAGTCATCAAGTGCGATCTTCCCTTCGCGTGAGATTGCATCCAGCACAAAGTTCGGAGCTTGGTCGCCCGGTTGCAACAGATGTTCGACATGGCACACAGACATAAACAACCTCCTCGCCGCGGGGATCAGAAAGGCACCACGACAAGTGCTTTGAAGTCGAGCCCGCGTTGGGCGCTGCCGAGGTCGAGATTCAGCGTTGCAGGCCTGACCTCTCGTCTTGGCGAACCGCCAGGATCGATCCTGAGAATGGCCCCACATTGGCCGACGAGCAAGCGCTAAACAGCAAAACTGGTCTAGCTCTGCGGGGCGCCTGTTGGACGGCGGCGAGGGCGGCCAGATCTCCACATGAACGGCCCGCCGCCTGGGATAGCGACGAGAAGGCGCTGATCAAAGGTAGGTGGGGACGTCGCCTTAGGAGAGCGGCGGCCCGACGATCGCGATATGGTTTTCGGCGCAGCAGCGCGTGAGCGCGTCGATCATCTCGGGAGACGGGCGGTCGCGGCGGGAAGTTCGGCCTTGTCGGCGACCTGGCTTGCCTGCCGCAGCATTGTCTCGAAGTCATCGCCACGCGTGATCGTCAGGCAATGGGCGCCGGCGACACTTTCGACCCGAAAGCTGTGCGGGATACCCTTCGGAGCAACCAGTGTCTGCCCCGCGCTGGCGCGAACCTCTCGCTGCCCGATTTGGAAGCGCATCTCGCCTTCGAGCAAATGGAAAACTTCATCTTCGCGATGGTGAACGTGCAGAGGCGGCGTCTCTCCCCATGGCATCCAATGCTCGATGACGCTGATCTTGTCATCGCTTGCCAGGGATCGTATCGGTCTCAGTCAGCCGGCCGTGAGTGCGGCGTTGAACAGGCTTCGCCACCTCTTCAACGACAATCTTTTCGCGCGGCAGGGAAACGAAATGCTGCCCACGCCCAGGGCAGTCGAACTTGGTGAAAGGGCCCGCCTGGCGCTCGCGGAAATCGAGGGAATGATCCGCTCGGTCCGCGGCCTGGAACTAGGCGAACTCGATCGGACCTACACGCTGTTGGGGGCCGACTTCTTTTCCATGCTGTTGATGCCCCAGTTGGCGCGAAAGGTGCACGAACAAGCGCCGAATGTGCGCCTGCGTTTGCTTGATAGCGCCAGGGGCGACGTCGCAAGGCTGCTTCAAGAGAATGCGGTCGATATGGCCCTCGAGCGTCCGCTCGAGTTACCGGATTGGGTATCAAGCGCGCTGCTTTTTCAATCGCCCTTCGTCATCATCGCATCACGAAACAACGAGGCCATTGCAGCGATTCCGGACGGCGGACAGATTCCGCTCGATCTCTTTTCCCGCTTGCCCCATGCTATACGTTCGATCGATGGGACGCTTTCCGGCATGGTGGACGAGGCTCTGAAGTCGCACGGGCTTCGTCGTAACGTGACGCTTGCGCTCCCGCATTTTCAGGGCGTGGCGCTCGCCGTTGCCGCCGGCTCGCATGTCGCGGCGGTGCCCGTGCAGTTTGCGAGAGCGGTCAAGGCGCAGCTCGACCTGATGGTCTTCGAACCGCCAATCGATATTCCCGCGCCGCACGTGAACCTCTACTGGCACTCCCGCTACGACCAGGATCGAGCGCATCTGTGGATGCGATCGCTGATCGTGACGACGGTCTCGGAGTTGGGGTTCCCCATTTAAAGGCAAGCCGGCGCCAAGCGGGCCAAAGCAGGATCGCGCCAGCGAAGTCCATCACCGTCTTTTATGCGATGCTTACATCGGGTGCCCGTCCATCCAATCGAAAAGATATGCCCGCACCGATGATCTTAGCCGGTGCGGTCGATCATCTGGCCGCTTGAACAGTCATGCAGTTTTGCTGGAAGGATGAGGCGATGTACGGTCGCTGGTGGTTATATTACGTCGCGGTGCAATCGCGTCAGGCGGCTCAAGCGCAATCATCTGGGCACACCGATAAGCACGAGGTTGCCTTCGATCGCGCAGACGATTGCTGGATCTTCGCCAGGCTTGCACTCGTTCTTGCGGTCTTCTTCGCCGGGCTGGCTTGCATTCTTTGGGTCGCAAGCTGATCGCTGGCTTTCCTCCAAGGGCGAAGACGGCAACCGCCGACGCTCGACGGTTTCGCCGGCAAAGGCCGCGATTTTCAGTCTTCGGGTGACGGGTGACGTCGTTGCCGCTCCGATCATCCGTCAGCGTCTCCTATCCGTCGCAAGCAGTCAGTGGTGGATTTAGCCACAGCACTTGGTAGCAGCATTCGCCGGCCCGCGGCAGGCCGTCTCTTGGGCTTGCTTCGCCAGCCACCGGTCACGCGGCTTGCAGCTTGCCGCGCGGGGAAGGAGTTCAACCTGCACCACACCGTTGCTGATGACCGGGATCGAGGCGCAATAGAGCTGCATCGGCTGCACACCATCGCTTACCTCAAAGGTCAGCTTCGCCGAGCCATCAAGCTGCACATGTTCGGAAACCTTGCGAATGATGGCGGCGAACTTGCCGGCCGGCATGTGGGTGCGGTCGCCCTCCTCGATATCCCAGAGCTGAACGAAAGTCTCCGCCCAAGCTTCCGGGTTGGCTCCGCAGTCGAGTGCCGAAAACTGTCCGGCCTTGACCTCGGTGACGCGATAGCCCGGCTTCGCCAACCGACCGTCGTAGCGGAACGCCAGAGGCAGATCTGGAGACGTTGCCAGAGCCTCAAGCAGAAGGCCGAGGCTGATATCTGAAGACAGGGCCTTGTCGATCGCATTCATCTGAGGTACTCCTTGTTTCAACATTTCAAGGATTATTGAATTATGGATGAACGTCAAGCCCTCGCTTCGTTCGGCGCGCTGTCTCAGGAGACCCGCCTCCAGATCGTCCGCATGCTCGTCGTTGCCGGCCCCGAGGGCATGGCCGCCGGGACAATTGCGGAGAAGCTCGAACTATCGCCCTCGAACATTTCCTTCCATCTGAAGGAGTTGGACCGGGCGGGCCTTGTCAGCCAGCAGCGCGAAGCCCGCTCGATCATCTACACCGCCAATTACGATGCGCTCGGCGGCCTCGTGCGCTTCCTGATGGAAGACTGCTGCGCCGGCCATCTGGAAATCTGTGCGCCGGCTGCGGAAATCGCTGCCTGCTGCCCGCCCGGCAAGGGAAAAATTCAATGAACGTCCTGATCTAGTCCGGGACCTGAGGCCATGACATCTTTTCCGCTCTCCAGTCGCCTTGCCTCGGAGGCGTTGGGCACAGCTCTTCTGGTCGCAACCGTGGTCGGCTCGGGCACCATGGCGGACAGACTGACGACGGACACGGCGCTTGCGCTGCTCGCCAACACGCTGGCAACGGGGGCGATCCTCGTTGTGCTGATCACCATCCTCGGGCCGATTTCCGGCGCTCACTTCAATCCGGTCGTGTCGCTGGTTTTCGCGCTGCGCCGTGAGCTGACTGCCATGTCTACTCTGGCCAATATCGGTGCACAAATCCTTGGCGGCGTTGCCGGAACGCTGCTCGCGCATGCCATGTTCGGACTGCCTCTGCTGCAGGTCTCGACCACCATCCGCACCGGCAGCGCGCAGTGGCTGGCCGAAGTGACTGCCACGTTCGGCCTCGTCTTCGTCATCCTCGCCGGTCTGCGCTTTCGTGCCGATGCGGTGGCATGGCTGGTCGGCCTCTACATCACGGCGGCCTACTGGTTCACCGCTTCGACCTCATTCGCCAATCCTGCGGTCGCTATCGCCCGCTCGCTGACGAACACCTTTTCCGGCATCCGCCCGTCGATCTGCCGGGTTTTATTGTCGCGGAAATCCTCGGCGCATTGCTGGCGAGTTGGCTGCTGATGGAAGCTCGCAATCCTCAATCACTGACTGAAACGGAACCTGCGCCATGACAATCGACGTCACGATCTATCACAATCTGAAATGCGGCACCTCGCGTAATACGCTGGCAATGATCCGCAATGCGGGCATCGAACCTGTGGTCGTCGAATACTTGAAAGATCCGCCGGGCCGTGAACAACTCATCAAGATGATCGCGGATGCAGGCCTGACCGTCCGTGCCGCGATCCGCGAGAAAGATACGCCCTACGCCGAACTCGGACTCGACAACCCTGACCTGGCCGATGACGAGTTGCTCGATGCCATGTTGAAAGACCCGATCCTGATAAACCGTCCCTTCGTCATCAGCCCGCTGGGCACGCGCCTCGCCCGGCCTTCGGAGGTCGTCCTGGTTATCCTGCCCGGCACCCACAAAGGTCCGTTCGCCAAGGAAGACGGGCAGCAGGTTCTCGATGCCCAAGGTAAACGCCTTGTCTGAACGCGTGCCGCTTCTGGCCGTGCTGGCGCTCGGTGTGACACAGATCATCGGCTACGGCACCCTCTATTACAGTTTCAGCATTCTTGCTCCCGATATGGCCGCGCAGTTTGCCTGGTCGAAGGAATGGGTCTTCGGCGCTCTCTCTGCGGCGCTTCTGGTCGGCGGCCTGACGGCTCCGTGGTTGGGAGCGCTGTTTGACCGGATCGGCGCCAGCCGGGTGATGGCTACGGGCTCTTTTATTGCTGCTGTCTCTCTGGCCGCCTGCGCTCTCGCGCCCGACAAGGCCGTGTTTGTTGCCGCGCTCATCGCCGTCGAAGTTGCCGCAAACCTTGTTCAGTACGGCGCAGCCTTCGCGCTGCTTGTGCAGATCCGGCCACAGGTTGCATCCCGCAGCATCACCTATCTGACGCTGATTGCCGGTTTTGCCTCGACGATTTTCTGGCCAATCACCGCGGCGCTGAATGCGCATCTTACGTGGCAGAACGTTTATCTGATCTTCGCCGTTCTCAACCTGGCCATCTGCCTGCCGATCCATGCATGGCTGTCGCGCAGCAGGAGCACGCAACGGACGACGGCGGCATTGGTCGCCGCCCAGCGAGTGGAGGGGATCTTGCCACCTGCTCGCCGCCGGCTCGGCTTTGCCATCATGGTCAGCGGCTTATCACTGATGTCGCTCGTCAGTTCGGCCACGCTGGTGCACCTGGTGCCACTACTGTCCGGCCTTGGACTCGGCGGAGCCGCTGCCCTCGTGGGGACACTCTTCGGCCCATCGCAGGTCAGCAGCCGGCTGATCAACATGGTCTTCGGTAAGAACCTGCCGGCAATCCATCTGGCGGTGATCGCGGCCATGCTGATTCCGGGCGGCGTGTTGGTGCTGCTGTTCACGGCTCCGTCCGTGCCGGGTGCGATGGCTTTCGCCGTGATCTTCGGCATGGGCAATGGCCTGCTGAGCATCGTCAGCGGTACGCTGCCTCTGCATCTCTTCGGCAGCGACGGTTACGGCAAGCTGCAAGGGAGAATGATGGCAGCGCGGCTGATCCTGTCGGCGCTTGCGCCGTTCGTCCTGGCTTTTGCGATGGAGAACTTCGGCATCACACAGTCACTCGGCACGGCCGCTGCTTTAGGCGTGCTTTCCATCATCGCGCTACTTTCCATCCCGGCGTTGCGATAATTGCGGTTGGCGCACCGCCGACCGGAAGCCGTGGCCGGGTCGCGAACGCCGGCAACCTGGAGTACTTCTATCGCAGTGACCGTGCGACTAGCGACACTGAAAGTCTATTGCCGACCTTGCCGTCAGCGCTAGGTTTGTGAATCGGACACAGTCGCGCGGATAAGTTGGACCCGCGACCGAACCAAGCTTTCGAAGCTCTAGCTCGCTTTGCTGGTGCGCAGCGAGCCCTCTCGAACCAAGTCGGTGTACTGATGCGATAGCGTAGGAGGCGTAGATGGCAATTTCGCGCAAGCAGGCAGAGCGTTTGCTAACGGCGGACGAATGGCAGCTCGTTCAAAAGACTCACCATCCGGCAATGCAGGATTTGTCGGATACAGATCTCTCTGATCTCGCCAAGCGAATCCGTGAAAGGCGCGATCGTGCGCAAAGCGAGGCGAACAGACAGCGCAGGGAAATGAGAGGCAAGGCGCAACCCAAAGGGGCGACACCGGCACGCAAGGATACAGGCACGAGAGGCAAACTCGAAGTTCTGGCCATGGGCGTGCGCAGCGTGAACGCAGAACAGGCCCGCCGGCGTCGAATGCTTGCTAAAATTCAGATGGTCGAGAACATGCGCGCCGCGTTGGCACGAAGGAAAGAAGCGAAAAGCGAGAAGGACGAGTCATTTAACACGCGGCAGGCCCACGCAGGCATGCACTCGATCGAAAGCACAAAGCGCAAAGATCTCATCCGCCCCATGGAGCGCGGTAGACTGCGGAAGGCGAGCGCCGTTTCGCAGGCGAAGCGCGATGCTCGCGGCGCATAGGTTCTGGTTTCGCCAGCTCATCAGTTTCGGCGGACAACCTTCGAACGGCAAGAATGAAACGAGACCGTGCGGATCGTCGAGATCGGTTGGCGTCAGCGGGTCGGGATCGGCGTATCGCCGCGATAATCGTAGAAGCCGCGCCCGGACTTGCGGCCGAGCCAGCCGGCTTCGACATATTTCACCAGCAGCGGGCAGGGGCGATACTTCGAGTCAGCCAGGCCGTCGTGCAGCACCTGCATGATCGACAGGCAGGTGTCGAGGCCAATGAAATCGGCAAGCTGCAGCGGCCCCATCGGATGATTGGCGCCTAGTTTCATGGCGGTGTCGATGGCGTCGACGGTGCCGACGCCTTCGTAGAGCGTGTAGATGGCTTCGTTGATCATCGGCAACAGGATGCGGTTGACGATGAAGGCCGGGAAATCCTCGGCGACCGTCACCGTTTTCTCCAGCGAGGCGACGAAGTCCTTGGCGGTTGCGAAGGTCACTTCGTCCGTCGCGATGCCGCGAACCAGTTCCACGAGTTTCATGACCGGCACCGGATTCATGAAATGGATGCCCATGAAGTGCTCGGGGCGGTCGGTGGCGGAAGCGAGCCGGGTGATCGAGAGCGAGGACGTGTTGGTGGCAAGGATTGCTTCCGGCTTCAGGACCGGACACACTTGGGCGTAGATCTTGCGCTTGACGTTTTCGTCTTCGGTCGCGGCTTCGATCACGAGATCGGACGCGGCAAGATCGTTGATGTCGGAGGAGCCGGAAATCAGGGCGAGGGTGGCGGAACGCTCTTCGTCCGTCATCTTGCCGCTCGTCACATGGCGGGCGAGGTTGCCGTTGATGGTGGCCAGGCCGTGCTGGACGCGTTCCTCGGAGAGATCGTAGAGCTGGACCTTATAGCCTGCATCTGCCGAAACCTGCGCGATGCCGCAACCCATCTGGCCTGCGCCGATAATGCCAATCGTCTTCAACACCGCGTTCATCTCCAAACCCCCGCTCGGCATGCGCCGCCGCGCTGCCGCATTTTTCTAACAAAACTGCCGGGCAAATGATCGCCCGGCAGAAGTAGTAGCCCTTAAAAGGATAATTTTCCAGTCATTCGCAAGTGCGAAATAAGGGCATCTGCACGCATCAGAGCGCCTTCTGCAGTTCCGGCAGTGCTTCGAAGAGATCGGCGACGAGACCGTAGTCGGCAACCTGGAAGATCGGCGCCTCCTCGTCCTTGTTGATGGCAACGATGACCTTCGAATCCTTCATGCCTGCGAGGTGCTGGATGGCGCCTGAGATGCCGCAGGCGATGTAGAGATCAGGAGCGACGACCTTGCCGGTCTGGCCGACCTGCCAGTCGTTCGGGGCGTATCCGGCATCGACGGCGGCGCGCGAGGCGCCGACGGCAGCACCGAGCTTGTCGGCGACCGGCAGGATGACTTCCTTGAACTTCTCGGCAGAGCCGAGGGCACGGCCACCGGAGATGATGATCTTCGCAGACGTCAGTTCCGGACGGTCGGAGGCCGACAGCGCGTCCTTGACGAAGCTCGACAGGCCAGGGTTGGCCGCGGCCGCAATAGCTTCGACCGGGGCAGAACCGCCTTCGGCAGCGGCGGCGAACGACGCGGTACGCACGGTGATGACTCGTCTGGCGTCGGTCGCCTGTACGGTCTGGATGGCGTTGCCAGCATAGATCGGCCGCTTGAAGGTGTCGGCAGAGATCACTTCAATAATTTCCGAGACCTGAGCGACATCGAGCAGGGCCGCGACGCGCGGCATGACGTTCTTGCCGGTCGAGGTAGCGGCGGCGATGATCGTGTCGTAGCTTGCTGCCAGCGAGACGATCAAGGCGGACAGTGGCTCCGCCAGGTTATTGGCAAGCTCGTCGCTTTCAGCGAGCAGCACCTTGGAGACGCCCGACAACTTGGCGGCTGCATCGGCCGCAGGTCTTGCGCCCTTGCCGGCGACAAGCACGGTCACTTCGCCGCCGATCTTGGCGGCAGCCGTCAGCGTCTTGGCGGTCTGGTCGGAAAGGCTGGCATTGTCGTGGTCAGCCAGAAGAAGAATAGCCATGATATTTCCTTTCGACCCTTAGAGAACGCCGGCTTCGACTTTAAGCTTCTCGACCAGCTCGGCGACCGACTTGACCTTGACGCCTGCCTTGCGGCCGGACGGCTCCTCGGTCTTCAAGACCTTCAGACGCGGCGCGGTGGAGACGCCGAAGTCGGCCGGCGTCTTCTTGTCGAGCGGCTTCTTCTTCGCCTTCATGATGTTCGGCAGCGAGGCGTAGCGCGGCTCGTTCAAGCGCAGATCTGATGTGACGACGGCCGGAAGCTTGACTTCGATCGTCTGCAGGCCGCCATCGACCTCGCGGGTCACCTGGGCCTTGCCCCCAGGGCCAGCAACTTCGATCTCGATCTTCGAGGCGAAGGTCGCTTGCGCCGTGCCGAGCAGGGCCGCCAGCATCTGGCCGGTCTGGTTGCTGTCGTCATCGATCGCCTGCTTGCCTGTGATAATCAAGCCCGGCTGTTCGGCGTCGACGACGCCCTTGAGGATCTTGGCCACAGTGAGCGGCTCGACGGCATCGTCGGTCTCCACCAGGATGGCGCGGTCGGCACCCATGGCAAGTGCTGTGCGCAGCGTCTCTTCGGCCTTGGCCGGGCCGATCGAGACGACGATCACCTCCTCGGCCTTGCCGGCTTCCTTCAGCCGCAGCGCTTCCTCGACCGAGATCTCGTCGAACGGGTTCATCGACATCTTCACATTCGCGAGTTCGACGCCTGTGCCATCCGGCTTCACGCGGATCTTCACGTTGTAATCAACCACCCGCTTCACGGGGACGAGAATTTTCATGGGGTCCTTCCTTCAACTCTTTCGCCAAGAAAATGCGCGTTTCGGCGCTGCTCCGATTGTCGAATGGCGACATGGATACGCGTTTTTCCTCCAAACACAACGCTTCCATGGCGCAGATAGGCAAATTGATCCCGTGGATATATTACGCTTACGTTCACGTCAATATTGGAGTTATTGCTTGTCCCAAGGCAGGCGCGGGCGCAGCTGTTGGCCGGGCGTCACGACCATCGTCGGGTTGGCGGCTGGCCGGTTTTTGACAGCCCTGGGCGTGACGACCTCCCGATCGAATAACGGGACGCCGCGGCGACGCATCAGAAGGACCAACAGGCCGCCGGCGACGATGCCGCCGACATGGGCGCCCCAGGAGATGCTGCCGTCGGGTTCCAAGACCAGCATCACGAATTGCTGGCCGATCCAGAGAAGGAGCGGCACGAAGGCCGGCAAGGGCAGCGGGACGCGCATCAGCACCAGCACCCAGACCTTCACGCGGGGATGCAAGACGACGTAGGCGGTGACCACGCCTGAGATCGCGCCCGAGGCGCCCACGAGCGGCGCTTCCGATGTCGGCCCCACAAGGCCATGGACGAGAGCGCCGGCGGCCGCGCAGAGCAGATAAAAAATAAGAAAGCGGAAGTGCCCCATCGCATCTTCGACATTGTCGCCAAAGACCCACAGGAAAACCATGTTCGGCGCAAGGTGCCAGAAGCCGGAATGCACGAAGGAATAGGTGATGTAGGTTAGCGGTTCCGGGATAAGGGCCAGCGCCGGCGCCAGCCTGGCGTGGTTAAACGCAACCGCGGGAATGTAGCCCAGGCCGACAATCGTTGCCTGCGACGCGGACTCGTTGGCGACCACCCCGGTGAATAGCCAAACCGCGAAATCCATCGCGATCAGCGCCATCGTCACCCATTGGACCTTGATATGCTTCAGCGTATTGGCATCGTGCAGCGGTATGAACATGAAGCCTGCCCTGGCGTTCGCGCCACATAGTCGGGAAGGAGCCTACCTGTTTTTTCCCGGAACCCAAAGCACATCCGCATGGCCGCGGTCATTGGCGTGGCGGGCGGCGACAAACAGGAAGTCCGAAACGCGGTTGACGTATTTCAACGCGGCATCGCTGACGACCTCGCCATCCGTGCGGGCAAGCTCGACCATCAGCCGCTCGGCGCGGCGCGCGATCGTGCGGGCGAGGTGAAGATGAGCGGCAGCCGAGTGACCGCCCGGCAGCACGAAAGATCTCAAAGGTTGCAGGTCAGCGTTCAATTCGTCGATGTCGTTCTCGATCCGCGAGACCTGGCTTTCAACGATGCGCAGCGGCTCGTGTGCGGGCAGTTTGCCATCGTCCGGCGTTGCAAGATCGGCGCCGAGATCGAAGAGATCGTTCTGGATCAGTGTCAGCATTCGGTCCAGGACCGGCATGCCCTGCATGTGAAGCCGCGCGACGCCGATCGCGGAGTTGGTTTCATCGATGGTGCCGTAGGCTTCGACACGCAGATCGTATTTCAGTCGACGCGGCCCGGAAACCAGGGCCGTCGTGCCGTCGTCGCCGGTCTTCGTGTAGATCTTGTTGAGCCTTACCATGCCTACCCCCTTCTTTTTCCCCGCCTTAGCTAGGGCGGCCGCCGCCGGTCAGCCAGAGTGTCAGCATGATGAGGAGCACTGCGATCGCCTGCAGGAGCACGCGCAGCTGCATCAGCTTGTTGGAAAGGTTCGGATTGCCGCCCTTCATCATGTTGAAAAGACCGCGAATCAGTACGATGGCGACAATGCCCATGACAATGATCGCGAGAATATAGGTGACCGTGGACATGCTGGCTTTGGCTTTCCTGATTAGTCCACCCAGCGCATCAGGCGATAGAAAAGGTCTGCAGGCAGCAGCCTTTTCAACACCATGCCCTGCTTTGCCGGCGTGGTTACGGGGTAATGTGGTTTCGGATTGTTCGAGTTCAATGCGTGCTTCAGTACGGTATAAACGGCTTCCGGACCAAGCTTATGTCGATTGGGGCGCCCCGAGCCGTCAAGACGCGCAAGCTGGCGGCGGTAATCTGCCGCATGGACCGAGTTCCTGACGTCTATGTGCTCGTGGATTTTTACGAGCGCATTTGCCGTAAAGCGAGACGCAATCGGGCCCGGCTCGATCAGGCTCACGTGAATGCCACTACCCTGCAGTTCCATGCGAAGACTGATGCTGAGGCCTTCGAGAGCGAATTTGGAGGCGGTATAGGCGCCGCGGAAGCGGTACGGCACGACACCGAGAATCGACGAGCACTGGACGATCCGCCCCTGATCACGCTTGCGCATCAGCGGCACGACCTGACGTGTCAACTCGTGCCAGCCGAAGACGTTCGTTTCGAATTGGGCGCGCAGAGCCTCGGTCGGCAGGTCCTCGACGGCGCCGGGCTGCCCGTAGGCGCCGTTGTTGAACAGCGCGTCGATGCGTCCGCCCGTCAGCTCGCTCACGTCGCGCACGAGATCCGAGATCGTATCGGGCCGCGTATAGTCCATGCGGAGGGCCTCGATGCCGTCGGCGTGGAGGGCGGCCAGATCATCGAACTTGCGCACGGTGGCGAAGACCCGCCAGCCATCGGCCTTCAGCGCGCGGGCGCAGTACGCGCCGATCCCGGAAGAGCATCCGGTCACGATGATGGTGCGCTGATCCGACATGGAATGATTCCTGTACAAAATAGGAGTGGTTTCCCATATTCGAACGGGCGACACAACGATCAAAGCCGGGAGACGGAATGCCGAAGATAATGCGCATCTTCTATGATGTGGTCTACGACGCTATCTGCCACCTTATAGAGGATGACGGCTTCGCGATGGCGAGCCATGTCGCGTTGTCGACGCTTCTCGCCGTTTTTCCATTTCTAATCTTCGGGACGACACTGGCGACCTTCCTGGGCGCTGACCAGTTCTCGGACAGGGCGATACATCTCATCTTCGACACCTGGCCCGAGGCGATCGCCAAGCCGCTTGTCGATCAGGTAATCCAGGTTCTGACGATACCGCGCGGCGGCCTGCTGACCGTGTCCGTGCTGGCGGCGGCCTACTTCGCTTCGAACGGAGTCGAGGCGCTGCGCATCTCGCTCAATCGCGCTTATCGTGTCCAGGAAACGCGGCCGTGGTATCTCACCCGCCTGGCAAGCCTTGGTTTTGTCATGATCGCCGTGGTCATTTTCGCCGCCGTCAGCGTCCTGCTGGTGGCGGTGCCGATTGCCCTGAACTACGCGCGCTATTGGTTTCCGCTGTTTGCCGACACGCTCGAGGTTGTTTTCAGCTGGCGCGTCTACGGCACGCTGTTCATGCTGACTATCGGCCTTTTCGTCGTTCACCTATGGCTGCCGGCGGGCCGGCGCCGGGTATTCGACGTGGCGCCAGGCGTGTTGGTAACGCTGCTGCTCTGGCTGGTGGGAGCCCTGATCTTCGCGTACTACCTCGCGACGTTCGCCAATTATACGGCGACCTATGCCGGCCTGGCATCGGTGATGATCGTGCTGATCTTTCTTTATATGGTCGGCGTCATCTTCATTGTCGGCGCCGAGATCAATGCCGCCCTCCTGAAGTTCCGCGTGCGTGCGATCTTCAAGAACAATTTCCTGGGCAGAGGTCAGGCCAAGGCGTCAAAGCCCGACAAGGTGACGGATATCGGCCGGTGACAGGCCGCGGTCGCGAAGTTCGGAAAGCCCCGTGTCGCTTCGGCTCTTCGAAAGCTTGCGTCCGTCCTCATCGGTGATCAGGCGATGGTGATGGTAGACAGGCGCCGGCAGGCCGAGCAGCGTCTGCAGCAATCTATGCACCGAGGTTGAGTGAAAGAGATCGAGCCCACGGACCACATGGGTGATCCCCTGCAGCGCGTCATCGAGGACGACCGAGACATGGTAGCTCGACGGCGCATCCGACCGCGACAGGACAACGTCTCCCCACGCGCCTGGATTTGCGGCGATGGTGCCACGGTCGCCGTATCCTGTTTCCTCCCAGAAAAGAGCCTCGCCGGCAGCCTCCAAAGCCTTGCTCATGTCGAGCCGCCAGGCGTGTTTCACGCCTGATGCGAGAAGCTGCCGTCGGTCGAAATCGGCGCGTTGACGATCGTCGGGGGGGTAGAGCGGCGAGCCGTCGGGGTCTCGCGGCCAGGGGGTGCCATTGGCTTCGGCGGCGGCAACGCGCGTCTTGATCTCTCCCCGCGTCATGAAGGCGGGATAGGCGAGGCCGAGGTCGACCAGCCGGTCAAGCGCCGACTGGTATTCGGCGAAATGCTCCGACTGCCGCCGCACAGGTCGTTCCCAGTCTATGGCGAGCCATTCGAGGTCGGCGTAAATGCCGGCCTCGAATTCGGGTGTGCAGCGTGTCAGGTCGATGTCTTCTATACGCAGCAGAAAGCGTGCGCCTGCGGACGCCGCCATGTCTCTGTTCAGAAAGGCAGAAAGTGCATGGCCAAGATGCAGCGGGCCATTGGGGCTTGGCGCAAAACGAAAGACAGGCTTTTGACGGGGAATCGCGGTCATGCTTTCTTCTGCCACGGATTCGATGGGATCGCGAGGAAGCGTGTTGATCATTTGCAGCGACGATGACGTGAGAGAAGGGCTGGAGAAGCTGCTTCACCTGGATCCGAGACTTGCTGCCATTGCGGCCGAGACTGGCCCGCTTCCTTTGCGGCTGCGCGAACCGGGATTCGAGGGGCTCGCGCACATTATTGTGTCGCAAATGGTGTCGAGAGCCAGTGCCGAAGCGATCTGGAAACGGATGCGGCCGAGCGAAGGCGTGCTGACGGCTGATAATTATGTGCTTCTCCATCCGGAGGCCTGGCGGGAGTTCGGTCTTTCGCGCGCCAAGGCCGAAACGCTGTCGCGCATTGCCGAGGCGGTTGCCTCGGGCCGTCTCGACCTTGCAGCGCTTTCTGCGCTGCCGCCCGACCAGGCGCTGGCCAAGCTTACGGCTCTCAAAGGCGTCGGTCCCTGGACCGCCGAGGTCTATCTGATGTTCTGCGGCGGCCATGCGGACGTTTTTCCGTCCGGCGACGTCGCCCTGCAGAACGCCGTGGCTGCGGCATTCGATCTCGGCGCTCGCCCAGCTGCTCGCGAGCTGGCGTTCATGGCGGGTGGATGGTCACCGTGGCGATCGATCGCGGCGAGGCTATTCTGGGCCTATTACGCCGTCAAGCTCGGTCGCGGTATGCTGCCGGTCGACTGAGTGACCGTGCAGTAAATACAAGGATTGATGCCTGAATTTATTAGACTTCACAATGCCGTCACAACCGGCCTAATATAAGAGGGCAGATGCCGAATCGATCAGGAGAGTCCCTTGACGATTGCAGTCTCCCCCCAGGCCCTGCCAGCGCTCGTCCTGAACGCTGACTACAGGCCCCTGAGTTATTACCCCTTGTCGCTTTGGTCCTGGCAGGACGCGATCAAGGCGGTATTTCTCGACCGTGTGAATATCATTGCAGAATATGAGCATTCGGTGTCTTCGCCGAGTTTTTCGATGCGGCTTCCGAGCGTCGTCTGCCTCAAGACCTATGTCCAGCCTTCCCGCAACCCGGCCTTTACGCGCTTCAACGTGTTCCTGCGCGACAAGTTCGAATGCCAGTATTGCGGCGAGCACGATGACCTGACCTTTGACCACGTCATCCCGCGTGCCCATGGCGGCGAAACGACATGGCAAAATGTCGTTGCTRCCTGCTCCCCCTGCAATCTGAGAAAAGGCAGCAAGCTGCCGAAGCAGGCAGGCATGTTCCCGAATCAGAAGCCGTACCAGCCGACGGTGCAAGACCTGCACAATAACGGCAGGCTTTTCCCGCCGAACTACCTGCACGACAGCTGGCTCGACTACCTCTACTGGGATAGCGAACTGCAGCCCTGATCAGTCTCTACTCAGACAGGCTCAGGCCGTCTTACGGACGCCGACGAAGGCGAAAGCCGCCAGGACAAGGCTTGTGATCACGTTCCAGCCTGCGAAGGAGAGGCCGAGGACGCGCAACGCGGCGTCTGTGCAGGAGGGGCCCTTGATGCTGTTCAGCTCGCCCAGCAGGTCGCCGGCATTCTGCGTCATGCTGCCTGCCGTCGTGGAGCAGGTCGCCGGTCCTTCCCAGAACTGCCACTCGACACCTGAGTGATAAACGCCCATGCCGGCGCCGACAATCATAAGCATGCCGGCGGCAAGCAGGAATGCCCGGCCGATCCAGCTCGGAAGGCCGACTGCGGAGGCAACCGCGCCGAGGATCGCGACCGGAATGCCGTAATAGTAGGGCTGGCGCTGCAGCAGGCAGAGCGCGCAGGGGATGTAGCCGCCGATATATTGAAAGCCAAGCGCAGTTCCGACGACGACCGCCATGCCTAGTGCGAGCACCAGCGAGTAGCCGACGACCGGGCGAGCAAGGGAAAACGAGGCAGGCATGAACGGACTCCGCGCGAATAGCTCAGTGGGCAAGTAGTTTATAGGCAATCCCGAGGGCGATGGCGACGGCGGCAACAATGCCTGTAACCTGCGCAAGGCGCTTCTCGATGAAGTGGCGGATCGGCTCGCCATAGCGGCGCAGCAGCCAGGCGAGGAAGAAGAAGCGGGCACCGCGTGCGATGATCGCGGAAATAACGAAGAAGCCGAGGTTCATGTGAATGACGCCGGCAAGGATCGTCACGACCTTGATCGGCGGCAGATGCGCCAGGCCGGAGGTGACGAGCAGCAACAGCAGGATTTCCCACTCATCGTGGATATAGAGCCTGAGCTGCTCGAAGGCGCCAAGCTTTCCGTAGAATTCCAGAACCGGGCGAGCGATCGCATCATAGGCATAGTAGCCGAGCGCCCAGCCGGCGATGCCGCCCAGGACGGATGCAACGGTTGCGACCAGCGCGTAGCGATAGGCGCGTTCCGGCTTTGCGAGCCCCATCGGCAGGTAGAGAACGTCGGCAGGAACCAGAAAGACAGAACTTTCGACGAAGGCTATAACGGCGAGCCAGACTTCGGCCGATTTCCGGCCCGCGAGTGACATGGTCCAGTCGTAGAGTCTGCGGAGCATTCCGATCCTTTCGCTTCGAGCGCATGAGCTTTATGGGGCGTCTGCGCCGCTGTAAATGCTTGCTGTGTCGTTCGTAGGGTGACGTGCCAAAAATCTTCGTGATCAAACGGCGGCGATGAGCTCAGGAGTCGACGCTGGAGGGCTGATCTCTCTTCTGCCGCATGACGTTCATTTCGGTTCGTTCGCGCGCCATTTCGCTGACGGCCTGACGCAGAACGGGATGCTTTGCCGTGAACATGTTGAAATCACGTCTTTCGAGCACAAAGAACTGGCAGAAATCCACGGCAACGACGTCCGCGGTGCGTCGTCCGCCGCTGAGCAGCGCCATCTCGCCGAAGAACGCGCCCGGCTCCAGCCGGATCGGCTCGCCCGGTAGCTGTACTTCCACTGCGCCCGATGACAGGAAATACATGCCATCGCCTCGGTCGCCCTTGCGCACCACGCGTTCGCCCGGCAAGGCCGATTTCGGCCGAAAGAGGAGCAGCAACTCCTCCTGCGAATCTTCATCGACCTTGGCAAACAGCGGGAAGGTTTCGATAAGTTCTTCCATCTCGAGCTGATGCTTGTGCTCGCGGGCCTCGTTGATCGCTCGGATTTTTTCAAGCTCGCGGCCGAGTGCCTCGTGCCGGCGGCGACCGAAGCGATTGCTGAGCACCGGCCATCTGGTGTGCACATGGGTATGCAGCGCTTCGGCACCCAAGCAGACGAGCGGATTGAGCGTGATCGAAATGATGGCGGATGCGAGGATGATGTCCTGCCCGTCACTTGGCAGCAGCCCGAGAGAAACGCCGAGGCTGGCGAGAATGAACGAGAATTCGCCGATCTGCGCCAGTCCGCCTGACACGGTCAGTGCCATGCCGATCGGATAGCGAAGCATGACGACGATGAGGAAGGAGACGATGGTCTTGCCGACGACAATCAGCGCCAGCGAGCTGATGACAGCCATCGGCTGCCGCACCAGGATCGACGGATCGAACAGCATGCCGACCGAGACGAAGAACAGCACCGAAAAGGCGTTCTGAAGCGGCAGCGAATCGGCTGCGGCCCGATGGCTGAGGTTGGACTCGCTCATCACCACGCCTGCGAAGAAGGCGCCGAGCGCAAACGAAACGCCGAAGACTTTCGCCGAGCCGAACGCGATGCCAAGCGCTATTGCGAGGACCGTCAGGGTGAAAAGTTCGCGCGAACCGGTTCTCGCCACGAGCGTCAGGAGCCAAGGGACGATCTTCGGCCCTAGAAAGATTGCCATGACCGCAAAGGCACCAACCTTCACCAGCGTCAGCGCTATCGTCAGCGGAAGCGGCAGCCCGGCGTCGTGTGCAAGGCCGCCCGCGGTCGCATGACCACCGAGCAATTCGGCGACGGCAGGCAGAAGCACCAGTGCCAGGACCGTGGCAAGGTCTTCGACGATCAGCCAGCCGACGGCGACGCGGCCGCTGGCGGAGTTGAGCAGGTTCCGCTCCTCCAGGGCTTTCAACAGCACAACCGTACTTGCTACTGACAGGCTGAGTCCAAGGACGATTCCCGCCCCAAGGTTCCAGCCCCACCAGCTGGCGAGCCCGATACCGAGCAGGGTAATGACGACGATCCGCGCGATTGCGCCCGGTACGGCAATCCCGCGCACGGCAAGCAGGTCGGCGGTCGAAAAATGCAAGCCAACGCCGAACATCAACAGGATGACGCCCATCTCCGCCAACTGGCTGGCAAGCTCGGCATTAGCGACGAAGCCGGGCGTCAAAGGGCCCATCACGATGCCTGCAAACAAGTATCCGACAAGCGGCGGCAGACGCACTCGATCGGCGAGATAGCCGAGTATCGCCGCGCAGACGAAACTCACGGCAACTGTTGCAATAAGCGATACTTCCTGATGCACGCGTGCGCTTTCCCTCTTGGCGGGCGCAGTGTGGCCGAAACGCCGAAGAAATTAAACAGTTGATTTGCCGCGTCGGGCCAATTGCTGGGTAGAGCCCGATTGAGGCAGCAATGTTGCAAACGACGAGATGAGAAAGCGTTGCCCTGCGGCAACACCCAGCTTCTGAACGATGCTGGAGAACCCCTGAAATTGCAGGTGAAGCGCTATACTCTCCATTAGAGTAGTTGCATATTTTCGTCCTGAATACTCGTTTAGACCGAGCGCATACGGGGCAGAAGTTGACTGATACTGTTGATAGTTCATACCTTTCCACCCGGCGTGCCACGCGTCTAAGCACACTCCTGCCCGTGCTCCTGCTCGCCACATACTTTAGCGCCAGCTTCGTTCTTCGACTCTTGCGTGGTGGCGATCTGGCGTCCGACGAGGCAGAGCAGATCAGGCTCTCGCATGCCTTGCAACTGGGCTACGGCGACCAGCCGCCGCTCTACGACTGGCTATTCTACTATTTCGCCAAGATCTTCGGCGCCTCTGTCGACACGCTGGCTTTCGTAAAGAACGGGACGCTGCTGCTGAGTTGCATCTTTCTCTGTCTCGCGGCCCGCAAGGTGATGGGCAAGCGCGAAACTGCATGGATCGCCCCCATCGGCTTCCTGAGCCTGCCTGTGGTCTTTCTGCTCTCGCAGCGGGATCTAACTCACAGCGTCGGCGCCTTCGCTGTCGTCGCGTTCTTTCTCTACGTACTGGCATTGATGGCGGAACGACCGTCGACCGGCAATTATGCACTTCTCGGCGCAGCAGCCGGGTTGGGATTCCTTGCCAAGTACAACTTTGCGATCGTCCCGGTCGCGACGGTTGCAGCGCTCCTTCTCGAACCTGGCCTGCGGCGATTGGTCTTCAACTGGCGGCTGGCGGTGACCATCGCGGTTGGTCTCATCGTCGCGGCCCCGCATGTTTATTGGATCGTGACCCATCTGGATTTGGCGACCGGCGACACGCTGAAAAATTTGCGGGCAGCCGCTAGCGCCGGGATGCCCGAGCAAGTGGTTGCGGCCTGGGAGCTGTTGGGAGCGATCGTCAAATGTTCGGCGTTGACGCTCGCTATCCTCGCCATTGTCTATCGTGGCCATATCCGGACGATCCTTGGCACCAGCAGCGAATGGACGAGGGTCATCGGCCGGATGCTCGTCATCAGCATGTTTCTGGTCTACGTGATCATGCTCGCCGTCGATGCGACGATCATGCGTCCGAAGTGGATCTCGATCTTCTTCGTGGCGTTCCCGCTTTATCTGGCATTCAAGGTCGAGGCCTCAGGTGTCCAGGTCCCCGGCGCAATCGGGAAGCTTGTCGCGCTTGTGGGGGCGGTGATCTTTATCTCCCTGGGCGTCGTTTTCGTTGGGAGCTTCCACTAAAGCATGTCATGCGATGCCGCTCGTCTTGCCGAGACGCGGGCGGAGCGGATCGAGCGCTGATCTTGCGTGGCATCTGCCAGTGGCTGCCGCATGCCGGGGTGTGGCAAGCGCGCGAAATTATGACCCTTCGAAATTATCAGACATAGCAATAGCTTACGGGATCGTTATGTCCTTCTCCGCGATGTCTGTCGCGGGCCCGAATTCATCGGCTAAAGCGCGCCTCACAGCCCCTACATTGGACGAGAAGCTCCAGTCCCTGGACGAGCACGTTTCGTACTAAGCCTTTCTACCGACTTAGCGAGAAAAGGTGGAAGGCGTATTATCGATTGTCCAACGCTGTTCGTAGCAAGGAGCGTCAGGATGCCTTATTTCCAAGATCCGAATCTGCCACGCAATACCGCGCGCCGACGTTTTCTGGGAGTGGCGGCCGCTGCCGGCGCTCGCGTTGCAAGCGTGGCAGCCCTTGCAATGGCAGCGTCGTCTTTGCCGGTGAGAGCGGGCCCACGTAACGGGAACGGGAACTCGGGCGGAAATGGCAACTCCGGCGGAAATGGCAACTCCGGCGGAAATGGCAACTCTGGCGGAAATGGCAACTCTGGCGGCGGTGCGCAGTGCTTTCTGCGTGGGACGTCAATCCTTACGGATTGCGGCGAAAAGCGTGTCGAGGACCTGCAGACGGGGGATCGCGTTGTTCTTCTGGAAGGAGAAACCAGCCCAATCAAGTGGGTCGGTCGGCAGGTATTTACGAAGCGAGGCGCGTGCTGGCAGGAAGGCGTCGTACCGATTCGAGTGGCACGTGATGCACTGGGCGATGGCACGCCACATTCCGATCTCTACCTGTCACCCGGCCATGCTCTGTTCCTGAATGGCGTACTTATCCGAGTGAAGGATCTCGTAAACGGCACAACAATCGCGCCGATCGCACCGCGCGACGATTTGACGATTGAGTATTACGCCGTTCTGCTCGCGACACACCAAGTAATCCTTGCTGAAGGCGCTGCGGCAGAAACCTTCCACCCCTCGGACAGCAATCGCGATAATTTCGGAAATTTCGCGGAATACGAACGCCTGTATGCTGGTGAGCTACGCGAGCCGATGACATCCTATGCGACGGTTCTGGGCGAGGAAGGCGGCTGGCAACATCTGAAAGCCCTTCTTCTTCTCGGCGCCTCGCCTCTGGTGCCAATGCGTGATCCGTTCGAGGATGTCTGCGAGAAGATCAATGCGCAAGCCAAAGAGCTCTCGGCCTAGACAGGCTGATTTCGAGGTTTTGCGTGCTTGAGACAAAAACGCCAAAGAATAGGAAATTAAATCACTAGCGTTTTGTCGGGATGGTGCCCCATGCCGGGGTCGAACCAGCACTTCTTTCGAAACTCGATTTTGAGTCGAGCGCGTCTACCAATTCCGCCAATGGGGCAACGGATACCGACGAGGCGGCTGTCTAGCATGCGTTCGCCCGCGCGCGCAAGACGGCGGGCGAAGTTCTCGGCTTGATTTGTTGGAGTTTCCGGCTCGCGACGTGCGGCCGGAAACGGTATCAATGCGCGACCGCGGCGGCGGGTTGATGGACGGCCGACTTCTTCAGCGTGATCGCGAGGACGGAGGCGAGCAGGCAGAAGGCGCCGGCAATGAAGAAGGCGGGCAGATAGCTCTGCAGTTCGGTGCGCGACCAGCCGGCGCCGTAGGCGGCGGTCGCCGCTCCCAACTGATGGCCTGTGAAAACCCAGCCGAAGACGAGGCCCGCCTTTTCGCGACCGAAACGGTCGGCGGCGAGCTTGACGGTCGGCGGCACGGTGGCGATCCAGTCGAGGCCATAGAAGATCGCGAAGATCGACAGTCCGTAGAAGCTGAAATTGCTGAAGGGCAGGAACAGCAGCGACAGGCCACGCAGACCGTAATACCAGAAGAGCAGCCAGCGATTGTCGAAGCGGTCCGACAGCCAGCCGGAGCCGATCGTGCCGAAGAAATCGAAAATGCCCATCACGGCAAGAACGCTGGCGGCAGCCACCGGCATGATACCGAAGTCACCGCAGAGCGTGACGAAATGCGTCTGGATCAGGCCGTTGGTGCTGAGACCGCAGATGAAGAAGGTGGCGAACAGGATCCAGAAGGTCGAGGTACCGGAGATTTCCTTGAGAACCGTGACCGGCGTTGCCAGCATCGCCAGCAGCCCGGATTCGGTTGGCGGCGGTGGCGTGATATGTGCCTCGCCGAAGGCGGGCAGGTTGAGGTCGGAAGGGCGGTCGCGCATGAAGGCCAGTACGATGAGTGCGGCGAACATGATCATGCCGCAGACCAGAAAGACTGTTGCGCGCCAACCGTAGCGTTCCGTCAACTCCGCCATCAGTGGCAGGAAGACCAGCTGTCCCGTCGCAGAACTCGCCGACAGCATGCCTACCACGAGGCCGCGATGCTTGGTGAACCAGCGGGCGGATACGGTTGCGGCGAGCACCATTGCGGTCAGCCCGGTGCCGAAGCCGACGACGATTCCCCAGAGCAGGAGCAACTGCCAGAGTTCGCTCATGAAGAGCGAGCCGACGAAGCCGCCGCCGATCAGGACCATGGCGAAGACGATAACCTTGCGGATGCCGAAATAGTTCATGAAAGCGGCCGAGAACGGTCCCATAAGCCCGAACAGAATCAGCCGGACGGCGAGCGCGGAAGATATCTGCGAAGTTTCCCAACCGAACTCGTCCTGGAGCGGCTTGATGAGGACGCCGGGGGCGCCCATCGCGCCAGCGGTCACCAGCATGGTCAGGAAGGTTGCTGCAACGACCACCCATCCATAGTGGATGTTGCGTCGCGCCAGAGATGAAGCAAGTGCAGTCGATACCATGTGGCCGTTCCGTTTTGAGGTTGCCGGAGACTATCGGAAGCTTTTAGATGATGCTCATCATAATTGTTGCGTATTGATGATTGACGTCATATAAATTGTCAAGCTGCCAATTGCGGAGAACCGAATGCGGGTCAGCCGAGAGAAATTTGCCGAGAATCGCGAGAAGATCCTGACGGTTGCCGGGGTGCTGTTTCGCGAAAAGGGTTTCGACGGCATAGGCGTCGCCGAGATCATGAAGGCTGCCGGGATGACGCATGGCGGGTTCTACGGCCATTTCGAATCCAAGGAAGAGCTGGCGCTGGAAGTGAGCCGCGCATTGATCGAGAAGGTGAAGATTCGCTGGAACGAGATCATCGCGTCGGCGCCGGAGCGGCCGTTCGATGCGCTGCTCAATCACTATCTGTCGCGCTGCAGCGTCGACGACCCAGGCGGCAGCTGCGTTTTCGCTTCGCTTGCCCAGGAAGTCAGTCGCAGTCACGGAGCGATGCGCGAGACATTCAACGATGGGCTTTCGATGCTCGTTGATATTCTGTCCAAGATTGTGTCCGGCAAGACGCCAGAGGAACGGCGCGAGAAGGGCTTTACGACGCTTTCAGCGATGATGGGTGCGGTGATCCTGGCGCGAGCCGTCGAGAGCCGTGAACTCTCCGACAGCTTTCTCTATGCGACTCGCGATGCACTCTCCCTTGAGAACAGGACCGAAGGCTAGCCGCGGCGTGCAATCAGGCCGCCGATCTCCACCACCTCCAGGAAGCTGCCCTCGGGCGAAAGCTTGAGGAGGGTGGCGCGAAGCTCGGCCTCGAAGGCTGCCGTCCTTTCGCCAAGCGCCTGTGGCGATGTCACCGAGGTCGAGAAGGCGCGGCCGACGATATCGTCGAGGCCGAGCTTGCGCTCCCTCACAACGGAGATCCGCTCCAGATCACCGAAGGGCGAGCGAAGGAGGATGCTTTCATGCTCAATCCAATCCGGGCTTTTCCGCCGTTCGCGATTGGCATTGCGCTCCGGTGCGAAGCTCTCGGCGATCTCGTTGACGGCCTGCCGCCAGTCGGGCGTCGAGGAGATGTGGCGATCGCCGAACAGCACCACGCAACCGTCAGTCACGGTGATTTCATCGAGAGCCTTCAGCGTCTCCAGGCGGTCCATCCAGTGAAACGAACGCCCCATGACCGTCATCTTGAGCGGCGCAAAGCGCGGGCCGAGATCGTATGAAGAGCCCTTGATGAAGGTGACGTTGACACCGACGGCGGCTGCATCCGTCCGCGCCGCCTCCAGCATTTCCGGTTCCGGATCGAGGCCAGTGACCGTTGCTCCGGCCAGCCGCGCGAAAGCAATGCCGAGCTGACCGGGGCCGCAACCAAGGTCAAGCACACGCTCGCCGGCCACGAGGCCGGCGCGCTTGGCAACCTGCCCGATGAGTTGATCGGGATAGGGAACGCGATAGCGCGTGTAGTAGGCGGCCGTGGATTGAAAGCGGCGCGCTTCGAAGGGGATCGTCGTCATGGCAATATCCTTGAACGGAAGTGGCCGCGGTCGCCGGCTCAACGCCCGCGACCGGCAACTCTCCAAACTGTCGCGTTATTTGAAACCTTCGACCCTGTGGGGAACATAGGGTTCCTCGAGCGCGGCGACGTCTTCTGGGGCCAGCTTTACGGACAGTGCGGCGACGGCGTCGGCCAAGTGCTTGGCTTTCGACGCGCCGATGATCGGCGCCGTGACGGCGCCCTTCTGCAGGATCCAGGCGGTCGCAATCTGGGCACGGGAGACACCATGTTTTTCGGCCAGCTTTCCGACAACGCCGATGATGGTACGATCGGCGTCTTCCGCCTGCTTGTAGAGCGTCTTGCCGAATTCGTCCGTCTCGCTGCGGGTTGTCTTCTCATCCCAGTCGCGCGTCAGCCGACCGCGGGCGAGCGGGCTCCAGGGAATGACGGCGATCTTCTGATCCTGGCAGAAGGGCAGCATTTCGCGCTCTTCCTCCCGGTAGAGCAGGTTCAGATGATCTTGCATGCTGACGAATGGCGTCCAGCCATTGGCGCGCGAGGTATAGAGCATCTTGGCGAATTGCCAGGCATACATGGAGGAGGCGCCGATATAGCGCGCCTTGCCTGCCTTCACGACATCATGCAGGGCTTCCAGCGTTTCTTCGATCGGCGTCGTATAATCGAACCGGTGGATCTGATAGAGGTCGACATAGTCGGTGCCAAGGCGACGCAGGCTGTTGTCGATCTCGTCGAAGATCGCCTTGCGCGACAGGCCGGCGCCGTTCGGCCCCGGACGCATGCGGTTAAAGACCTTGGTCGCGAGCACGATCTCGTCCCGCTTTGAAAAGTCCTGGATCGCGCGCCCGACGATCTCCTCCGAGGAGCCGTCCGAATAGGTGTTGGCGGTGTCGAGGAAGTTGATGCCGAGATCGAGCGCCTGTCTGAACAATGCCCGGCTGTCTTCTTCGCCGAGTGTCCAACTGTGGTTGCCACGGCCAGGTTCGCCGAAGGTCATGCAACCCAGGCAGATCTTCGACACTTCCAAGCCAGTGCCGCCAAATTTGACGTAATCCATGAAATTGCTCCAAACGAGTCGCTACCCAGCGCCCTTTGATCTAGCGCGGCAACCTTGAAAGTGTCTGCTCCTCACACAAAAGTTTTGTGACCATCGAGAAGCCATCGCAAGGTCTCGCGCTTGCGTGTGCCGGGCTCTCGGTGTTAGCTGCTGCAGCATTTGACTGGATTTTCGCCGATGAGACTACCGCAGCGCGATCGCTACGAAGACCTTTACCGTGATTTCGCCTGGGAAATACCGGAGGATTTCAATATCGGCCGCGCGGTGAGCGACGAATGGGCGGCGCGGACGCCTGATCGCGTTTGCCTTGAGCACTTCAGCCCTGACGGCAATCATCTCTCCATGACCTACCGCGAGCTGGCCGACCGGTCGGCGTCGCTCGCCAATGCGCTGGTGTCTTTGGGGGTAACGAAAGGTGATCGGGTCGCCCTGCTCCTGCCGCAGTCGTTCGAGACCGTTATCGCCCATGTTGCGATCTACAAGATCGGCGCGATCGCACTGCCGTTGGCCTTGCTCTTCGGCGTCGAGGCGCTGGAATACCGGCTGCGGACCGCGGGCGCTTCCGTCGTCATCACCAACACATTCGGGCTCGACCGCATCAGCCATATCCGCGAGCGACTACCTGACCTTTCCGAAGTGATCTGCGTCGACGGCGATCGACCGGGCGTGCGATACTTTTCAGCGCTGGTCGAAAGCCATCGCCCGGTGTTCGAGGTCGCGAAAACCGCGCCCCACGATCCGGCGCTGATGATCTTCACGTCGGGAACGACCGGTCCGCCGAAGGGCGCGCTTCACGGTCATCAGGTGCTGGCGGGGCACATACCGGGCATGCAGTTTGCCCATGAGGGATTTCCGCAGGCCGGAGACAAGGTCTGGACACCTTCGGACTGGGCCTGGGCTGGCGGTTTGCTGAATGCGCTGCTGCCCAGCCTGTTGCTCGGTGTTCCCGTCGTCTCCTCGCCAGCGCAGAAATTCGATGCCGACATGGGTTATCGCATCATGGCCGAAATGAAGGTGCGCAACGGTTTCATTCCGCCGACGGCCTTGCGGCTACTGAAATCGGTGCCAGATCCACGTGCCAAATATGATCTCGTCTTGCGCACCATCGGCGCAGCGGGCGAGTCGCTCGGTGCCGAAACGCTGGAATGGGTCAAGCGGACGCTCGGGATTACGGTCAACGAGTTCTACGGCCAGACGGAGTGCAATTTCGTGCTTTCGTCGAGCGCCGCGATCGGAATCAGTCATCCCGGCGCAATCGGACGCCCGGTGCCCGGGCATCGTGTGGCCATCGTCAGCGAAGCCGGCAAGGAGCTTCCTGTTGGCGAAGCTGGGCAGATTGCCATCCGCCGCCCGGATCCCGTGATGTTTCTCGGCTATTGGGACGACGTAGGGGCGACCGAGCGGAAGTTTGTCGGCGATTGGCTTCTGACAGGCGATATCGGGCGCCAGGATGCGGACGGCTACGTCACCTTCTTCGGGCGGGATGACGATGTCATCACCTCCTCAGGCTATCGGATCGGGCCAGCCGAAATCGAGGACTGCCTCATCGGCCATCCCGCCGTGCAGCTGGCCGCAGCCATCGGCAAGCCCGATCCCGTTCGCACCGAGATCGTCAAGGCCTATGTCGTGCTGGCGCCAGGATTCGAGCCAAGCCAACAGCTGGCGTCCGAGATCAGCGAATGGGTGAAGTTGCGGCTTTCGATGCACGAGTATCCGCGCGAAGTGGAATTTGTCCCGGAACTGCCCTTGACCACGACAGGCAAGGTCATCCGGCGCCTGCTCAGGGAGCGGGCCGCTGCCGGCTGACGGCTTTGGCGTGACCTGACGTCACTGGGGAGACTTTCCACGCCGGGCGAGTGACATGATCTTCTGTCGCAGCATCTTCGCGACGTTGCGGGTGCTGCTGTACATATGGAGCTGGGCGGCCACCTGGCGCACGTCCCGGTCGCCGTTCTGGTTCAGCCCGATTACCATCGTGCCCATCTCCTCCCGCTCCTTCCAGAAGCGATTGATCATCGGGTGATCGGGGATGGCGCAGGAGTCGGAACGAACGATGTTGGCGTCGTCAAGGTGCCATTCGGTCACCTCGCCCATCAGCAACTTGCCTGGCGAATAGCGCGCATAGGCTTCGTCGTAGGCCGTCTTCCAGGTGTAGGCCTCGCCGCCCATCATCAAGACCACCATCGAGGCGATTGCCTTGCCGTTGAGGTCGATCGTGTGGACACGAGCGGCATCGACGGCGGCGAGGTTGGAAACCGCCTCTCGGGCAAAGGCGGTGTGGTAGCGATCGGTCACCAGCGCACTGCGCTTCTTGCCCTTCCAGCCGCCGGCCTCGAGCGCAAGGAACTCTTCGAAACGCGCGTGGACTTCACGCGCCTGGCGGGCGACGTTATAAACCACCGTGCCCAAGTCCTCGAGCAGACGCCATTGCCGCCGCATCTCCTTCAGATGCGACGAAGAAATCGCGTCGCGCAGATAGACGGTTGCTTCCTCGTCGCTCTGCAGCATGGCGCGCTGATAGGGATTGGCGATGGTGATCGGCAGGTTGCGGCCGATGGCGACCGCCCTTGCCATGCGGGCAAAGAGCCCGTTCAGCCTGACATCCGGCAGCACGAGAATTGGGGGCAGGCGCAGGTCCCGATGGGTCAGGCCGTCATAGAGATTGTCCAGCGTTTCGCCTGCATCCTCGGTATCGACCAGCGGCGTGCCGAGCGGTGCAAAGCCGTTCGACCAGACCCGTACGATCGAGGGGCCGACGGCGAAGCCGGGTTTTTCGATGGAGAACGGCATCAGGAAGCGCATCCGGCTTCGCGTGTCGCTCAGATCCCGCAACAGGGCGAAGCTAACCTCTCTATCATCCAGCCGCGGCATGGCCGGGGCGAGGAAGCGACCGGTGAAGAAGACATTCGGCTCCATCGCTCGGTTGGAGAGGAAATCGAGCTCTTCCTGCAGTTCGTAGCCGAGCTTGCCGGAATAGAGGCAGAGTTCACGGCCCGGACGGCCGACTTCAACGCGCGCATCCGGCCGTGGCATGTCGAAATCGAGAGCCGCTAGCTCGTGAACCATGCGGTTCGTCGTGACATCGGTCGTTTCAGTAGCTGGAGGAATGCGCACCATTATATCAGGCTTCCATGTCTGTTTTGGCCGGAGGCGTGGCAAATGCGAAAAGCATAATTCCAAGCGCGCGCCGGACGGCAAAATGCAGGAGGATGGCTTCGACGCCCATGGCCGAGGCCGTGGCGATCGCCGCACCCTCGATACCCAGTCTTGGGATGAGGAGCAGGTTGAGGCTGATGTTCGCTGCCAGCGCTCCGGCATAGAGCAGAACGCAGACGTTCTGCTTGCCAGCCATCATCAGCAGCGTTTCCGCCGGTCCGACCAGGGCTTTGGCGAGGATGCCCGTCAGCAGGATTGCCATCACGATATAGCCAGCGGTGAAAGCGCCGCCAAAGAGCGAGAGCAGAAAATGGCCGGCGGCGACAACGGCCAGGCCGATGGCGAGCGCGGGCCAGAAGGTCCATCGCGCGGCGTCGATCGCAGCAGCCGCGAGCTGCTCGCGTGTCCCCTCGGCGATGAGGCTTGAAAAGCGCGGACCGGATGCCGCCTTCACGGAGAAATTGATGAAGTGGACCAGCGCCATCGTCTTGGCAGCGGCGAAATAGATCCCGACGTCGTGCGGTTCGAGGAAGATGCCGACCACGACCACATCAGAATTGGTCAACAGGAAGCTGACCCCCTCGATAAGGAAGATTGGGAAGGCGACACCAAGCCAACCGAGAAAGTCGACCTCGCGCGGACCCTCTTGGTAATGGCGGCGCAGTCGCAAGAGCGTTGCGACGTATTGGCCGACGGTGGTGACATAGGTCGCGATGAGTGCGGCCTGCATCGCCGTCATCGCGGTGCGCGGCGCGCCAAGCCCGATCGCAGTCAGCATGAAAAGAATGATGAGGACCGGCCGTACGATGTAGGCAGGACTCAACGCCATGACAGGCCAGTGATTGGCCCGCGACGTGCCTTCGAGAATATCACCGAGGGCGATCATCGGCATGGCGACCAGTCCGAGGAAGATCGGGATGACATAATAACCCTCGATCCTGTCGCGGAAGAGATGCAGGGCGATCATGCCGATGACAAGAGCGGCCGTGCCGGAGAGCAATCCGAAGATGCGGGCGGTGCCGGTCAGTCCGCGGATCTTCTCAAAAGAGCCGGCCGCCTTGTATTGCGGCAGGAACCGCACTACGGCGGTGTGGAAGCCCAGGCAGGAAAGATCGCCGAAGAGGACGATCAGCACCCAGACGAATACAAAAATTCCGTACTCATATTCGCCCATGAGGCGGGCCAATACGATTTGCGACAGAAAGGCGAGGGCGGCGCTGACGATGCGGATGGAAAAGGCGGTCAGCGCCATGCGCTGAGCTGTAGCCTTATCGCCGCGCGCAGTCAGAGCGGTCACAAACGAGCGCAGCAGGCGACTTCCCGCCGGGCGCAGACCCGCAGGCAGCATCTTTTCCGCCGTCTCAATGACCGCCATCACAAACACGCAAAACTCTTCAGGCAAATCGTCGTCGAAGTCTTGGCAGAACGGCGTTAAGAAACGGTTGTGACACCGTCATTCGTGCCAACGGCTGGAACGCCAGAAATCAGCGGCCTGCATGGGAAAGCGCACGTTCGATCAGTCGGTCGAGAACCTCGGCATAGCTGACGCCACTGGCGGCCATGGCCTTGGCATACATGCTAATATTGGTGAAGCCGGGTATGGTGTTGAGTTCGTTGACGACGAAGGACATGTCGGGCGTGAGAAAGAAATCGACCCTCGCCATTCCATCGCAGCCGAGCGCTTTGAAGGCATTGGTCGCTGTGCGGCGCAGTTCTTCCCCGATCTCCTTCGGCAGTTGCGCGGGAACTCTGAGCGCTGCGCCATTCTCGTCGATATACTTGGCCTCGTAGCTATAAAAGCCGTGGGTTTCGGTGGGCACTATCTCGCCGGGCAGTGATACGAAGAGCGAACCATCGGCGTGTTCGAGCACGCTGAATTCAATCTCGCGGCCGGTGATGAATTCCTCTGCCAGCAGCTTGCGGTCGTGCCTGAAGCCTTCGGCGAGGGCGGCGGCGTAGCTGTCGGCGTCGGCTACCTTACTGACGCCGACGGAAGAGCCCTGGCGCGCGGGCTTGATGAAAAGCGGAAGGCCGAGTTTTTTTACAACATCAGCGAAGGGCGGCTCCGCGCCTTGTTCGATGCAGACGGCCTTCGCGACCGGTAGACCAGCCTCCTTCAACAGGCGCTTGGCGATATCCTTGTCGATGGCCGTTGCCGAGCCGAGGATGCCACAGCCTGCGAGCGGCACGCGGGCGACGGCGGCCAGTCCCTGTACCGATCCGTCCTCGCCGTGCATGCCATGCAGGACGGGAAACAGGATGTTGATCGGCGGAACTTCGTATGGAGCTGCATTCGCGGGAATGGCTAGCAGGCGGCCCCGACCGCCGGGCAGCAGCGTCAATTCCGGAGCGTCGCCGACGGTTGCTGCGGTCGACAGTTCCGTCTGCCGTGCCATCAGCAACCACCGCCCTTCCTTCGTCACGTAGATGGGAAGAACGTCGTAGCGGTCACGATCGAGCGCATTGACGACATTGGTTGCCGACAGGATTGAGACATCGTGCTCGGGCGAACGCCCGCCGAAGAGGACAGCGACCCGCAGGCGCGAGGCTGTGGGCCGGTCAGTTTCCGTAGAACGCGTGTTCGGCATGATGATTTTCTGCTCGGATGGGTCTGTTGAGGTTGTCAGAGAATGATGGCCACGCCGCGATTGGCGAAGAAGCGGTCGAAGGTTGGGAGCGGCAGTACGACGTCTGCCTGGCTTCGAGCGTCATGGCCGGATGGATTGTGGAAACGGATCGTTCCGGGCGATGCCGCCGTTACCAGTACGAGATGGCCGCCGCGCGACGGCGGCTCGCGATCCGGCCACCGGATCTGGCTGTTGACCGAGGCGATGAAGAATGTGTTCCTGCGAAGCAAATCGGGAATATCAGTGGTCGGCAGATTGGTGATCGTTTCGGCCTTGAGGCCGAAGGCCCGCCCGACGAAGGTGACGAACGGCGCATAGATCAATCCCTTGATCGATTGATCCGCCTCATTGACGACGTACCCGCCAAAAGCAGTGCAGGCCCGTGCCAGGTCGATGGTCCGGTGCATCTCGCCGCGTGCGGCAAGTGCCATCTTCAGGCATGCCATGCCGCAGATATTGACCGCCCAGCGGGCATATTCTTCGACCGTCTCGGCGCCAGACTGGTGCCAGAGCGGATCGCTCAATAATGCAGACGAGCCGCTTTCAAGCACAGGCAGCGTCATCGACGCCGTTTCCCACTGGCTGAAATAGGGAACCGCTCGGGCGCAAGCGTTCATCTCTTCCTCGGCAATCAAAACGAATATGGTCGCAAACTCGGCGAACAAAGCGACAGTTCTGTGGCTGAAGTGTGCGCTGATTATTAAATCAGGAGTTGTGAAGGGGCTGGGCGCGAGCGACAACTGGGCGGACAAAAAAACCCTCGCGACGTTTCCGTCGCGAGGGCCTTGTTTCTAGCTTACCGGCCGGCTCAAGCCTGTGCGAAGGCGCCGTGGCAATGCTTGAACTTCTTGCCGGAGCCACAGGGGCAAGGCTCGTTGCGGCCGACATGACCCCAGGTCGACGGGTCGGTCGGATTGCGGTTTTCCGGGGCGACAACCACTTCCGAGGCCAGGAACGCGGGCGCGAAATCGTCTTCGCCCGTATTCGGATCGAGGTGGTGCGCCTGCATGAACGGAGGTTCCGGCTCCGCAGGTGCCTGCTGCACGAGTTCGACGCGCATCAGCTGTGCGGTGACGGCTTCACGCAGGTTGTTCAGGAGCGAGGTGAAGAGCTCGAACGCTTCCGACTTGTATTCCTGCAGCGGATCGCGCTGTGCGTAGCCACGGAAGCCGATGACGGAGCGCAGGTGGTCGAGGTTGACGATATGCTCGCGCCACAGGTGGTCGAGCGTCTGCATGACGATCGAGCGCTCGACATAGTGCATGATGTCGTCGCCAAAGCGTTCGGCCTTTTCCGTGAAGGCCGCATTGGATGCTTCCGTCAGGCGCTCGCGAATGCTGTCCTCGCCGATACCTTCCTCCTTAACCCAGTCCTCAACCGGCAGATCGAGGTTGAGCAAGGCTGCTGTCCGCTCCTTCAGGCCAACGGCATCCCACTTCTCGGCATAGGCGCGCTCGGGGATGTGCTTCTCGACGAGATCGTCGATGACCTCGCGGCGCATGTCGGAGACGGTCTCGGAAATATTGGCCGCTTCCATCAACTCGAGGCGCTGTTCGAAGATCACCTTGCGCTGATCGTTCAGAACGTCGTCGTATTTCAGGAGGTTTTTGCGGATGTCGAAGTTGCGGGCTTCGACCTTCTTCTGCGCGCGCTCCAGAGCCTTGTTGATCCAGGGATGAACGATGGCTTCGCCCTCCTTGAGACCGAGCTTCTGCAGCATGCTATCCATGCGGTCGGAACCGAAGATGCGCATCAGGTCGTCCTGAAGCGACAGGTAGAACTTGGAACGGCCAGGGTCGCCCTGACGGCCGGAACGGCCGCGCAGCTGGTTGTCGATGCGGCGGCTCTCGTGGCGCTCGGTTGCGATGACATAAAGGCCACCGGCGGCAAGTGCCTGCTCCTTGAGCTGCTTGATCTCTTCGCGGATCCCTTCGATCTTTGCGTCGCGCTCGGGGCCGGGCTCGATCTCGCCAAGATCGCGTTCGACACGCATTTCAAGGTTGCCGCCGAGCTGAATGTCCGTACCGCGGCCCGCCATGTTGGTGGCGATCGTTACCGCACCTGGCACGCCGGCCTGCGCGACAATATACGCTTCCTGCTCGTGGTAGCGGGCGTTCAGGACCTGGAAGTCCTTGAAGCCCTGCTTGCGCATCATCTCGGCGAGCAGTTCCGACTTTTCGATCGAGGTCGTGCCGACGAGAACCGGCTGGCCGCGCTTCTGAGCGTCCGCGATCTCGGCAATGATAGCCTTGTATTTCTCTTCAAAGGTCCGATAGACCTCGTCGTCTTCGTCGGTACGCTTGATCGGCAGGTTGGTCGGCACTTCGACAACCTCGAGGCCGTAGATGTTGCCGAATTCTTCCGCTTCCGTCTGCGCCGTACCGGTCATACCGGCGAGCTTGCCGTACATACGGAAGTAATTCTGGAAAGTGATCTGCGCCAGCGTCTGGTTTTCCGGCTGGATGGTCACCCTTTCCTTGGCTTCCAGAGCCTGGTGCTGGCCTTCCGAGTAGCGGCGGCCCGGCATCATGCGGCCGGTGAACTCGTCGATGATGACGATCTCGTCGTTGCGGACAATGTAGTCCTTGTCGCGCTGGAACAGCTTGTGGGCCTTGAGCGCGTTGTTGACGTGGTGGACGATCGCCACGTTCTCGATGTCGTAGAGCGACTGGCCCTTCAGCAGGCCAGCCTGGCGCAACAGGTTTTCCAGCTTCTCGGTGCCTTCTTCGGAGAAGTTGGCTGAGCGCTGCTTTTCGTCGATCTCGTAGTCGCCTTCGCTCAGTTGCGGAATGAAGGCGTCGATCGTGTTGTAGAGGTCGGAGCGGTCGTCCAGCGGACCGGAAATGATCAGCGGCGTTCGCGCTTCGTCGACGAGGATCGAGTCCACTTCGTCGACGATCGCGAAGTTGTGGCCGCGCTGGACCATCTGGTTCTTCTCGTACTTCATGTTATCGCGCAGATAGTCGAAGCCGAGTTCGTTGTTGGTCGCGTAAGTGATGTCGCAGTTATAGGCGGCAGCGCGCTCCTCGTCCGACAGGCCGTGGACGATGACGCCCGTGGTCAGGCCGAGGAAGCCATAGATCTTGCCCATGGTCGCGGCGTCGCGGCGGGCGAGGTAGTCGTTCACGGTGACAACGTGGACGCCCTTGCCGGCGAGTGCGTTCAAGTAGACCGGCAACGTGGCAACAAGCGTCTTGCCCTCACCGGTCTTCATTTCCGCGATGTCGCCGTCATGAAGGATCATGCCGCCGATCAGCTGTACGTCAAAAGGTCGCAGGCCGAGAACGCGGCGCGAAGCCTCGCGCACAACGGCGAACGCAGGCACAAGGATGTCGTCGAGCGTCTTGCCATCTGCCAGCATCTTGCGGAATTCGACGGTCTGGGCAGCCAGCTGCTCGTCGCTCAAAGCCTTCGTCTTTTCTTCGATGGCGTTGATGGCTGCGACTTTCGGCTGGAAGGACCGCACGCGGCGATCATTGGCAGAGCCAAATATTTTGCGGGCTATACCGCCAAAGCTGACCATATGACTGGTCCTTTCTCAATAATATTCCCCGGCTTTTCTTATCCGCTGCCCGGCCGAATTTCAGGCACACGTCTCGAAACGCCAGGAAACTGTTCTGGACGCGAGGTTGCGTGACAGATAAGAGGGGGGTCGAATGATGTCAACGGATTTGGCTGATATACAAAGGCCACATTCCAGTGTTGATGGCTGTTTCAGGCTGAATTCACGAAGCTGAAGCCGGTGGGTGTAACTGTGAAGGGTTATTTGATGTTGAACTACAACAAAATCGCTGTGATGGCGTTCGCAACCTTCGTTGCGTTCCAGGCGCCGGTCCGTGCGGAAGACAAGCCGGATGCCGTCGTCGCCAAGGTCGGCGATGTCGAGATTCATCAGTCCGATCTCGATCTGGCCGTTGCCAATCTCGACCCGCAGCTCGCCCAGCTGCCGGACGACCAGAAGAAGATCGCCGCCCTGTCCGCCGCCATCGACGTCAAGCTGCTGGCGCTGGACGCAACGGCCGAAAAGCTCGACCAGAACGCCGAATTCAAGAAGCGCATGCAGTATCTCGCTGATCGCGAACTGCACAACGCCTACTTCAAGAAGCACGTCGTCGACACGGTGACCGACGCGGACGTCAAGGCGCGCTACGACAAGGAAGTCGCAGCACTTCCGAAGCAGGAAGAAGTTCACGCCCGCCACATTCTCGTGAAGACCGAGGACGAGGCCAAGGACGTCATCAAGCAGCTGGACGCCGGCAAGAGCTTCGCGGATCTGGCGAAGGAAAAGTCCACCGATCCGAACAAGGCTGACGGTGGCGATCTCGGCTATTTCACCAAGGGCCGCATGGTCAAGGAATTCGAAGAGGCCGCCTTCGCCCTTGACAAGGGCACCTACACCAAGACCCCCGTGAAGACCGATTTCGGCTATCACGTTATCCTGGTCGAAGATAAGCGCGACGCCGCTCCACCAGCCTTCGATCAGGTCAAGGACCAGGTTCGCCAGCTCGTCATGCGCGACAAGTACCTTGCGCTTCTCGCCTCTGCCAAGGAAAAGTCCAAGGTCGAGATCACCGACGAAGCGCTGCGCAAGGGCTATGACGACGCCAACAAGCAGCCGCAGCCGGGTGATGAACCCGCCGCGCAGCCGCAGCAGTAAAATCCAAAGTTTAGGGCCCGGTTCTTCCGGGCCCTTCACTATAGCAGTTGTCGTATTTCCGCAGGGCGAGCCGGCTTATACTTCGCCCTGAAAATCCTTCCAGCCACCAGGTCGAATTGCCATGTCCGGTTCCGTTTCTCCGCTCGCTCCGAAATCATATGCCAATGTGCCCGCCCTGAGCGGCGTGCGCATGGCCACTGCCTCAGCCGGCATCAAGTACAAGAACCGCACCGACGTACTGATGATGGTGTTCGACAAGCCGGCCGCAGTCGCGGGCGTTTTTACGCGCTCGAAGTGCCCTTCGGCGCCGGTCGATTTCTGCCGCGCAAACCTGCCGCATGGCACAGCACGCGCTGTCGTCGTCAATTCCGGCAATGCGAATGCTTTCACTGGTTTGAAGGGGCGCGACGCGACTGCCCTGACGGCAAAGTCGGCAGCGGCTGCCGTCGGTTGCGGCGAGAACGAGGTCTACCTCGCGTCGACCGGTGTCATCGGGGAACCGCTGGACGCGACGAAGTTCTCTGGCGTTCTCGACCAGATGCACAAGGATGCGACCGGTGACTTCTGGTTCGAGGCCGCCAAGGCGATCATGACCACAGACACCTATCCGAAGGTCGCCACCCGCAGTGCCGAGATCGGCGGCGTGAAGGTGACGATCAATGGCATTGCCAAGGGCGCCGGCATGATTGCGCCTGATATGGCGACCATGCTTTCCTTCGTGGTCACCGATGCCGATATTGCTCCCGCCGCCCTGCAATCGCTCCTATCCGCGGGCGTTGATCCGACGTTCAATTCGATGACGGTCGACAGCGATACCTCGACCTCTGATACGTTGATGCTGTTTGCCACCGGCGCGGCTGCCGAGGACGGTCAGGCTCGGGTCGAGAGCGCCGATGACGCCCGCCTTGCCTCGTTCCGCGCTGCGCTCAATGATCTTCTGAAGGATCTTGCCCTGCAGGTCGTGCGCGACGGCGAAGGTGCGACGAAGATGCTGGAGATCACGGTGACTGGGGCCGAAAGCGATGCCGCGGCCAAGAAGATCGCGCTGTCGATCGCCAATTCGCCGCTGGTCAAGACCGCGGCCGCCGGCGAGGACGCCAACTGGGGCCGTATTGTCATGGCCGTCGGCAAGTCCGGTGAAATGGCCGACCGCGATCGGCTGGCTATCTGGTTCGGCGATGTGCGTGTTGCCGTCAACGGCGAGCGCGACGCCGTCTATTCCGAGCAAGCTGCAACCAACGTCATGAAAAAGCAGGATATTCCTGTGAAGGTCGACATCGGTCTTGGAAACGGCACCGCCACGGTCTGGACGTGCGACCTTACAAAGGAGTATGTCGCCATCAACGGTGACTACCGGAGCTGATTTTTCATTGACTGAAGCATTATCCAAGAAGGCAAATCTGCCACTCGTGCGCAGGCTGGAGGCTGTCGGCTTCCGGGCTTGGCCAGCCTCATCCGTGCAGTACGACGGCAGTTGGCAGATACGGCTGACGGCGGGGCATCCGTCCAATCGGCTGAATTCGATCGTGCCGCTCGATCCTTCAGATCACCGCGATGTCGAAATCCGTCTTGCCAAGGCAGGCCGCAAGTTCGAAGCCTATGGCCGCCCGGCAGTTCTGCGTCAGACGCCGCTCGCCTCGCCGGTATTGATCGACCTCGTGCGGGAACAGCAGTGGTCATCCTTCGACGAGACGATCGTCATGACCTGCGATCTTGCGCATGCGGAACTGCCGGATACGCTCGATCATCTGCCGACTCACGATATTGGCCGCTTCGTGGATGCCAATCTGGCAACCGACGGCGTCTCGTCCAAGCTCAAGCCGGCGCTCGCCGAAATCATCAATGCGATCAAGCCGCCGTCGGGCCTGTTCATGATCGAAGATGCGGAAACGGGGCCGCTTGCGACCGTTCTCTGCGTTCAGGACAACGACCTCGCCGGCATCATGTCGCTCTCCGTCGCCAAGGAGCGCCGCCGCGAAGGCCTTGGCATGGAAATCCTGACATCGGCCCTGCGCTGGGCCAGGATGCGCACCGCCCGTTCCGCCTGGTTGCAGGTGAAGGCGACGAACGCTCCGGCCCTGGCACTCTACGAACGGCTCGGCTTCCGTGAAGCCTACCGCTATTCCTACTGGCGGCAGGAGCCGTCACGATGAGCGAGGCAGCCCGAAACATCCTTCTCGTTGCCGCTTGTGCCCTGATCGATGCCGACGGGCGAATTCTGTTGGCGCAACGCCCCGAGGGAAAATCGCTTGCGGGGCTTTGGGAGTTTCCCGGTGGCAAAGTGGAGCCGGGCGAGACGCCGGAGGAATCATTGGTGCGCGAGCTTCACGAGGAGCTCGGGATCACGACCAAGGTCGCCTGCCTGGCGCCCCTGACTTTCGCGAGCCATACCTATGAGAAATTCCATCTGCTGATGCCGCTCTATGTCTGCCGGCGCTATGAAGGAATTCCGCACGGGAAAGAGGGGCAGGCGTTGAAATGGGTGAAGCCGCAAGCTCTGCGCGACTACCCGATGCCGCCCGCTGACGAGCCCCTGATCCCGATGTTGCAGGATTTACTTTAGGAACTTCTGATTATTATCCAGTAAGCGTCGAATTTGGGTGTGGATATTAATCGATCGTTTAACACCTTCTGCCAAATATCGGCCTCAATCAAGCAACTGGCGTGTGTGTAGAAGGCTTGACGCATGGACGACGATTTCTGGAAAGCTGTTAGAGAGAAAGAACAGGCCTCGACTGGCTCGAGCAGAACGGGAGTGCTGAATATTGCGCTGCTGTTTGGCACGGCCGTTGTTGCCCTGACTTTGATCTTGACGCCGATGCTTGCTGACAAGTCCAGGTCGAGCGTCTTTGCCAGCGCGCCGTCGGAATTCGATACGATGACAACGGGCTCGATACCGAAGACCGAGAACGGCAAACGCTACACGATCCGCCGCAGCGTGCTTCAGGAAACGCCGGGTTCTGTTTGCGTGGTTCAGGGTTACGGAAGCGGAGCTGGTTGCTGATACTGGCGTTGCTGCCGCGGCAGACGCAACGTGATGAAGGACTGCCGCTTTAGCGCCGAGGTTGGCATGCGACTAATAAGGGCATTTCTGGCAGACGTCCGTGGCGCGGCCGCGATCGAATACGGCCTGATTGCGGCCCTCATATCCGTGGCTCTCATCGGTGGAGCGCGGGCGCTTGGTGGCGATATCAACGGCCTTTTGAGCAATATCGCCAACCAGTTCCCGAACTGAGCCGATTTCTACTGCTTCAGCTTATGCTCCTCGACCTTCAACGCATCGGCGAGCCTCACCTTCGCCGATCCTGGGCGAAGCGGCTTCTGCTGGCTTTCGTGCGGTGCCCATCCCGAGACATAGATGATCGAGAAGGTTGCCCTGATCCGGCCGTCCGGATCGGCGTATCGCTCGGCATAGATTTCAGCCGCCCGTAGGAAGAAGGCGCGCGTCAGAGGTTTGCGGCTGCGCGCAAGAAGCGGATTGGTCATTCCCATCGCCCGCAGGTCTTTCATCAGCGGAAAGATCGAGTCGTAGCGGACCGTATAGGTCTCTGCATCGATCACGGGCAGGGCGAAACCGGCGCGCTGCATGAGACCGCCGACGTCGCGCACGTCGGCGAAAGGGATGACCCGTGGGCTCGCACCTCCGGTCATTTCGATTTCTGTCGCCAGCAGGATCTCGCGCAGCTCCTGCAATGTGCCCGATCCAGGGATCGCGGCAAGAAAGAGCCCATCGGGTTTCAAGGCGCGACGGATCTGGATGAAGACGCCCGGCGTGTCGTTGGTCAAGTGAAGGCTGAGCGGGGCCAGCACGAGGTTTGCCGACTGTGGCTCCAGGGGAACCTCTTCCAGAGCAGCCTCGATGATAGCCTCGCCCGCTTCCGCATAGGCGTGCTCGCTTTCGACCCGTGTCAGTTGCCTGACCTTGCCGGTTGCGATCGCAGCGCGGGCCGCAGCCCCGGTGGCGCCATGCAGCTCGACCGCATGTTCGAAGGTCCGTTCGACCACGGCAAGACGCTCGCCGAGTTCTTCCGCGGCGATATCGAGAAGGAAGGTCGCCTTAGGGTCATGGTGGAGACGGGCGCGATGCCGGTTTACTGCGATCCGGGCCTGGTCGAAGATCATATCCATGGCGCAGTGCATAGTCCCGCAGAACCGGTGCTGCAAGGCGATTTTCCTCGAAGGCGAAACGCGCTAAGCTTTCGCGAGAGGGTTGGGGCAGTGGGGCTTGGGAGACGACGATCGCCTATGAAGTTGGATGGGACGCTTCTAATGCGTCCCTTCGGGCGCTTGGTCGACTTTGTCTATCCGCCGGGATGCGTGGTTTGCGGCATCGCCACCGGTCGCCACAACGGCCTTTGTCCGACGTGCTGGTCCGGACTGCGCTTTATCGAACGGCCGTATTGCGAAATCCTCGGGATACCGTTCTCGCATGATCTCGGTTCCGGCATACTCAGCGCCGAGGCGATTGCCAATCCGCCGCCGTTCGACCGGCTGCGGTCAGCCGCATTTCATGACGAGCCGGTGCGCCAGTTGGTGCATGGCCGGAAATACCGCGACAGAACGGATCTCGCGCCAATGATGGCCGAATGGATGCTACGCGCGAGTGACGGGATGGTGGAGCGGTGTGACGCCATCCTGCCGGTACCGCTGCATCGAAGCCGCATGTTCTCGCGCAAATTCAACCAGGCTGCAGAGCTGGCGCGTCATCTGGCGCAGCGATCCGGAAGGGCGCTTCTGCCGGCAACGCTGATGCGCGTCAAGCGCACCCGCCCTCAGGTGGGTCTCGGCGCAGATGCGCGCGAGGAAAATGTTCGCGGTGTCTTTGCCATTGCCAAGGCGCGGGACAACGACGTCTTCGGCAAGCGGCTTGTCTTTGTCGATGATGTCTACACGACCGGTGCCACGGTTGCCGCGGCGGCAAAAGTACTGCGCAAGGCCGGAGCGGCGGACATCACGGTTTTGACCTTTGCAAGGGCTCTTTCAGAAACTATATGACGAAAAGATAACCGTATTGTCTGGAGACCCCATGGCACCCGTGACCATTTATACGCGCCAAGCCTGCGGCTACTGCGCGCGTGCCAAATCGCTGCTGTCCGAAAAGGGCGTGGATTTCGTCGAGCACGATGCGACCTTTGCGCCGGAACTTCGCCAGGAAATGATCGGCAAGGCCAACGGCCGCACGACGTTCCCGCAGATTTTCATTGGCGAGCAGCACGTCGGCGGATGCGATGATCTCTATGCGCTGGATCGGGCCGGCGGGCTTGATCCTCTGCTTGCCGCGTAAGGAAGTGCGATGACGTTTACGGCTGCCGCCATCCAGATGTGCTCCGGCGTCGATCCCGAGAGGAACGCTGCCGCGATGGCGCGCCTCGTCCGCGACGCTGCGGGCCAGGGCGCGATCTATGTGCAGACACCTGAGATGACAGGCATGCTGCAGCGCGATCGTGCCGCTGCCAAGGCACTGCTTCGCGACGAAACCAATGACGTCATCGTGCGGACAGGTTCGGAATTGGCCCGGGAGCTCGGCATCTTCATGCATGTGGGCTCGACCGCTATTGCGCTCGATGACGGCAAGCTTGCCAACCGCGGCTACCTCTTCGGGCCTGATGGCAAGATCCTTAATCGTTACGACAAGATCCATATGTTCGATGTCGATCTCGACAACGGCGAAAGCTGGCGCGAGAGCGCTGCCTACCGGCCGGGGTCCGAGGCGCGCGTGTTGTCGCTTCCCTTTGCTGAAATGGGCTTTGCGATCTGTTATGACGTTCGCTTCCCCACCCTTTTCCGCGCCCAGGCTGTTGCCGGCGCCGAAGTGATGACGGTGCCTGCTGCCTTCACGAAGCAGACCGGCGAAGCACATTGGGAAATCCTGCTTCGGGCACGCGCGATCGAGAATGGCGTTTTTGTGATTGCCGCTGCTCAGGCCGGGCACCACGAGGACGGGCGTGAGACCTTTGGTCATTCGATGATCGTCGATCCCTGGGGCCGCGTTCTGGCTTCGGCCGGGCCGGAGGGCGAAGCCGTCATCCTTGCCGACATTGATACGGCGGCCGTCAAGTCAGCTCATGACAAGATTCCCAATCTGAAAAACGGCCGTGATTTCTCAATCGAGAGGGTTCCAGGGGCAGTCGCAGGAGGCGTGGCCGCTTGATCCGTTATTCGCTGCGTTGTGAAAATGCCCACGAATTCGAAGGCTGGTTTTCCGAAAGTGCCGATTTCGATCGCCAGATCGCATCAGGATTCCTGACCTGTCCCGCCTGCAACTCCGCATCCATCTCCAAGCTCCTGATGGCGCCTTCGGTTTCGACGGCGCGCAAGAAGGATGAAATGCAGACGCTGGCGATGGATACGATGCGGCGCGACGCGTTCCAGAAGCTGAAAGAGGCTGTTGCGACGATCAGGGCCAATTCCGAGGATGTCGGAACGCGGTTTCCCGAGGAGGCCCGCAAGATCCATTACGGGGAAAGCGACGCCCGCGGCATCATCGGGCAGACCACGATGGATGAGGCCCAAGCGCTTTTGGACGAAGGCATCGAAATCGCGGCCCTGCCTGTTTTGCCCGACGATGTGAATTGAGCTAGTGCGCGCTGTAGGCGCCATCCACGAGATGGTAGCTGCCGGTGATGAAGCTTGCCTGCTCCGACAATAAGAAACAGACGAGAGCTGCCACTTCTTCGGGCGTGCCGCGCCGGCCCATCGGCTGCAGTGCTTCCATGCGACGGCTGCTCGCAATATCACGATGTTCCGATGAGAGTGGTGTCTCAATCCAGCCGGGACCGACCGCATTGATGCGGATTCCCAGGCGGGCATATTCTATCGCCGCCGCCTTTGTCAGTCCAACGACGCCGTGTTTAGCCGCCGTATAGGCGCATGCGATCGGCAGTGCGACGGCACCGAGCACGGAGGATACATTGACGATCGCACCGCCGCCGCGGGCCAGCATCGCTCCGATCTCGTATTTCATGCAGTAGAAAACGCTGTTGAGGTTGACGTCCATCAGCTTGTGCCAGTTGTCGAGCGGATAATCTCCCGTCGCCCTGCGCACGCCGTCGACGCCGGCATTGTTGACCGCCAGATGGAGGCCGCCGCAGGTTTCGGCGACCGTTTTGACCAGCTTTTCAACAGCTGCAGCATCGGTCACGTCGACCGCAAAATGGCGAGATTTGCCTCCTTTTTCGCGAATCTCCGTTGCAACCCGCTCCGCTGCTTCGACATTGATATCGGCGACGACAACTTCCGCGCCCTCCTCGGCCAACTGACGGGAGATGGCCGCGCCAATGCCTGAGCCGGCGCCGGTGACGATCGCTACTTTTCCTTCGAAACCAAGATTCATCGTTATTTGCTATCGCTCCCCTGCGACAAGGTCAATTCAAACGCGAACAGCTGCCAACCTCCCGGAAGCCCCGCGATACGCGCCGGCGCCGCGGCGCGAAGCGTCTCAACCTAGCTTCGCGGCGCCCATTGCCGCAAGAGGCGCCCTCCGACACGGCGACATTATGAAGAACTTATACAACGATAGGGAGGTTTCTGCACAGAAGAGCGCTTGAGCGGTCCACCGATGACTTGGCCTGAATACAACAGGATGCTAAAGGAAAGCGATAGGGCTCACCATAATCAGCAGGTAACGATGGATAACGACCATATTACGCGCCGTGGCCTAGTCTTGGGCTGTGTGGCATTGATGACCTCTGGATGCACCACGGCGAGTTGGCCGATAGGGTCTCCCTTTTCTTCGAATGGCGTCAGCTACCGCAACCGGCGGCGTGAGGTTGCATATTCGGGCGGCGAGGCGCCGGGCAGTATCGTCGTCAACACCTACGAACGTTACCTCTACTACGTTGAGGACGAAGGCCGCGCGACACGCTATGGCGTGGCAGTCGGCGAGGAAGGTCTTACTCTGAAGGGCAATGCCGTTGTCGGGCGGAAGGCCGAGTGGCCATCGTGGACGCCGACCGCGAGCATGATCGAACGCAAGCCGCGTTTGGCGCAGTATGCTGGGGGCGTTCCCGGAGGGGAAAACAACCCTCTGGGCGCCGCGGCGCTTTATCTTTACCAAGGCGGGCGGGATACCTATTTCCGGATCCACGGAACGAACGAGCCCTGGCTGATCGGACAGGCCGTGTCGAATGGTTGCATCCGCATGACCAATGAAGACATCGTTCACCTCTACAGCCGGGCGCCCATTGGGACCGGCGTTTTGGTCGTATGATACTTACATTTTGTATCGATATTGCCACCCTCTGTTAGCTTTGCGCGTCGCCTGTGCGACGCGACGGCTAGGTGTGCCCTTTCTGCACTTGGCTTGTCGCTAATTTACCGCTATTAGTAGAATCGTTGCCTTCGATAACCTATTCCATGCTAACGGAGAGGAACTACTTGATGAGCAGAATCCTAATCATGTGCCTTGTTGCTTTGTTTTCCGTTTCGAGCCTGACGGCTTGCGGAGCAGTTGGTAAGGGCAAGGGCAAAGCCCCGCCACCGGTGGCAGAAGCCCCGATCACCAAGTAACATCTGACTTTTGAGTAAGGGGGAGGGACTTTGTGGCCCCTCCCCCAAATCGTTGTCGGAGCCAGGCTGCCTAATGCGCAAATGCGCAACCCTAGGCTGGCATTTCTGTTTGGGTGTCTGTGCTCTTCGATCTCGGAGATGAAGCGTAGCATGACGCTTGCTAAAGGCCACCTATCCCTCCTGATTCTCACCGCGCTCGCGCTCACATCCTGCCAATCTGACGACAAGCCACCGCAACCGAGGTACACCTCGAACGCCAGCGGTGCACAAGTCGCTAAAGCCTCCCAGCGCGAGGGGCAGTATTTCATCGAATTCCGTTCACGCTATGCGCTGACCTATGGCCATACCTATGCGGTGTTCGGACGCCTGAACAAGGCTGGCGGAATGATCAATCCGCAGGTCGCCGGGCTTGCGCCGGCTTCTCCCGACGCCGCGCCTTACGTACTCGGGCATTTCATCCCCGTTCCGGCGTCGACCGGGGCCACGGATGGCGATCTTGAAGAAGCCTATCGTTCGGCAAGCTGGCGCATCCTGCTCACCGAAGCGGAGTACAACAAGACCGTCGCTTACATTCGTGACCTGCAGGCCAAATCGAAGATGTGGCAGGCCACCGTCGACAATTGCAACAATTTCGTCGGCGAGATCGCAAGTTCCATGGGATACAAGACGCCTAGCATCTGGCTTCGTCCGCAAGAGTTCATTACAAAGCTGCGAGAGATGAATACGTGATGCGGAGCGAGCCGTCGGGTCGTTCGGCACCATAGATGGCAGGCGTAGAAGGGCTCCGGTGATCTGAATTGAGCGTCACTCTCATTGGCAAAATCGTGTGGGTGCTTGGCATCATCGCCTGGTATGCCATTCGCTATCCTTCGGAACGCCGCGCGAGGCGCACGAGGGTCGTCAGCGACCGGCGCTCCGGTGTGGAGGCGGCGGGTCTTACGGCTGCGTTGATAGGGCTTGCCTTTATTCCAGGCTTCTACGTCGCAACCGGAAAGCCAGCAGCCGCCGACTACCCTGCTCATCTGTGGGCAGTGATTCTCGGTGCTCTATTGTTTTTCACGGCCATGTGGGTCTTCCGCAGGACGCACAAGGCGCTTGGCCGCAACTGGTCGATCACGCTGCAGATCCGCGAGAAACACGAGCTGATTTCCCACGGCCCCTACGCGCTCGTCCGCCATCCGATGTACACCTCCTTTCTGCTGATGGCGCTTGGCCAGGCCTTTCTGCTCGCGAATTGGGTCGTTGGGCTGGCGGGCCTGATCGGCTTCGCAGTCCTGTTCTTTTTGCGGGTAGACAAGGAGGAGCGGATGATGCTGGAGATTTTCGGTCCCGAGTACCGCGCCTACATGGACCGGACGAAGCGAATTATCCCCTACATCTACTAGAGGACGCAGGATGCGGGGACGCGCCGTCAAGCTTTCGCCATCACGACGTCTGGTCGGAGACCTGATGCGGTTCTCGATCGGCGTGCCGCGCGTCACGGTGCAGCGGCAGATGAATCTCGCGCCGCTACAGCAAGCGAGGATGGCGCAGCAGAGCAAGACGTCCTGGACGGTGTTGTTCCTGAAGGGCTATGCCCTTCTCAGCCAGGACGTGGCGGAGTTGCGGCGTGCCTATGTCAAGCTGCCCCGGCCGCAACTCTACGAATATCCGGTCAGTGTCGCCTCCGTTGCGCATGAGCGCGAGCATGAGGGCGAGCGAATCGTTCTGCTGAGCACGATCAAGGATCCGGAGCATCGGTCCATTGCCGAGATCGAGGGACATTTTCTTGCAGCCAGATCAAAGCCGATCCATGAGATCAAGGAATTCCGCAGGGCGCTGAAATTTGCGCGCGCACCCGGCCCGATCCGATGGCTCCTGATGTGGCTTGGGCTGAACCTTGGCCGTCAACGCGGACGGCGCTTCGGCACATTCCAGCTGTCGGTCTATTCGGGCCTGGGGGCGGAGTCGTTGAACCCTCTAACGCCGCTGACCACCATTTTCAATTATGGCCCGATCTCCGAAGACGGAACGGTCACCGTGCGCATCCACTATGATCACCGGGTCATGGATGGCGCGAACGTTGCCCGTGCGCTCGTTCGCTTCGAAAGTATCCTGAATGGGGCGATTGCCGACGAAGTCCGCGGGATGGCTTCAGGCGAAGCGATCCCCGATGGGGCGGTGTCGGGGATGGCACCATGACAGACGAACAGCGTGAAGCATTGCGCCCCGCCGTCGTCGTGGTCGGTGGGTCCCGTGGCATCGGCCGGGCGATTGCCAAGGTGGCGGCCCGAGAAGGTGCGACGGTCGTCCTCGTTGCGCGGTCGCTGGATGGACTGGAGGCGGCTGCGGATGATGTGAAAACGGCAGGCGGCCCAGCATTCACCCTCTCGCTCGACCTGCTTGCGGCCGACGCATCGGCGCGGCTGAAGGACTTCCTTACGGCCAACGGCCTTGTTTGCGAGGTGCTGGTCAACAGCGCCGGCTATGGTTTGCGCGGTGCGGCAACGACACTGCCGATTGCCGACCAGCTTGGCATGGTCGACCTTAACATCCGGGCACTCACTGACCTGACCCTGCACTTCCTGCCGGGTATGGTGGCGCGTGGCCGCGGCGGCGTGCTCAATCTCGGCTCCATTGCGGGTTTCACCCCGGGTCCGAACATGGCGCTGTACTACGCCAGCAAGGCCTTCGTCCGCTCCTTCTCGGAGGCGCTGCATCAAGAGGTCAGATCAACCGGCGTGACGGTTACCTGCGTTGCGCCTGGGCCCGTTGCGACGGAGTTTCTGGAGCGGTCTGGTGCTGGTCGGGCGGCTCTGTTCAAGATCCTGCCCAAGCTCAGCTCGGACTATGTGGCCGAGCGCGCCTGGCGCGGGTTCAAAGCCGGACGCCGTCTGGTGATTCCAAGCCTTTCGGCGAAGCTGGTCGCCTTCGTGGCATCGTCGCTGCCATCGGCCGTGAAGGTGCCCTTGATCGGTCGCCTGCAACGGCGCAGTCGCGACCTGTGTCCATGCGGCTCGGGCAAGCCTTTCAAGGAGTGCTGTGGCTCGAGACAGGCGCGTCGAGGGGTCTGACCCTCGCGACCTCTATTAGCCAGGGCGTTTCGCCAGCATCATGTAGTTCACATCCATGTCCTTCGACAGATTCCACTGGTTTGACAGCGGATTGAAGAAGACGCCCGTGCGATCGATGATCGAAAGGCCATTGTCCGCAACCGGCTTTTCGATCTCTTCGGGACGGACCAGCTTCTCATATTGATGAGTGCCGCGCGGCAGCCACCGCAGGATATTTTCTGCCGCAAAGATGGCGAGCGCGGCGGCCTTCATCGTCCGGTTGATCGTTGCGACGAACATCAAGCCACCCGGGCGAACCATCTTTGCGCAGGTGCCCAGGAAGAAATCGACGTCGGCGACGTGTTCCACGACCTCCATGTTGAGAACGATGTCGAAGGTTTCGCCGGCCTCTGCAAGCTGTTCGGCCGTGACGGCACGGTAATCGACGGATACGCCTGAGGCTTTCGCATGGGTCGAAGCGATGCCGATGTTCTTTTCCGATGGATCTGCACCGACGACGCTGGCACCCATGCGGGCCACCGGCTCCGAGAGCAAACCGCCACCGCAGCCAATGTCGAGGACGCGAAGACCCTCTAGCGGCCTTGGGGAACGAACGTCGCGGCCGAAGTTTTCCGCTGCCTTATCGCGAATATAGGCGAGCCGCACGGGGTTGAATTTGTGCAGTGGCTTGAATTTACCGGTGGGGCTCCACCATTCGGCCGCCATCGCCGAAAAGCGGTCCACCTCTTCCTGGTCGATCGTGCTTTTTGCCGCTTCGCTCATGCTTTTGTCCTCGCATTCGTTCTGAGTGAAGTCGGACGAAGCTGTGAGGAAGTCAAGAGCTGACCGCGGGCGTGGTGCGCAAGCAACTCCCGGTGAAGGCGAAAGCCGTACTCCCTACACCAAGAAGATGAGAAGACGTTAAAGTTAACAATATGCTAATATACTGACAGTTTATCGGGGGTCGACCATGTCTCGCTTCTGTGGTGCTGTCGCTGCAGGTGTCTTCTTTGCTTTATTCGGTCCGCTGCAGGCTTTCTCCGCCGAGCCGGTTGGGCAGGCAACACTGATTCGAACCGAGGTTTCAGGCGAGACCGGCCCGCTGGTTGTGCGATCCCCCGTCCATAAGGACGAGCGCATCCGCACATCGCAGTCCGGCCTTGGACAATTCATCTTCAAGGATGGCACCAAACTGGCTGTCGGTGCGGGGTCGACGGTCGTGATCGACAAGTTCGTTTATGACGATTCGGCCTCCGTGAAGAGGCTTTCGATCAAGGCGGCGAAAGGCACGTTCCGCTGGATCAGCGGCAATTCAGCCTCGTCGGCCTACTCGATTGTAACTCCGGCCGGCACGATCGGGGTGCGCGGAACGGCGTTCGATTTCTACGTCGGCCCGAACGGTACGACGGCGATCGTGTTGTTGAACGGTGCCGCAAGTTTCTGCGGCCCAGGGGGCTGCAAGCAGTTGCGTCAGCAATGCGACTGCGTGGTCGCAACCCGCGGCGGCCGAATGACGGATCCGAGCAAGGTCGATCGCAGCACGCTGCAGACACTGAGTAATCCGCGAGCGTTGCCCTTCCTGTCCGGCGATCAGCAGCTTTCGGGCGCGCTCGGCGGCATTCGCACCAGTTGCGGGCTGGCGTCCCTGCGCCAGGACCGTCAGGACCGGCCCCGGCCGCAGCGGCAGGAGCGGCCGGCGCCGCAGGCACCCCAGGCGCCGCAGCAGGCGCCACAGGCACCTCAACCGTCCCAATTGCCGCAGACACCGCAACAGCCCCCGGACACGCCGGATCCACCCGACAAGCCGGACAAGCCTGATCACCATCACCACCACGACCGTGACCACCATCACGACTGGGATCACCATCGCGGTTGGGATCACTTCGGTCGAGGCCCTTTTGACCGCGACCGTGGGCGCAATTGGCGATGATGAGACCACGATCGCGATGGGTCGTGGTCGTAAGAGCCGCAATCAGGGTTCGAGGTGAAGCTTGGTTTCATGCGGCAGAGCCGCGCCAATACCGTCATCGTCATTGCCGGGACTGTCGCGGAAGTGGTCCGCCCGGCGCCCGAGGCGGCTATAGAATTGGGGCAGGGTCGCGGTTAGCTCGGCTGACTTGAGCTTGGCGATATTGAGCAGCTTGCGTGTCTCCGCCGAATGGGCGCGGAGCGCGGCGACAAGCTCCGTATGAATGCGATGCATCTCGGCAAATGCACTTGAACCGCGAACGTGCTCGCCACCGACAACGGCATAGAGGCGCGCCCGGCTGCTCTTGCCTTTCAGTCCGAGCAGGCCGGCGTCGAGGAGTGCGAAATGCGCCAGTTCGCCAGCCGTGGTTTCCGAGACGAGAATGTCGAAGCCAACTTCCTTGCAGGCGGATTCGATGCGCGCCGCGACGTTGACGGCGTCGCCGACGGCGGAATAGTTGAAGCGTGTTTCGGCCCCCATGTTGCCGACGCAGGCAAGGCCGGTGTGAATGCCGACGCCGATACCGACCTGATACTCCGGGCCGAAGCCGAAAGCATCGGATGCGTTGAGCGAAGCGAGCGTCTCACGCATGGCAAGGGCGGCGCGGACTGCCTTGGCAGGATGATTTTTGACATCCACCGGGGCGTTCCAGAAGGCCATGATCGAGTCGCCGATGAATTTGTCGAGCGTCCCTTCATTGGCCGTCACGTGGCGGCTCAACGCATCGAGCAGCGTATTCAGGAAGCGGACGACTTCGGCTGGCTGCAGTCGTTCGCTGAGTTCGGTGAAGCCGCGCACGTCGACGAACATCACCGTCAGTTCGCGGTCGTCGCCGCCGAGCCGCATCGCATCGCGGCTGTGCTCGATCCGAAAGAGCAGCGAGGGTGAGAGATACTGCCCGAAGGCACGGCGGACTGCGCGCCGCTCGCGGTCGATAACGAGGATGCGGAATGAGGTGGCGGCGAAATGGGTGATTGAGCCGGCAATGATCGGCGCGAGCGGATCGAGCAACAGGCCCCAGGCGGAAAAGGCAAACCAGGAGGCCGCAAGCGCCAATGCCGTCAGGCATAGGCCGCAGGCAAGCGCCACAGCCGGGCTGACGAAGGTCGTCAGCACCACCAGGAGCGTACCTAGGATGGCAATCGCAAGAATTTCCAGTCCATCCGCCCAATCGGGCCGGGAGAGAAAGTGGCCCGTCAGGATCTGTTCGACGGTTTGGGCATGCATGGAAACACCAGGGACGTTCTGGCCGAGCGCCGTCGTGCGGATATCCTGCAGACCAGCCGAGGATGTGCCGACAAAGACGATGCTTCCTTCGATGGCGGCAGCGACCTGCGGATCGACGCCTTGTGGCGCCAGGATCTTGCCGGCGGAGATATAGCGTTGCGGGACATCAGGACTGATATACAGCCACAACTCACCGCTCGCAGTCACCGGTATGACGAACTCACCGATCTTGACCGATGTCAGTGTATCGGGAGCCTCGGGGGCGGCTGCCAACACATAGGTCGAAGCGCCCTGGGCGACACGCAGCGCCTCGATCGCCAGATTCGGATAGAGCTGCTCCCCATCCGTCAGAAAGAGCGGGACCTTGCGTACGACAGCGGAGGGATTGCCGGGATTGAGGCTGATGTGGCCGAGACCTGTCGCACTGAGCTGCAATTGCGGGCGTACCGGTGTCGCTGCGTCGAGCCGGGGCGGCGCGTTGACGGGGCTCTCGCCGGTGAAAGCGAAGCCTGCTTTGACCGGTGGCCGATAGTTACCCTCCGTCGTCAGGCCGAAGCCGAGCACCACGGGGCGTCCGGCGATCGCTTGGGCGAAAAGCTCGTCATTGTCGGGTAGCCGCCTCAGCAACGTCGGGTCGACGCCGGCGACATCGCGCATGACAGTGCGCGGCGAGAGACGGTCCGGTTCTGCAAACAGCACATCGAAGGCGATCGCGGCGGCTCCCAGATCGGACAGGCGCTCCACGAGAAGCGCCAGCCGGTCGCGCGGCCAGGGCCACTGGCCGAATTCCTTGAGCGAGGCCTCGTCGATATCGATGATGCGGACCGGTGTCGGCTCAAAGGCGCGCGGTGAGATCCGCTGATATTCATCAAATGTGACGTCGCGGATTTGCCGCAGCAGTGGTGGATCGCTTGCCCGCAGCATCGTGAACGCCGCGACGATGGCGAGGCCAATAATAACGCCGATTTGCTGCGCACGCGTCATATGCAATCGGAGCCCTCGGGCCTGGAACCAAGTGGCGCCGGCGATAAAGGAGGCGCATTTCCGGGCGCGACTAGGCTGCCTGTTTCCACCGCGCGATGCAACTGCGCCTTTCGAGCAAATCAGCGACGCTGTTCAGTCGGTCGGAAACTCCTTGCCCAGGCGATGCGGGTTGTTGGTCTGCGAAGCTGCAGCCTCTGAATTCTCCAACGTCAGCATGCGCTCGTCATTTGCTCTGCGCGGCCCAAGAAAGGGCCTTCGCTCGGTCTCCGTCGCTCGCAGCGTGCTTCGAAGGCGCAGTAGGTCCTTCCGCGCAATCAAGCCATGAAGCTTGGCGGTCTGTGGATCCACGATCGGGATGCGGCCGGAGCCAGTCGACAACATCAGGTCAGCGACATATCCGACCGTATCGTCAGGATGTGCCGCGGGGATAGATGCGTCGGACACCATGTCGTCGAGACGTTGGTCGGAAAACGCGGCTGCGTCCTGCCATCGCAACGCATCGCTACCGGAGACCAGTCCCTTGAGGACACCGCTGCCGTCAACGACCGGATAAACCCGGTGCGTTCTTGCAGGCGTCGCGAAGAAGGCGCAGGCATCGCCGACTGTCATGCTTGCTGCAAGCGTGTCGACCTCCTTGATCATGATCTCGCGCGCACGCGTCAATTCGAAGGGATCAATGCCGTATTCTCGCGTGATGTGTTGGCCGCGCCGTGCGATCTTTTCGGTGAGGATCGACCGGCGAAGAAGGAGAACGGTCACCACGTAGGCTGCTACCGTGGCCGCCAGGAGGGGTACCAGCATCGAAACGTCGCCGGTGAGTTCGACGGCAAAGAACGTGCCCGTCAGCGGTGCGCGCATCGTTCCTCCCATCATTGCGGCCATGCCCAGCAAGGCCCAGAATCCCGGTCGCCGGGAAGCACCAGGCCGACCAGCCATCCGAGGGCTCCTCCGAAGATCAGCAGCGGCGCGAGTACGCCACCGGATGTGCCCGATGACAGCGCCACAAGCCAGATGAATGCTTTCACAAGCAGGACCGCCAACACGGCCGACGGCAGAAGAGTGCTGTTCAGCAATCCTTCGATGATGTCGTAGCCGACTCCGAGGGCGCGAGGCTCGATCAAGCCGCCGAGGCCGATGATCAACCCGCCAATCGCCGGGCACCACATCCAATGGATCGGCAGGGCCTCGAAGAGATCTTCGATCTTGTAGAGCATCGTCGTCAACAGGCCGGATTGCAGCCCCGCAATAATCCCCATCGCAGCGCAGAGCGCGATGCCCCACCAGGGAAGGTCCATGTGAAATTGCTTGGGAAAAAGAGGGCCGGCCTGGAACAGGAAGGGGCGCCAGCAGATCGATACGCAGGCCGCGATGGCAACGGGGATGAAGCTTCTGGGCTTCCATTCGAAGAGCAGCAATTCTACGGCGAGCATGACTGCGGCAATCGGTGAACCGAAGATTGCGGTCATGCCGGCGGCCGCACCCGCGACGAGGAGCGTCTTGCGCTCGGCCGAGCTCAAGTGGAAGCATTGCGCGAAGAGCGATCCGATGGCGCCGCCCGTCATGATGATCGGCCCTTCGGCGCCAAAAGGTCCGCCGGTGCCGATGGAGATCGCCGACGAGAGCGGCTTGAGAATCGCCACCTTCGGCGACATCGGGCTGCCACCAATCAGGATCGTCTCGATTGCCTCGGGGATGCCGTGACCGCGGATCTTCTTGGATCCGAAGCGGGCCATCAGCCCGATAACAAGGCCGCCAAGGATGGGAATGGCAACCATCCATACGGAGCGCGGTGCATCAGCAAGCGAGGTGGCGGCAATACTGAAACGCCCGAACCACACGAGACTGGTGACCAGCGAAATCAGGCTCACCAGGACCCAGGCGGCGAACGCACCGCCGGAGCCGACCACCACGGCCATGCCGACCAGCGCGAGAACGCGGTTGTCCGTCGTAAAGTCCCCGGCCTCGCGCCGCGAGAGGCCGCCGGTAAAGTCATGTGGCCGGTGAGGGGTCGATTGCTCGTACATGGAGGATCCCGTTGAAACGCTTTTGTTCGACGTTGCAAATATATCGTGATACGATATAAATCAACAAGCAGATCTGGAGGCAGAAATGGTGTCGGGCAAAAACGGCAGCTTATCGGATGTTGACTATGCCGCGTTGGCCAACCTGAGGTACAGAATTCGAAAATTTCGCCAATTCAGCACCAAGGCGGCGGAGAAGCTCGGTCTATCGCCGCAACAGCATCAGGCACTACTCGCGATCAAGGGACTGGGAAGCGGAGAACAGATGAGCGTTTCAACCTTGGCGGCGCGACTCTTCGTCCCGGCTGCATCTGCAGCCGAACTTACGCGCTCGCTTGAGGGACGTGGCTATGTCACTATCGAAGTGAAGCAGAGGCGCCGGACTATTGTGCGGTTGACAGACAAGGCGGAAGAGATATTGCGACGGCTGACGCCTGCGCATCTTTACGAGATCCGGGAGATGGCTCCCGAACTCATGCTGGCGTTGCGCGTGCTCCAGGATCATCGAAGAATGGAAGTCGCCGCATGGATGCAATGATGGCCACGAGGGATCTGCATTGAGGACACCCGGAGAACGACTGACCGACGCCGACTACGAGGCCTTGTCCAATCTGCGCTACACCTTGCGCCGCTTCATGGATTTCAGCACGTCCGCGGCACAAGAGGAGGGGCTCCCAACGCAACAGCATCAGGCATTGCTGTCGATCAAGGGCCATCGCGGCGAAGACTCGATGACGATCGGAATGCTTGCTGAACGGCTGCTGATCGCGCCCCATTCGGCAACGGAGCTCGTTGGACGTCTGGTCACAGCCGGCTACGTGTCGCGTCGCACGGATCCGAACGACAAGCGCCGGCAGACATTGGAGCTCACCGACAAGGCAGAGCGAGTGTTGAAGCGCCTGACTGCTATCCATCTGACGGAAATCCGGGAGATGGCGCCGCAGCTGATTGACATCCTCAGGAAGCTGCAGGACGAAATCGAGCGTTGAAGGGAAGTCTCAGACCTCCGGCAGATTTCTCTCCTCTGCTGCGCTGCCCAACGCCCTCGAGGCTGAGGAGGCCTAGCCGGGGTGGCAGCTGCCACTTTTACCCGCCAGTTCCAGGGTGTCGCATTCTCCTTTCCACACCTTGCCACCCCCCAACAAACTCGCTAAGAGACGCGGCAACTTGGGCCCTTGGGGTGCAAGGCTCTAGAAGGGTTCCAGAAACTCCCAATTCCGGGCTCTTCGGCCATGCGGCTCCATGCAGGGTTCGTGATGCCGGGTCTGGCTTTGGTCTCTCTCGGCGCTAGGTCGTGGTAGAGGCATATGGCACGCATCGTAATGAAATTCGGCGGAACGTCCGTCGCTGATCTGGACCGCATCAAGAACGTTGCCCGCCATGTGAAACGTGAAGTCGACGCCGGCCACGAAGTGGCGGTGGTCGTCTCCGCCATGTCCGGCAAGACCAACGAGCTGGTCGGGTGGGTGCAAGGCACGCCAAAGGTCGTCGGCGCCAATTCACCTTTTTACGATGCGCGCGAATATGATGCCGTTGTTGCATCGGGCGAGCAGGTGACCTCCGGCTTGCTCGCGATCGCGCTGCAGGCGATGGATATCAATGCCCGCTCTTGGCAGGGTTGGCAGATCCCGATCCGTACCGACAACGCCCATGGCGCCGCCCGCATCCTCGATATCGATGGCTCCGACATCATCAAGCGTATGGGCGAGGGGCAGGTTGCCGTCATCGCCGGCTTCCAGGGTCTTGGGCCCGACAACCGCATCGCGACGCTCGGCCGCGGCGGCTCCGATACGTCGGCAGTTGCGATCGCGGCTGCGGTCAAGGCCGATCGCTGCGATATCTATACCGACGTTGACGGCGTCTACACGACCGATCCGCGCATCGTGCCGCAGGCACGCCGCCTGAAGAAGATCGCATTCGAGGAAATGCTCGAAATGGCGTCGCTCGGCGCCAAGGTTCTGCAGGTTCGCTCCGTCGAGCTTGCCATGGTGCACAAGGTCCGTACCTTCGTGCGCTCCTCTTTCGAAGATCCCGATGCTCCGGGCATGGGTGACTTCTTGAATCCGCCCGGAACGCTGATTTGTGACGAGGATGAAATCGTGGAACAGGAAGTAGTCACCGGCATCGCCTATGCCAAGGATGAGGCTCAGATCTCGCTTCGCCGTCTTGCCGACCGGCCGGGCGTTTCCGCTGCGATCTTCGGACCGCTGGCCGAAAGCCACATCAATGTCGACATGATCGTCCAGAACATCTCGGAAGACGGCTCGAAGACCGACATGACCTTCACGGTTCCTTCGGGTGATGTCGACAAGGCGATCAAGGTTCTCGGCGAGAACAAGGAAAAGATCGGGTACGACGTCGTTCAGAACGAAGCGGGCCTGGTGAAAGTGTCGGTCATCGGTATCGGCATGCGCAGCCACGCCGGCGTTGCCGCCACCGCTTTCAAGGCGCTGGCCGACAAGGGCATCAACATCAAGGCGATCACCACCTCTGAGATCAAAATTTCGATCCTGATTGATGGTCCTTATGCGGAACTCGCTGTCAGGACTTTGCATTCCTGCTACGGTCTCGATAAGAACTGATTCTGAACGAGTCTGCCGCGCGTTCAAGTTGTGAAGTCACGCGGCTGTCGGCCGCGAGGCTTTGATGTTTGTTTTGGAGCTTGAGACGCAATGAGAGACCTTTCCGGCGGTCCGCGCGTGCTGCTCAAGCGGCTGCGCGAGTTGATGGCGGAGCCGCTGGAGCCGCAGGAGCGTCTCGATCGGATCGTTCGCCAGATTGCAGGCAACATGGTGGCGGAGGTTTGCTCCGTCTATGTGCTGCGCGCTGACGGCGTTCTCGAGCTCTATGCAACCGAAGGTCTGAAGAAGGAAGCGGTCCACCTGTCCCAGCTCAAGATGGGACAAGGTCTGGTCGGTACGATCGCGGCATCGGCGCAGCCTCTCAATCTCTCCGACGCGCAATCGCACCCGGCGTTCCGCTACCTGCCGGAAACCGGCGAAGAGATCTACCATTCGTTCCTCGGCGTGCCGATCCTGCGCACCGGCCGCTCGCTCGGCGTTTTGGTCGTGCAGAACAAGGCGAGCCGCACCTACCGCGAAGAAGAGCTCGAAGCGCTCGAGACGACCGCGATGGTGCTTGCGGAGATGATCGCCACCGGCGAACTCAAGAAGATCACCAAGCCCGGGCTCGAACTCGACCTGACGCGTTCGGTGACCATCGACGGCGACACCTATAATGAAGGCATCGGCCTCGGCTACGTCGTGCTGCATGAGCCGCGTATCGTCGTCACCAACCTTTTGAATGAGGATTCCGAGAAGGAAATCCGCCGCCTGGGCGAGGCGCTAGGGTCGCTCCGCATCTCGATCGATGACCTTCTGTCGCAGCGCGACGTTTCGATGGAGGGCGAGCACCGCGAGGTTCTCGAAACCTATCGCATGTTCGCCCATGACCAGGGCTGGGTGCGCAAGCTCGAGGAAGCAATCCGTAACGGTTTGACCGCGGAAGCCGCCGTCGAGAAGGTGCAGAGCGACACCAAGGCGCGCATGATCCGCATGACCGATCCCTATCTGCGGGAACGGATGCACGATTTCGAAGATCTCGCGAACCGCCTGCTGCGGCAGTTGACCGGCTATACCGGCCGCACAGCGGGGGACGGTTTCCCAAGCGACGCCATCATCCTGGCGCGTGCCATGGGTGCGGCTGAGTTGTTGGACTATCCGCGTGCCAATGTGCGCGGGCTCGTGCTGGAAGAAGGTGCGGTGACGAGCCATGTGGTGATCGTCGCGCGTGCCATGGGCATTCCTGTGATCGGCCAGGCCGCTGGCGTGGTGGCGCTCGCCGAAAACGGCGATGCCGTCATCATCGACGGCGATGGCGGGCATGTGCACCTTCGCCCCATGCCGGAGCATCAGCGCTCCTACGAGGAAAAGGTACGGTTCCGCGCCCGCCGCCAGGAGCAGTTCCGGGCGCTGCGCTCGGTCGAGTCGCGCACCAGGGACGGCCAGCGCGTATCGTTGATGATGAACGCCGGGCTGCTGGTCGATTTGCCGCAGCTTTCGGACTCGGGTGCTGAAGGCATTGGCCTGTTCCGCACCGAGCTGCAGTTCATGATCGCCTCCAACATGCCGAAGGCGGAAGAGCAGGAGCTGTTTTATCGCAATGTGCTGAAGCAGGCGGCCGGACGAGTTGTGACATTCCGCACGCTTGATATCGGCGGCGACAAGGTCGTTCCCTATTTCCGTGGCCATGAGGAAGAAAATCCGGCGCTCGGCTGGCGGGCAATCCGCCTTTCGCTCGATCGTCCGGGCCTGCTGCGCACGCAGCTGCGCGCCATGCTGAAGGCGGCGGCCGGCATCGAGCTGAAGCTGATGGTGCCAATGGTAACCGAGGTTTCCGAGATCGCCGCCGTGCGAGAACTGCTGCAGAAGGAGGTTCAGCACCTTTCGCGCTTCGGCCACGGCCTGCCGCGCAAGCTGCAGTTCGGGGCGATGCTGGAGGTGCCGGCGCTGCTCTGGCAGCTCGACGAGCTGATGTCGGCGGTCGATTTCGTCTCGGTCGGGTCGAATGACCTCTTCCAGTTTTCGATGGCGGTCGATCGCGGCAATGCGCGCGTGTCCGACCGCTTCGATCCGCTTGGCAAACCGTTCCTTAGGATCCTGCGCGACATCGTGCGGGCAGGCGAGCGCAACAACACGCCCGTGACCTTGTGCGGCGAGCTTGCCGGCAAGCCAATCTCGGCGATGGCGCTTCTCGGCATAGGCTTCCGTTCGGTTTCGATGTCGCCAGCATCGATCGGTCCGGTCAAGGCGATGCTGCTCGGTCTCGAGGTTGAGACGCTGGCGAAGGTGATGAACGAGGCGCTTGACGACACCAAGTCGGCGACTTCGATCCGCGATGTGCTTGCCCACTTCGCGGAAGCTCACAATATTCCTCTTTAGGTCAAGACAAGCAGAATCGGAGTGAAGGGTGGCGAAGCTTCCCGTTGAAAAGATGCGCGAGCTGGAACGCCGTTTTGGCGAGATCGAAGCGCGCATGTCGGCTGGCCCCTCGGCTGACGTCTACGTCAAGCTCGCCTCCGAATATTCCGAGTTGCAGCCCGTCGTCACGAAGATCCGCGCCTTCGAGAAGGCAATTGCCGAGCTTGCGGACCTCGAAACCCTGCTGAACGACAAGTCGGTGGACCGTGAGATGCGCGATCTGGCCGAACTGGAGCTGCCCGAGGTGAAGGAGCGGCTGGAGGCGCTGGAGCAGGAAATCCAGATCTTGCTGCTGCCGAAGGATGCAGCAGACGAGAAGAGCGCTATTTTGGAAATCCGCGCTGGCACCGGCGGTTCGGAAGCCGCACTCTTTGCTGGTGATTTGTTCCGGATGTATGAGCGCTATGCAGCCGCCCACGGCTGGAAGGTCGAAGTCCTGTCGTCGAGCGAAGGCGAGGCGGGCGGCTTCAAGGAAATCATCGCGACCATCACCGGCAAGGGCGTATTTGCCAAGCTGAAGTTTGAATCCGGTGTTCACCGTGTCCAGCGCGTGCCGGAAACGGAAGCCGGCGGTCGCATCCACACTTCGGCCGCGACCGTCGCGGTTCTGCCGGAGGCGGAGGAAATCGACATCGAGATCCGGCCAGAAGACATCCGCATCGATACGATGCGCTCATCCGGCGCTGGCGGCCAGCACGTCAACACCACCGACTCAGCGGTGCGCATCACCCATCTGCCGACCGGCATCGTCGTCACCAGTTCCGAGAAATCGCAGCATCAGAACCGCGCCAAGGCGATGCAGGTTCTGCGTTCGCGTCTCTACGACGCCGAGCGTCAACGGGCCGAAAGCGAGCGTTCCGCCGATCGCAAGAGCCAGGTCGGTTCCGGCGATCGCTCCGAACGCATCCGCACCTACAACTTCCCACAGGGGCGGGTGACGGACCACCGGATCAATCTGACACTCTACAAGCTCGACCGGATGATGATCGGCGAGATAGACGAGGTGGTCGACGCGCTGATGGCCGACTATCAGGCAAGCCAGTTGGCGCAACTCGGCGAGCAGCAATGAGCATGAGCGGGAAACAGGCCGAGGCTACGGTTTCCCAAATGCTGGCCGAGGCTCGCCGTCGTTTCACTGAAGCCGGTGTCGACAGTGCTTCGGCTGATGCCCGTATGCTCGTCGCAGGGCTGCTTGGACTTTCGACGACCGCCATCGTAACACGTGGCGGCGAAACCGTCAGCACAGAGCAGATGGCAATGATCGAGCAAGCCATCGAACGCCGGCTGGCGCATGAGCCTGTTCACCGCATTCTCGGCGAACGGGAATTCTATGGCCTGCCGCTGTCTTTGTCTGCGGAAACCCTTGAGCCACGGCCTGATACGGAAATTCTCGTCGATACGATGCTTCCTTATCTGCGCGACCTTGCAAATACCGAGGGCCATATCCATATTCTGGACCTAGGAACCGGAACCGGGGCGATATGCCTTGCTCTGTTGAGCGAATGTCCGGAAGCGTCAGGCGTCGGCAGCGATATATCGGCCGATGCATTGAAGACGGCGAAATCAAACGCGGAAAGAAACGGATTGCAGGATCGCTTCGAAACCATTCAATCCAGTTGGTTTCAGAATATCCACGGCTCGTTTCACGCGATTGTCTCAAATCCGCCCTATATCGCTTCTAAGGTCGTTCACACTCTCGCTCCCGAAGTGACGAAATTTGATCCCCATGCCGCACTGGATGGCGGCCGGGATGGGCTTGACGCCTACAGAACCATCGCCAAGGATGCGGCAAGGTTCATAAAGCCGAACGGCGTTGTGGGACTTGAGATCGGCTACGACCAGCGAAACGACGTGACAGACGTTTTCGAGGCTGAAGGCTTCAAGCTTCTGGAATCCGTAAAGGATTACGGCCAGAATGACCGGGCGCTTGTGTTCGCGCTCAAGTGATGCGCGACGACTTTAAGCACTGAACAGGACATTGGTGTCATTGCGAAGAAAAGGCTTGGATTTCCACGGGAAGCAATATAGGTTGACCCCACGCGTTGGAGAGATAGGACAGAACGGTGAGACGTTCGAAACTAACTCGGCCTCGGGGGTCCGCTCTTTTAAACGAGAGCTTCAAAGGTTGAATACGACCCAATGCGTGAATCAGTCAAACTGACTTGAGAACAAGCGGCAGGTTGGCGCGAAGGCGCAGTATGCTTGCGGCACGAGGGCTCTGAGCCGGTGAACCGGCCACGGCCGTTGGTGCCATAACTCCACAACAAACAGAGAATTCAGGTGAACGATCTATGAGGCCAGGACAGCAGAACAAGCGCGGTCGCGGGCGTGGCAATAACAACGGCGGCGGCGGCGGAAATAACAACAACAACAATTTCAACCGCAAGGGCGGCAACCCGTTGACGCGGACCTACGACAGCTCCGGCCCAGACGTTAAGATTCGTGGTACCGCGCAGCATATCGCTGAAAAGTACGCACAACTTGCGCGCGACGCGCAGAGTTCGGGCGATCGCGTTATCGCTGAAAACTACCTGCAGCACGCCGAACACTATAACCGCATCATTGCAGCCGCTCAGGCGCAGATGCAGGAGCGCTTCCAGCGCGACGACCGCAACGAATTCAGTGAAGGTGCGGAGCGCGATGGTGACGATGTCGAAGCCATCGACAATGACGATGTTGTCATCGTCCAGCCACCGCGTCACCAGCACGAGCATCAGCAGCGCCGTTCGGAAGAACAGTCGCAGCGTCGCAACGACGAGCAGCCGCGCCGCAACGAAGACCGCCAGCCGCGTCGCCAGGAACAGCAGCCGGCCCCGGTCGCAGCTGAAGCGCCGCAGCCCGAGGTGAACGATGGCAGCGGCCCGCAGCCGGAGATCGAAGGTATTCCGGCAGAGGTTTCGATGGACGAGGAAAGTGCTGCAGGCCAGCCGCGCGAGCGTCAGCCGCGTCGCCGCACTGCCGGTAGCCGTCCGCGTCGTCCGCGCCGCGCTGCGGAAGGCGAGGCTCCGGCCGAGGGTGAAGGTTCCGGCGATGCGCCTGTTTTGGCGGATGCCGCTTCGGAATAACCGGATCGCTTCAACGATCCGAGCTAATGGATAAAAGGCCGCTCTATGGAGCGGCCTTTTTCGTTTCTGCCGCCGTCTCGCCTCCGACCGTTAAAGTGTCGTGCATTTACCGTAACGTACTTACGTCTACGCTGTGGCTATGCCTCTTTGGTTCGCGCCGATGCATCTCATCACCAGACAACATTCCAAAAGTTCACGTTTGACGGGAGACACGCGAAATGGCCAGCGACGATAGCGTACGATCATCCTCCTCCGACGCCAGCAACCTCACGCGCCGTAATCTGCTGATAGGGTCAACAGCCCTTGCCGCCGGGGCCGCCACGGTCGCCAGCATGGTGAGTTTCGCAGCAGCCCAGGCGCAGACGGCGGCGGCACCATCCGGCAAGAAGCCGAATATTCTTGTCATCTTCGGCGATGACATCGGCATACCGCAGATCAGCGCCTACACGATGGGGCTGATGGGCTATCGCACGCCCAATATCGACCGCATCGCCAGGGAAGGCGCAATCTTCACCGATTCCTATGGCCAGCAGAGCTGCACTGCGGGCCGCGCCTCCTTCATTCTCGGGCAAGAACCATTCCGCACCGGCCTCTTGACGATCGGCATGCCCGGCGATCCGCACGGCATTCAGGACTGGATGCCGACGATTGCCGACGTGTTGAAGACGCAGGGCTATGCGACCGGCCAGTTCGGCAAGAACCACCTCGGCGACCAGGACCAGCACCTGCCGACCAAGCATGGCTTCGACGAGTTCTTCGGCAACCTCTACCACCTCAACGCCGAGGAAGAGCCGGAAGGCTACTTCTACCCGAAGGACCCGGCGTTCCGCCGGCAGTTCGGTCCGCGTGGCGTGATCAAGTCAACTGCGGACGGCAAGATCGAAGATACCGGTGCGCTCAACACGAAGCGTATGGAGACGGTCGATGAGGAATTCCTGGCTGCCGCCAAGAACTTCATCGATCGGCAAGCGAAAGCTGACAAGCCGTTCTTCTGCTGGTTCAACTCGACCCGCATGCACGTCTTCACCCATCTGAAGCCGGACTCGCTTGGAAAAACCGGCAAGGGCATTCATGCCGACGGTATGGTGGAGCACGACGGTCACGTCGGCCAGCTTCTCGAGCAGCTGGATCAGCTCGGCATCGCCGACAACACTATCGTTCTCTACACGACCGACAACGGCGCCGAGCTTGCCTTGTGGCCTGATGGTGCCCAGACGCCGTTCCACGGTGAAAAGGGCACGACATGGGAGGGCGGCTTCCGCATTCCGATGATGGTTCGCTGGCCGGGCGTCGTCAAACCCGGGACCGAGGTGAATGAGATCGTTACGCTAATGGATTGGATGCCGACATTCGCGAGCGCCGCCGGGATATCCGACATCAAGGAGCAGATGAAGGCCGGGTTCAAGTCAGGGACCAAGGATTTCAAGGTTCACCTGGACGGCTATGATCTTTTGCCTTTCCTGAAGGGTGAGGCTCAGAGCGGCCCGCGCGATGTCGTCTACTACTTCGATCAGGGCGGCAATCTCAATGCGCTTCGCTGGAACGACTGGAAGCTGAGCTTTGCCATCGCGAGCCACGGCAACATTGCCACGGCCACCCGTGAAGTCCCAGCATGGGCTATGATCGCCAACCTGCGAATGGACCCCTACGAGCGTGGCATGGAGGACGGTGGCGGAGCGATCGAGTTCCTTGCAAGGAACATGTGGCTGCTCGTTCCGATCCAGGGGAAGATCAAGGACTTCTTCTCAGACTTCGACCAGTTCCCGTATCAGGAAGGCAGCTCGCTCAATGCCAGCGGCATCAACTACGGGCTGCTTCGCCAGCAAGCGGCACTGAAGCGGTTGAATGAACTCGAGCGGCTTGCCCCGCAATAGGCAAACACCGCGACAGCCCGCGCCGGCCAAACGGCGCGGGCTGTCCTCACCAAAGAGGGACGGTCCGATGGTGGTTGAGTTGCCGCCGGGCGCCTATATCGGCCTGATCAACGACCATAATCTCCCCGGCCCGGATGGCGGAAAGGGTGGAAAGCACCTCATCCTGCTGCCTGACTACAAGGGCAAGGTGCCAAAGGGCTACCATGTCGGGAAGTCGGCCACCTACAAAGTTCTGCTTGCTGTGCGCGCTCTGCCGGTCGGTGGCGACCAGGACAAGGCGCTGAAGGCGCTGCACGCCATCAAGGTCTACCCTTTGAGTACGGCCAGCAAGCCGAAGCCAATCGCGATCGTCGACACCACCGAGAAGGCAATGGACAGCACCTCTCTCAAGTGGGAGGACAACATCCAGTTCCGGGAGGTATTGCAGCGGATCATCGATGAGGAACCCCTCGTCGAGAAATTCACACCGATGTAGGGCTTCTTGCGACGCTCGGTATCTAAAAGGGCAAGCCGTTCGCACCTGATGCCCGTACGAAAGCTATCCTCGAAAAAGCTGCGAAGGTTGGTCGTGACCAGCTTCTCGTATCGGCGTTCGATAGCGATCGGCCGGACCGCTTTGCGTGGCCGGACCGCAAATGGGAGTGGGTCGGCCTGGTTCCCAACGCTGCCCAGTTCGAGACGCCGATGGGCGTCGATCTGGAGGCACATGATCGCTGGTTCGCACAGGCGATCGTCACGCCCGCAATGTTCCACCGTTCGGCCGGCGCGGGCTCGGCTCTATTGGCTCGGTGCTCGCGACGCTAGCGGTGCGTTTCTGGACGGAGCAAGAACTACAAGCTGACGATTCCCCAGCCCGTCCCGGGCAAGCTGCTCTGGTCCGTGACGCTCTATGACGCGCAGACTCGCTCCGACGTGCAGACGGATCAGGACAAGGCGGCGCTCCGCTCGCTCTTCGAGTTGAAGGACATCGACACGTCAAAGCCGGTCGACCTCTATTTTGGTCCAACGGCGCCGAAGGATGGCGAAGGCCGTTGGATCAAAACCCAGTCCGGACGTGGCTGGTTCAGCTACATCCGCATCTACGGACCCACGCAGCCGGCCTTTGACGGCTCCTGGAAGCCCAACGACATCGAAGAAATCAAGTGATTGGATGGCTGCCGGCAGCCGACATGGCTCCGGCGGAGACAGGACATGAAATGAGAACCCCCGGTCGCAAAGGCCGGGGTTTTTCACGTCATCGCCTCTTTAAACTTTTGAAATCCTCCACCATATCCAGCCCAGGTTCGTCAGCCGCAAATCCCAACCGCGGCGGAACAATGGGCTTGCCATTTAAGGGAGCTCAATCTCAGTCATCGGCCTGTGCCTTATGAGGGCAGGGCGATCCATGGAGGTACAGCATGAATATCGAAAAATACTCCGAGCGGGTGCGCGGTTTTATTCAGTCCGCCCAAACCTATGCGCTTGCGCAGGGACACCAGCAGTTCACACCCGAACATGTACTGAAAGTGCTGCTCGACGACGACCAGGGCATGGCCGCCTCGCTGATCGAGCGCGCCGGCGGTGATCCCAAAGCGGCGCGCCTTGCCAACGATGCCGCACTTGCCAAGCTGCCGAAGGTATCCGGCGGCAACGGGCAGATCTATCTCGCGCAGCCGCTTGCCAAGGTGCTTTCCACTGCCGAAGAGGCAGCGAAGAAGGCCGGCGACAGCTTCGTCACGGTCGAGCGCCTGCTGCAGGCATTGGCGATCGAGTCTTCGGCTTCGACGTCGACGACGCTGAAGAATGCCGGTGTGACCGCGCTGGCGCTCAACCAAGTCATCAATGAAATTCGCAAGGGCCGCACCGCTGACAGCTCGAACGCCGAACAAGGCTTCGACTCGCTGAAGAAGTATGCCCGCGATCTGACCGGCGAAGCCCGCGAGGGCAAGCTCGATCCGGTCATTGGCCGTGACGACGAAATCCGCCGCACGATCCAGGTTCTCTCCCGCCGCACCAAGAACAACCCCGTGCTGATCGGCGAGCCTGGCGTCGGCAAGACCGCCATTGTCGAAGGCCTCGCACTGCGTATCGTCAACGGCGACGTGCCTGAATCACTCAAGGACAAGAAGTTGATGGCGCTCGACATGGGCGCGCTGATCGCCGGCGCGAAATATCGCGGCGAGTTCGAGGAGCGGCTGAAAGCCGTGCTTAACGAGGTGCAGGCCGAAAACGGCGAGATCATTCTCTTCATCGACGAAATGCACACGCTGGTTGGTGCCGGCAAGGCGGATGGGGCGATGGACGCCTCCAACCTCCTGAAGCCGGCGCTTGCGCGTGGCGAGTTACACTGCGTCGGTGCGACGACGCTCGACGAATACCGCAAGCACGTTGAGAAAGATCCGGCCCTAGCCCGCCGCTTCCAGCCTGTCATGGTTGAGGAGCCGACGGTCGAGGACACGATTTCGATCTTGCGTGGCTTGAAGGAAAAGTACGAGCAGCATCACAAGGTCCGTATCTCGGATTCGGCCCTGGTTGCGGCTGCGACGCTTTCCAACCGCTACATCACCGACCGCTTCCTGCCCGACAAGGCGATCGACCTGATGGACGAAGCCGCTGCGCGGCTGCGCATGCAGGTGGATTCCAAGCCTGAAGAGCTGGACGAACTCGATCGCCGCATCATGCAGCTGAAGATCGAGCGCGAAGCGCTGAAGAAGGAAACCGATACGGCGTCTGCCGACCGGCTGACGCGGCTTGAAACCGAGTTGACTGGCCTCGAGGAAGAAGCCGACGCCCTGACGGCCCGCTGGCAGGCGGAAAAGCAGAAGCTCGGCCTCGCCGCCGATCTGAAGAAGCAGCTGGATGAGGCCCGCAACGATCTGGCGATCGCCCAGCGCAAGGGTGAGTTTCAGCGCGCCGGCGAGTTGACTTACGGCGTCATTCCGGAACTGGAAAAGAAGCTCACGGAGGCCGAACAGCAGGACAGCGATCGCAGCGCCATGGTGCAGGAGGTCGTCATCCCCGACAACATTGCGCATGTCGTTTCCCGCTGGACCGGTATCCCTGTCGACAAGATGCTGGAAGGCGAACGCGACAAGCTTCTGCGTATGGAAGACGAGCTGGCGAAATCGGTGATCGGCCAGGGTGATGCGGTTCAGGCAGTGTCGCGGGCGGTGCGCCGCGCGCGCGCCGGCCTGCAGGATCCGAACCGGCCGATCGGCTCGTTCATCTTCCTCGGCCCGACCGGCGTCGGCAAGACGGAGCTGACCAAGGCGCTTGCCCGCTTCCTCTTCGACGACGAAACGGCGATGGTGCGCATGGATATGTCGGAGTACATGGAGAAGCACTCGGTGGCCAGGCTGATAGGCGCGCCTCCCGGCTATGTCGGCTATGAGGAAGGTGGTTCGCTGACGGAAGCCGTTCGCCGGCGGCCGTATCAGGTCGTTCTTTTCGACGAGATCGAAAAGGCGCATCCTGACGTCTTCAACGTGCTGCTGCAGGTGCTCGACGACGGTCGCCTGACCGACGGTCAGGGCCGGACAGTCGATTTCCGCAACACGATGATCATCATGACGTCGAACCTCGGTGCTACGATGTTGACGGAGCTACCCGACGGTCATGACACAGATGAGATCCGCGAGCAGGTGCTGGACGTCGTGCGCGGTCACTTCCGGCCGGAGTTCCTAAACCGTATCGATGAGATCATCCTGTTCCATCGCCTGAAGCGCGAGGAAATGGGCGCGATCGTCGATATCCAGCTGATGCGTCTGGTGGCATTGCTTGCCGAACGCAAGATCACACTCGAGCTCGATGACGATGCCCGCAATTGGCTCGCCAACAAGGGTTACGATCCGGTCTATGGTGCGCGGCCGCTGAAGCGGGTGATCCAGAAATACGTGCAGGATCCGCTCGCCGAACAGATCCTTTCCGGGCAGGTTCCGGATGGTTCGACGGTGAAGATCACAGGCGGTACGGATCGGCTGCTGTTCCGGACGCGGAATTCCGCGGTCAACGAAGCGGCCTAAGGCCTCGACAACAGGAAAGAAAATGGCGGCCCCGGGCCGCCATTTTTGATGGACGCTACTTGCTTGCCACTTGTGGCGGCGGCTGGTTGCCGAGGAGGGTGTCGATGCGCTGCCGCTCGTCCTCGAATTTTGCCAACGCCTCACCCTTCAACGACTTGCCGCCTGGCAGGCGCACGCGCAGCGGATCGACCTTGGTGCCGTTGACGATCATCTCGTAGTGCAGATGCGGACCGGTGGATTCGCCGGTCGTTCCAACCCAGCCGATTACCTGGCCCTGACGTACCTTGGAGCCGGGAACGACGCCCTTGGCGATGGCGCTCTGGTGATTGTAGGAGGATTCGTAGCCGTTGGCGTGGCGGACGATGGTCTGGTTGCCATAACCGCCGGAATCCCAGCCGGCCTTCTCGACCGTTCCGTTGCCGACTGCGATAATCGCCGTGCCGCGCGGTGCCGCCCAATCGACGCCCGTATGCATGCGGGCAAAGCCCAGGATCGGGTGCCGGCGCATGCCGAAGCCTGACTTGAAGATGCCGTTCGGAACGGGATTGCGCAGCAGGAATTGCCGAATGCTCTTGCCGTCCTGATCGAAGTAGTCGATCGACCCATCTTCCGCATCCTGGAAGCGGTAGAAGCGGGTCTGTGTGTCGCCGAAACGCGCGTTCACATAGAGTAGCTCGGAATCCTCCGTTGCCTGACCGCTGGAATCGGCGACGGAAAAGAAGGCTTCCAGCGTGTCGGTCGGCCGCAGCTCCGCCTGGAAATCGACGCTGCTTGCCAGCAGCTTGATGATCAGGGCGGTCATGTCCTTGGTCATGCCGTAGGACAGTGCGGCACGATAAATGCCGTCATAGACGCGTGGCAGATTCTGGTTGGACGGGACCGATGTCGAATTGTCGTCGAAGGCGGTCGTGACTGCGTCGATCTCAGGTGGTTCACGGCCGGCCACGAACCGATCGTGGTCGTCAAGCGCCACGGTGACAAGATGGCGCGTGCCGCGATAGATGCTGGCGCGGATGATCTTTGCTTGTTCGCCTTTCTGCAGGATGCCGATGCGCAACACATCGCCCTTGGAGAGGTCGTCCGATCCGATCATCGGTGAGAGGTAGCCTGCCAGCCCCTTGGCCTGCAGTTCGGGATAGCCCGAGTCCGTCATCGCCTTGATGATCGAGGTCGACTGGCGCACCGGGATGATGTCGTCGGCGAATTCCTCGGTCTGCGGCGTGATCGATTCCGGTGCGGAGACCGTCATGTTCTGCTCGAGGACGCGCGCCGTCAGGCCGGCTGTCAGGTCAACGTCGTTATCGTCGTTGGAGAAGCGGCGTGGGTCGACATAGTAGAGTGCTGCCACTTGGGCGGCGCCGTCGGTCAGGATTGAGCCGTTGGAGCGCACATTCTCCTCGATCTCGTCGAGCGTCATGCCGGGCGCCACCTGGAGAT
>NZ_JBFTQH010000017.1:0-125020 GCF_056398905.1 Rhizobium sp. 01T417 | reverse complement strand
CTGGAGCGCCTGCGCGACGGTCGCGCCGACAGCCTGCAGACAAGCTCGCTGCACCTCGACATGCTGCGCGACCTAAAGCGCATCAACGCCCACATCGTCTCCGTCGCCCACCCCATCCTCGACGAAAGCGGCCTGCTCATCGAAAGCAGGTTGAAGGGTGCGGCCGAGTAGACCGATCAATCGGCGGACGGCAGCCGGCGCATGGTGAATTCGATCTGGTCGCCTTCCAACTGACGCCAACTCTCGACCTCCGTCCAGTACGCGGCCTTGGGATACTCGTCGAACCATTCGCGCGCCTTGGCGCGCGCGTCGAGCAGATTGAGGCAATAGGTTTGTCGCACGAAACGATCGTTATTCCGGGGTGTGCCTTCCGCCCGGTGGGTAGCAATCCGTCGCTTGAGACCGTCGAACGACGGAGGTCCAGGGATTTTCGTCATGAGCCTACCTCTGTGACAAAAAGGTAGTATCGAAAGCCGCCTTTTGCGAGTCGAATCTGAGGAGCCCTCAGGCATCGCCTCTGCTGGCAGGACCCTGCCCTACCTGCTATCAGAGCAGCAAAGACGAAAGCGCGAGTCGATGGCGACCCGCTCGGAGAGAGATGAAATGGAACGACCCGAACTTCCGATCGGCCTGCCGGACGATATCGAAGAGAAGAAGTCAGTCGCCCGCGCCTGGTTTGAAAGTCTTCGCGATACTATCTGCGCCTCATTCGAAGCGCTCGAAGACGAACTCTCGGGCCCACTCTCCGATAGAGAACCCGGCCTCTTCGTGGCGAAGGAATGGACGCGCGAAAATGGCGCCGGTGGCGGCGGCCGCATGTCGATGATGCATGGCCGCGTCTTCGAGAAGGTTGGCGTGCATACATCCACCGTCTATGGCGAATTCGCGCCTGATCTGCGCGCCCAGATGCCCGGCGCCAAGGAAGATCCGCGTTTCTGGGCCTCTGGCATCTCGCTGATCGCCCATCCGGTCAACCCCAACGTACCAGCCGTTCACATGAACACGCGCATGGTCGTAACCTCGAGCCGCTGGTTCGGCGGCGGCGCCGACCTGACGCCAGTGCTCGACCGCCGCCGTACGCAGGAAGATGAGGACAGCCAGCTGTTTCACAAGGCGATGGAGATCGCCTGCCGCAGCCACTCGGGCGTCGCCGATTACGCCGCCTACAAGAAATGGTGCGACGAGTATTTCTTCCTCAAGCACCGCAACGAAGCGCGCGGCATCGGGGGCATCTTCTATGACTGGCTGCATTCCGGCGAGGAAGCCGGCGGATGGGACGCCGATTTCGCCTTCACCCGCGACGTCGGACGGGCTTTCGCCATGGTTTATCCACGCATTGTTCGCACCAACTTCAATAAGCCGTGGACAGACGCGGATCGTGACGAACAATTGATTCGCCGTGGGCGCTATGTTGAGTTCAATTTACTCTATGATCGAGGTACAATCTTTGGCCTCAAGACAGGAGGAAACGTCGAGTCCATTCTCTCATCCTTGCCCCCTCTTGTCCGTTGGCCGTGATCAGACAAAAAAGACGTCTGAAGGGCTTAAATTCGGAGACTGGACCACTAACTCTGTGCATGTACGCGTAACAATCGGAGGAGGATTGTCATGACGGTACAAAGTAGCTCTGCGGCATCGGCGGGTGCGCCAGAGCAACCCCCATCTATGGATGCACCCGAATTTTTGAGCCGGATTGCAGAACGGCTCCGGGCGAAAAGCGGCTCCGACCTTCCCCTTTCCTGCTTTGTGGAACAAGTGAAGCTCCAGCTGGCAGGCGGCAAGACACCGGAAGAACTGGACCGTCTGGCAAAGCGTCCGGACAACAAGGCGGCGACAGATTGCTTCAGATCCTGGGCGATGCCCGAATAACAAGAAAATGACCAACCGGCCGGTCCTTCGCGCCGGCCGGAACCTTCTTACCCCTCGAGCATTCAGCCATTGCATCATCGCGCAATCGCATGAAACCGAAGGAGGAAAAGAATGAGACTCTTCGAATGCGGAACGCTCGTTCCTGGATGCGACTGGCATACCCGCGCGAATGACGATGCCGAAATCGTCCGTCGCGTTGTCGAACATATGCGCAACGCCCACGGCGAGACCGTGATCCGCGAAAACATGGTAGAAAACATCAAGGCCCGCATCCGCAACGAGGCGACAGCGGCCTAAACTACCCCACCAGATCCTTCAGCCGGGCGAGCAACGCCGCCCGGTCCGGTATGAAGTTTTCCTCGATCCAGGCGTTTTCCAAGACCGACAGCGTCTCGCCGACCTGCTTCCCAGCCGGGACACCGGCAGCCATGACGTCGCCGCCATTGATCGGGAATTGCGGTTTCTTCCAGTTTTCCGCCAGTTCGAGCAGCTTGCCGAGCCTTGCCGAGCGAGCCATCTCCTGTGTGTCACCTTCCGCCTTGCCGCGTGCTGTTGCCAGCGCAAGTTTCAAGCGGGTATTGATGCCGTCGGCGCCGTGCCGAAAAAGCAGTCGTGAAAGGGTGGCCGAGGACAATTCATCATTGATAACAGGCGCCTTGGCCCATGCCTTGAACCAGGCGGCCTCGGCATTGGCCAGCTTGAGGCGCGCCGCCATCTTCTCCAGCCGATCGGCATCGGGCGGAATGATGGCAGCAAGACGCAGAAGCGGATCTGGCTTCCAGGCAAGCGCTTGCTCCGTACCGATCAATGTCGGAATGGTGTCGATCCCCCATTTCTCAGTCTCTGGCAGGATTTCGCTGAGCACGCCGACCTGTCGCATCCACAGAAGTGCCCGTCCGGGATCTTCGGCGCTGAGTAGCTTGCGCAGTTCCGACCAGACCCTTTCGGCTGAAAGCGTCTTCAGCTTGGCGCGAGCCGATGCGCAGGCTCTCAACCCATCAGGATCCGGACGACCGGAGCCATAGTAGGCGAAGAACCGGAAAAATCGCAGGATACGCAGATAGTCCTCGGCAACACGCGTCGCCGCGTCCCCAATGAAGCGGATATTGCGCTTCTCGATATCGGCGAGACCACCGACCAGGTCGATCACATCGCCTTTGGCGTCGACATAGAGCGCGTTGATCGTGAGGTCGCGGCGTTCCGCGTCTGTCCGCCAATCGGAACTGAAGGCTACCTTTGCACGCCGCCCATCGGTTTCCACGTCTGCCCTCAGCGTCGTGACCTCGAACGGCTTGCCATCGATGACGAGGGTCACAGTGCCGTGCGCCACGCCGGTCGGCACAGCCTTGATCCCAGCGGCAACCGCCCGCTCGATGACCTGCTCCGGCGTAAGGGTCGTGGCGACATCAATGTCACTGACCGGAAGCCGCATGAGGCTGTTGCGGACCGCCCCACCGACGACGCGCCCTTCTCCATCAGAGTTGAGCAACGCAAAAACACGCGTCAGAGCCGGATCCTTGAACCATGCCTCGTTGCCAAGGTTGGTCATGCATAGAGCCTTTCATAGAGGGTGCGAACGATGCCGGCGGTAATGCCCCAGATCATCCGGCTTTCATAGGGCATCCGGTAGAATTGTCGTTCGAGACCGTCAAGCACGCGCCTGTCGCGGCTGTGGTTGGCCGGGTTCATGAGAAAGGACAGCGGTACTTCGAACACGTCATCCACCTCGGTGGGGTTGAGTTTCAATTCGAAGCCGCGCCGAACAACGGCGAGCACTGGCGTTATACGGAAGCCGGTCGACGCCAGATAGTTCGGAAGCCGCGCCACGGTCTCGACAAAGGAGCCGTCGATGCCGATCTCCTCTTCGGTTTCCCGGATTGCGGCCTTTTCGGCGGAGCCGTCGATGGCGTCAATCTTTCCACCCGGGAACGCGATCTGTCCGGAATGCTTGCGCAGCGTCGCCGTGCGCTGCGTGAAAATCACATGCGCATCGTCACCATCGTCGATAACAGGCACCAGCACCGCGGCATCGCGAAGTTTGAAGGTCTCCACCTGCGTGACGATATCGGGGTTGAGAATGTGATCGCCGTGATCACGCCAGGAGAGATCCACCGGACCACCGCTCTGGTGAAGAGCGCGACGGCGGAATTCAGCCGCTGAATAGAGCGAACGGTTTTCGGTCAAAACATTGTTCATCGGGAGAGTGCATCCAGTTCTTCCGCCGGCATGACAGGAAAGGTCACACCGCCGGAGCGCAGACAGAACATCGTCTTACCGTCGACTTCAAGGCGTTCGCCGAGCTCGACGAGTTCGTACATGATCGGTCGCGAAACCAGCGCCTCCAGCCGCCCGCGAACATGAAGATAGGGCTTCAACTCGCTGTTTTCGCCATGAACTACAAAACGCAGCGGATGCTCCGGCCCAGCCTCGACCACGTCACCGACATTGGTCCGGAAAGTTAACAGCGGCTCGCCATCCCTTTCTCCGGCATTCATTTCAACGGCGACGAACGGCGCATCGACAACCCGGATACCAACCCGTTCGACGGGGGTTACAAGGTAGGTCTTCTCATCTTCGTCCTTGCGCAGGACCGTGGAGAACAACCTGACGAGCGGCGCCCGGCCGATCGGCGTTCCCATGTAGAACCATGTTCCGTCCGCTCGGATTTCCATGTCGATATCGCCGCAGAACGGCGGATTCCACTTGTCGACGGGCGGAAGGCCTCGGGCTTTGGCCCCTGCATCACCGGCGGCGCGCGAAATCAGCGCAGCAAGACCGGCCGCGTCTGTTGTCGCCTTGATCTCTTCGGCTGCCATTCTTCTGTCCCGGTTTGTCTTTAACTCAAGAAGGTCACGAGATAGTCATTCGGAACGAACTTGTCAGCCCGCAACATCTCCATAACTCTATCTGGTATGACGCTTGCGTGTAAGTCTGCCGATTCGCGACGAATGATATCACCCGCTGGAGATGCCTTATGGGTATGATGAAGACCGAAGCCCCCCTCGATGAAAAGGCGATCATCGCCGCGGCCGAGAAGGCCCTTGCAGATATTGCCGCCGTGCGGGGTGAAGTCTCGAAGGTGATCTTCGGCCAGGAAAGCGTCGTCGAGAACACTCTTCTCGCGGTTCTTTCGGGCGGCCATGCCCTGCTGGTCGGTGTGCCGGGCCTTGCCAAGACCAAACTCGTTACTACCCTCGGCGAAGTGCTTGGCCTCGCCTCCAACCGCATCCAGTTCACACCGGATCTGATGCCTTCCGATATCTTGGGCTCCGAAGTGATGGACCAAGATGACAGCGGCCGCCGTTCCTTCCGTTTCGTCAAGGGACCGGTGTTCGCCCAACTCCTCATGGCCGACGAAATCAACCGCGCGTCGCCGCGCACGCAATCGGCCCTGCTGCAGTCCATGCAGGAATACCACATCACCGTTGCCGGCCACCGCTACGATCTGCCCGCGCCCTTCCACGTCCTGGCCACCCAGAACCCGCTGGAGCAGGAAGGCACCTATCCCTTGCCCGAGGCGCAGCTCGACCGCTTCCTTCTCCAGGTAGACGTCCACTATCCGGAGCTCGCCGCCGAGCGACAGATCCTGCTCGAGACGACCGGGACCAGCGAAACGACGCCGCAAGCGATCCTGAACGCGGAGCGCCTCGTCGAAATCCAAACGCTCATTCGCCAGATGCCGGTCAGCGACAAGGTTGTCGACGCCATCCTCGCGCTTGTTCGCTCGGCCCGTCCGGGTCAGGGAAATGCCGCGACCGACAAGAACGTCGCCTGGGGCCCTGGTCCGCGCGCCGGCCAAGCCATGATGCTTTGCGCCCGCGCCCGTGCCCTTTACGAAGGCCGCCTGGCGCCGTCTATTGACGACGTCCATGCCCTCGCGGAACCGGTGCTGCAGCACCGCATGGCGCTGACATTTGCGGCCCGCGCGGAAGGCATGTCGGTTCGCGATGTCATCGAAGGGCTGGTCAAGCAGGCCAAGGGATAAGGAAGCGTCTGCGTGGCACCCATCGGACAGATCGTCAATCCGACCTCGGGCAATGACGCCCTCGCTCGCGCAAGGCAGCGGGCGAGCCTTGTGCCGGATTGTCTGGTCGAGGCCAAGCGGATCGCCAACACGGTGATCGCCGGCTGGCACGGTCGCCGCAAGCGCGGCATCGGCGAGAATTTCTGGCAGTTCCGTCCCTATACCGAGGGCGAAAGTCTATCCCGCATCGATTGGCGCCGTTCGGCGCGCGACGACCATACCTACATCCGCGACCGCGAGTGGGAAGCAGCCCATACGATCTGGCTCTGGGCCGACATGTCTCCCTCGATGATGTACAAGTCGACCTTCGGAAACGCCTCCAAGGAAGGCCGCGCGCTCGTCATCATGCTGGCGCTTGCCGAAATCCTGGCGCGTTCCGGCGAACGCATCGGATGTCCCGGCGTCATGGAACCGATTGCCGCACGCAATGCCGCGGAACGGCTTGCGACGGCATTGATGCACGCGCCGCTGAGCGGAGGGCTGCCCGATACGGCGATGATCCGCGGCTGGAGCGAACTCGTCTTGATTGGCGATTTTCTCGATGACGCGCGAGCAGTGATGGCGCGCATCGCCCCCTTGGCGCGGCGCGGTCTGCGCGGCCACGTGATCGAGATCGCCGATCCGGCCGAGGAGCTCTTCCCGTATGATGGCCGCACCGAATTCACCGACCCCGAGACAGGGTCGAAGCTGACATCCGGCCGCGCCGAGCATGTTCGCGAAGCCTATACCCGCGCCTATCTCGACCGCCGGGACGATCTCGGCCAGGCGCTGCGCCACATGGGCTGGACCTTCGTCAGCCACCGCACAGACCACCTAGCCTCTGAAGCGCTGGTCGCCGTCCACATGTACCTTTCGGGCATGCCCGCAAGGATGACGCAGGGAGAACGCGCGTGAACGCTCTCCCCTTTGCTTTTGCCTATCCCGCAATCCTCGGCGCCCTTGTGGCCTTGCCGATCATCTGGTGGCTTCTCAGACTGACGCCGCCGCGCCCGAAGACAGAAGTCTTCCCACCTCTGAAGATTCTCGCCACGGTCCTGAAGCGGGAAGAAACCCCTGCCCAGAGTCCCTGGTGGCTGACGCTGCTGCGCATGCTGCTTGCGACCGCAGTCATCCTGGCCATCGCCGATCCGGTCTTCAATCCGCGCACCAATTCAATCGCTTCCGGCGGTCCGCTCGTGCTCTTTGTTGACAACGGCTGGGCCACCTCGCCGGATTGGGATCGCCGCGTGAAGACCGCTGACGCCCTGATCGACGACGCGGAATCCGCTGGTACTCCGGTGGCGATCGCCTTCACCGCCGACCCGACCAACGATGCCGTCCCCGGAACGGCAGCCGTCGCCCGCGACAAGCTGCGTGCCGCAGAACCGAAGCCGCTTGTGCCGGATCGCCAGCGTGCTTTCGAGGCTCTCCGCGCCGCGCTGAACGGCGTCCATCCCGGCACTCTCGCCTTCCTTACGGATGGCGCCGCCGCAAGAGAGAACGACACGACCGTCCGCCAGCTTTCCGACCTCTCGCCTGCCCAATTGCGATTGATCTCAGGAGACGCAAACGAAACGATTGCGATCACGTCCGCAAGCAATGCCGCCGACGCGATGACGGTCACCGCCACGCGCCTCGACAGTGGCGCTGCCGCCTCGCGCCCGATCACCGCGCAGGACACGCAGGGACGCGCGATCGCGACCGGCTCGATCGACTTCCAGCCGGGTCAGAGCGTCGCGACCGGATCAATCACCGCACCGTTTGAGATGCGCAACGATTTCGCGCGCGTCAGCATCGACAACCACGCGACGGCTGGCGCCGTGCATCTGCTCGACGACGGTTTCAAGCGTCGCCGCGTGGTTCTGCTATCAGGTGAGGTCGGTGACACTTTCCAACCGCTGCTTTCGCCGCTTTATTACATCCAGCGCGCTTTGCAGCCTTATGCCGATTTGATCGAGCCGAACACGCCTGATCTCGCGACCTCGATCCCGGATCTCCTGTCGCAGAATCCATCTGTCATCATCATGGCGGATATCGGTCGCCTACCCCAGGAAACCTACGAGCCGCTGCAGCGCTGGATCGCAAATGGCGGAACACTTGTCCGCTTCGCCGGGCCGCGCCTTGCCGCCGCACCCGCCGACGATCCGCTGGTGCCGGTGACGTTGCGCCAGGGCGAGCGTGCATTGGGTGGCGCGCTCTCATGGGCCGAACCGCAGCCCCTCGCCGAATTTCCAACCTTCGGCCCCTTCGCCGGCATGCCGAAGCCGACCGATGTTACCGTCAAGCGGCAGGTTCTCGCAGAGCCGACGCCGGATCTTGCCGAGCGCACCTGGGCGAGCCTCGCCGATGGCACGCCGCTGGTCACGACGAAGCCGATCAATGCAGGCAGGATCGTCCTGTTCCATGTCAGCGCAGAAGCGACGTGGTCTGACCTGCCGATCTCGGGCAATTTTGTCGAGATGCTGCGCCGCCTCGTCCAGTTGTCGCGTTCCGGTGGCGTTACCGCTGAAGCCGGCGGTGCATCGACCGCCGAGGCGCTGCCGCCTTTCCGATTGTTGACCGCCAAAGGCGCACTCACGACCGAAACTGGCACGGCGCGTCCGCTGATCCCGAACGCGAAGGTCACGCCGGTCGCAAGCTTCGACAACCCGCCCGGCCTTTACGGCTCCGAAGAAGGATTTACCGCGCTGAACATCCTGCCGAAGAATGCCGAACTGAAGCCGCTTGATAYGTCGGGTCTCACAGTCGTGCGCGAAGGGCTGATCGGCGGCGAAACCTGGTCGGCAAAGCCCGCGCTGTTCCTGATCGCCTTCCTGTTGCTGCTGGCCGACAGCCTGATCGTAATGTTCATGAGCGGCGCTTTCTCGAGGCTGCGCCCGGCGGCGCGAACAGCGGCGCTTGTCGCTGTGGCGGTCAGTGCGGCCTTCTTCCTGCAGCCGGGGCAATCGCATGCCGACGACTCCAAGCCCGGCGACGATCAGATCTTCCAGCGGCTCGACAATACGCACCTCGCCTATGTCGTCACCGGCGAACAGGACGTCGACCACATATCCGAACGCGGGCTGGAGGGCTTGACGGAATTCCTGACATACCGCACCACGTTGGAGCCATCACCGCCTGTCGGCGTGGATCTCACCAAGGATGAGCTCACCTTCTATCCGATCATCTATTGGCCGATCTCGGCCACCGCGCCGATGCCCTCGGCAGCTGCAATCAACAAGATCGATGCCTATATGCGCGCCGGCGGAACCGTGCTCTTCGATACGCGCGATCAGTTCAGCGCGCTCGACAACAATGGCGGCTCGGTCAGCGCCAACGGCGAGCGCTTGCAGCAAATCCTTGCCAATCTCGATATTCCGCCGCTGGAACCGGTGCCGTCGGACCACGTGCTGACGAAATCGTTCTACCTGCTCTCAAGCTTCCCCGGCCGCTACACGGGTAGCCCGCTCTGGATTGAAGCACGCCAGGAAAGTCGTCCCGAAAACGCCAAGTCGGCGGCCACGGCCGACGGCGTTTCCCCGATCCTCATCACCGGCAACGATTTTGCCGGTGCCTGGGCCGTCGATGACAATGGGGTACCGTTGTTGCCGACGGTCCCCCCGGACGAGACACAGCGCGAATACGCCTACCGCAGCGGCGTCAACATCATGATGTACATGCTAACCGGCAACTACAAGACCGATCAGGTCCACGTCCCCGCCCTGCTGGAACGGTTGGGACAGTGATATGACGGTTGATTTTTCACCCTTCATTCCTTGGTCGCTCCTGGCGGGTCTGGCGGTTATTGTTCTCGCAACCGCTGCCTTTGGCATCTGGCGCGGCGTGCGCGGCGCATGGATTCGTTCGATCGCGGCCCTTGCCTTGCTGGCTGCCCTCGCCAACCCTCTCTTGCTGCAGGAAGATCGCGACCCACTGTCGACCGTCGTGCCCGTCATTGTTGACCGCAGCCAGAGCCAGCAAACGCCTGATCGCATCAAGATGACCGACGATGCCCTGGCGCAGTTGAAGGATCGCCTCTCGCGCTTCCCCAATGTCGAGCCGCGCTACGTCGACGCGACGGAGCCGCAAGATTCCGATGCTCCCTCGACCCGGCTGTTCAATGCGCTTTCGGCGGCTGTCGCGGACGTGCCGCCCGCGCGCATCGGCGGCGCGATCATGCTGACGGACGGCGAAATCCACGACGTTCCCGGCGTCAATCAGGCGCTCGGCTTCGACGCGCCGATCCACGGCCTGATCACGGGCAAGGCCAACGAGTTCGACCGCCGCATCGAGGTCGTGAAGGCACCGCGCTTCGGGATCGTCAATGAGGAGCAGCAATTGATGCTGCGCGTCTTCGACGACGGACCGAGCCCCGGCGGCACGGCAAGCGTCACGGTGAAACTCAACGGCAACGAGATCGCCACGCTCCAGGCAACGCCTGGCCGCGACACGCCCTTTTCGTTCAAGGTCGAGCGCGGCGGCAGCAACGTTCTCGAATTTTCGGTCGCCGATCTTCCGGGCGAAGTCACCGACGCCAACAACCGCGCGGTCCACCTGATCGACGGCATTCGCGAAAACCTGCGCGTTCTGCTCGTCTCCGGCGAGCCGCATGCCGGCGAGCGCGCCTGGCGCAATCTCTTGAAGTCGGATGCCTCGGTGGATCTCGTCCACTTTACCATTCTGCGCCCGCCCGAAAAGCAGGACGGCACACCGATCAACGAACTGTCGCTGATCGCCTTCCCAACCCGCGAGCTGTTCGTCGATAAGATCAAGGACTTCGACCTGATCATCTTCGACCGCTATCAGCATCGCGGCGTGCTGCCGATCCTCTACTACGACTATATCGCCCAGTACGTGGAAAATGGCGGCGCGCTGTTGATCGCTGCCGGCCCAGAACATGCCGGCCAGGATTCGATTGCCCTGACGCCGCTATCGTCGGTGCTGCCGGCCGCACCGACCGGGCAGATGATCGAAAAAGCCTTTTACCCCCGGCTTTCGGAGGAAGGCCGCAAGCACCCCGTTACCCGCGGCCTCGATGGATCCGCTGACGAACCGCCGCATTGGGGCCGCTGGTTCCGCAGCGTCGATGTGGAGCCGCCGCAGGGCCAGACGGTGATGGTCGGCGCTGACAACCATCCGCTGCTCGTTCTCAATCGCGCCGGACAGGGGCGTGTCGCCATGCTGCTCTCCGACCAGGGCTGGCTCTGGGCCCGCGGCTTCGAGGGCGGAGGCCCGCATGTGTCGCTCTATCGCCGCGTCGCCCACTGGCTGATGAAGGAGCCCGCCCTTGAGGAAGAGGCCCTGACGGCACGCGCATCCGGCCGCACGCTGGAGATCACGCGTCAGACCATTGGCGGCGACCCGGGCAATGCAACGGTCCGATATCCCTCGGGAAGGACGGAAACTCTCCCCCTGACGCAAGCCGAGCCGGGCCTCTTCAAGGCCGAGAAGAAGATGGACGAGATCGGCCTTTTCGAGATCAGAAACGGCGACATGACGACGCTGGCGCATGTCGGCGCAGTCGATGCTCCTGAATTCAAGGCCATGATCTCGACGACCGAGGCGTTGAAGCCGATTTCCGACAAGTCGAAGGGGCTCGTCACCCGCGTTTCCGATAGCAGCGGCGCGATCAGCATCCCGCCGATCCTGCCGGTTCGCGGCCAGATCCGCGTTGCCGACGACGATCGCATGCAGATCCACCTTACCAACGAAACGGTGCTGAAGGGCATCAACACCCTGCCGCTGTTTGCCGGTTTCGCCGGTGTCGGCATTCTGCTGCTTGCCTTTGGCGCCATGTGGTGGCGCGAAGGGCGTTAGCGGCATGGCCGAGTTTGAAGTGACCGGCTCGCCCGCCGCCGATGATCTCAGCACGATCGGCGACGCGCTATCAGCCTTCAACGTCCATGACGTCGGCCCAGCCGAACGGCAACCGCTCGCGGTTCTCATTCGAGATACCGACGGGAACGTCACCGGTGGCCTGTCCGGCTATACCGCCTGGGGATGGCTCTTCACGCAGTTGCTGTACATTCCCGACAAGGAACGCGGCAAGGGCATGGCCGGCAAGATCCTTGCTTTGGCGGAAGAGGAAGCAGCGGCACGTGGCTGCCATGGGGCTTGGATCGACACCTTCAATCCGCTAGCCCTGCGAGCGTATCAACGGCAAGGCTACGAGATATTCGGCGAACTACCAGAGTTTCCGAAAGGCCGTACCCGCACGTTTCTGCGCAAGATGCTCTAGCTGAGCGCCGCCTGGCGTGTTTCAATATCGATCGCCGTTGCCGCAAAGGCCGCCACGACCAGCAGGCCCGCAAACAGGCCGATGGCCAGACCGAACCCACCCGTGACGATGAACGCCATCAGGGATGGAGCCAGCAGTCCGCCAAGGCGGGCCATCGCCCCCGCAGCGCCCATGCCTGTCGCCCGTGAGGCGGTGGGATAGAGTTCCGGGGTGTAGGCATAGAGCGCGCCCCACGTCCCGAGTAGCGCAAAACTCATGACCAGCAGCGACGCGCCGATCAGCATGTCGTCAGGAGAAACCACGAAGAGCAGGCAACCAAGCGCAGACAGCAGGCAGAAACCGATCAAGGTCGGCCTGCGACCCCAAGCCTCGACCCCGTAGGCGGCAAGTACATAGCCCGGGATCTGAGCCAGGGCGACGAAGACCAGAAAGCCGTATCCGCGGACGAAGCCGAACCCATCGCTGGCCAGCTTCGCCGGCATCCAGGTGAAGACCCCGTAGTAGGAAACGGAAACCAGGAACCAGATCGTCAGGATCAGTACACTTCGGCGACGAAGCTCGTCGGAGAAGATGCCCTCAGCCACCTGCGACGACGCGACGATTTGATCCTCGGGCAGCAGTGGTGCTTTCCGGTGCAGCGCCAGCATTCGGTTGACGATCACCTTGGCCTCGCCCGCCCGCCCGGTCCGCAGCAGGTAGAGTGGCGATTCAGGAACGAAGAAGCGCAGTGTCAGGCCCAGCAGCGCCGGAACTGCGGTGACGGCGAAAATGTAGCGCCAGGTATCGGCTACCCCGGCGACGCTCGCAGCCCAGGCAGCCAGTGCGACGATCAGCGTGCCGACCGCCCAGAAGCCTTCCAACGCCACCAGCCAGCGGCCACGGCTCTTGGCGGGCAGGAACTCCGCCATCATCGCATAGTCGACAGGCAACGTGCCACCGACCGCCACTCCTGTCAGGAAACGCAGCACGAGCAGGCTGGCAAAGCTGGGAGCGAAGATGGAAAGGGTGCCGAAAAGCGCATCGCAGGCAACAGTGGTGATCAGGACCCGACGCCGCCCGACCTTGTCGGCCAGGCGCCCAAAGGCGACAGCGCCGATGAGCATGCCGAGAAAGAACAGCGTACCTGTCTGCAGGGCTTGCGGAACAGTCAACCCGAAGGTGGCCGCGATCGAGGCTGCCGTAAAGCCGACGGCGAGGACCTGCATCGCGTCCGCTGTCCAGACAAGACCGAAGATGCCGATCAGGCGCCACTGGAAGGGCCCGGTGCCGGCGCGATCCAGCGCCTCGTCCATGGAAACGTTGCTCATGCTACCTCTCAAGCCGCTGAAAAATCACGCGAAGCGTGTCTCAGGCCTATGGCTCTCAATACCGCATGCAACCTATTTTCGCCAGCCGATAGTTCCCTTCAGCCTGCTATGCGCATCCTCGACAAGCGGCACGACCAGCACGCGAGACGGATCAACGGGACCGGGAAACGTGATCGCGTTGTGGGCCACCCGCTCGAAGCCGAGGGGGCAGTAGTAAGGCGGATCGCCGACGAGGATGACCGCTTCCGATCCCTTGCGACGCGCGGCGTCGATGGCAATCCGGACGAGTTCCCGGCCGATGCCGCGACCCTTGTGCGACGGCCGTACTGCAAGCGGCCCAAGCAGGTGCCCATTCACCGAGCCGGCCTGAACAGCCGTCATGCGCACAGATGCAATGGTCTCGCCATCATCGGCGCAAATGAAGGAGAGCGAGAGATCGTGCGGCCCCTGCTCGCGGATCCGGGCGGCCGCACGCGTATGCCGGCCAGGGCCGAATGCTTCTTCGTTGATGTGTTCGATAGCAGCGTCGTGCGACGCATCCTCAGTGAGGTAGACCAGATCGTGCTTGTGCATGATGAGACGGAAACCGGATAGACAGAGTTGATGGATCTCGAGCACGCCGTCAGGCGTTCGGGAGCATCAGCGTCGTCGCAGGTTTCTCGGTGCAAACATCAAATCGGTTTCCAGAAATGTGAAATCGCCGATAGCAGGAAAAATTTCAGTCGTCCAATGGAAATTTAGAAAGCGACGGCGCGGCGTGACGCAGTGTTCAATCTTTACCGCCCTGCAAATCGCCAGGACGTGGGATATGTTCGAGCCAAGGAAAATTTGAAGGATCACAATATGGGCATGCTGGTTGATGGCGTCTGGCATGACGTCTGGTACGACACGAAGGAAACCAAGGGGCACTTCAAGCGCACCGCCTCGCAGTTTCGGAACTGGATTACAGCGGACGGAGCGGCTGGCCCGTCCGGAACGGGTGGTTTCAAGGCAGAGGCAGACCGCTACCACCTTTATGTCTCGCTGGCGTGCCCGTGGGCGCATCGGACCCTGATCTTCCGCAAGCTGAAGAAGCTCGAAAACCTCATCAGCGTTTCGGTCGTCGATCCGCTGATGCTTTCGAAGGGCTGGGAATTCAAGATCGGCGACGGCGCCACCGGCGACCATCTCTTCGACGCCAAGACGCTATACGAAATCTACATGAAGGCCGACCCGCACTATTCCGGCCGGGTGACCGTTCCGGTCTTGTGGGACAAGAAGACCAACACGATCATCAACAACGAGTCCTCCGAAATCATCCGGATGTTCAACAGCGCCTTCGATCATCTGACGGGCTCGACCGCCGATTTCTACCCGAACGACCTGCACGCCGATATCGATGAGCTCAACGCTGTCGTCTACGACACCGTCAACAACGGCGTCTACAAGGCCGGCTTTGCCACGACACAGGAAGCCTATGGCGAAAATGTCGTCAGGCTCTTCGAAACGCTGGACATGCTGGAAGGCCGTCTCGGCAAGGGTCGTTATCTCTTCGGCGATCGACTGACCGAGGCCGATTGGCGGCTGTTCACGACTTTGGTGCGCTTCGATGCTGTCTATGTCGGCCACTTCAAGTGCAACATTCGCCGCATCGACGACTACCCCAATCTGTCGGCCTATCTGCGCGATCTCTATCAGACGCCGGGCGTCAAGGAGACGGTCAACTTCCGCCACATCAAGGACCACTATTACCGCAGCCACAAGACGATCAATCCGACCGGCATCGTGCCTGTCGGCCCGGCACTGGATCTCGATCGCCCGCATGGCCGTGCCCTACTGGCAGCGGCCTAGCCCTGCGCTCTACCACACGTGGGCGGGCTCCCGCTCGCCCGCGAGTTCAGCCAGACGACGACGCGTTGCGTCCGTTGTGCCCACTGGCAGATCATCGATCGCGAAGAAGCCGCACTCGACGATTTCCCGGTCTGGCGGGCGCGGTGCCGTCTGCTCAACCTGCGTCTTATAGAAAAGGACATGATCGCGGCGGCTGGCCGCCGTATTGAAATAGATGTGGAAGAGCTCCGGCCGTCCGAGGATGCGCAAATTCCCTTCCTCGCGAAGCTCCTTGATCAAGGCTTCCTCGGCAGTCTCATTGCGCTCCAGCCCGCCGCCAGGCATGTGCCAGCCCGGCAGGTAGCTGTGCCGCACGAGAAAGATACGACCCGCCGAATCGAAGCAGGCGGCCCGCACGCCCATCGTCATTCCGCGCGCAACCGCGAAATACATATGCACGATGCGCATCAGCACTCGCGATTGCCAGGGGCGTATGGTTCTGGTCACGCTTTTTCCAATTCCGCTAATCCGTTCAAGCAGATGTGTTTGAATTGCAGACTGACTGGGCTATGTGTCGTCGCATGTTCAAGCTCGCACACATCTCCGATATCCATCTCGGCCCTCTTCCTCGCCTTTCGGTCCGCGAGCTCTTTTCCAAACGCATTACCGGCTTTGTGAACTGGCATCGCAACAGGAGCAAGCACCTTTTCGGTAGCACGCTCGATCTGCTGCTCGATGACATACACGCGAAGCAAGCCGATCATTTGGCGGTTACCGGCGATCTCGTGAACCTCGCAAGCGGACTGGAGATCCGAGCCGCAGCCGCTTGGCTGAAAGAACTCGGTGATCCCGAAGACAATTCAGTCGTGCCGGGAAACCACGATGCCTACGTGCCCGGCGCCTACGAAAAGTCGGTGCGCGCATGGTACGACAATGTGCGCGGTGACCTCGCTCCAGCCGAATGGCAGGAAAATCGCCACGTCTTTCCCTATCTTCGCGTTCGCGGCAAGGTCGCGATCGTCGGCTGTTCGACGGCGGTCGCGACGCCCCCTTTCGCGGCCAGCGGCTTCTTCGGCGAGCGCCAGGCCCGCGATACGGTGAACATGCTGCGTGCCGCTGGCGAGGCCGGCTTGTTTCGCGTCGTGATGATCCACCATCCGCCGATCCGCGGCGCGACCTCCTTCCACAAGCGGATGATCGGCATCCGCCGCTTCGGCGCCGTGATCTCCACCGGCGGTGCAGAACTGGTGCTCCACGGCCATACCCATTTGAACACGCTGCACTGGCTGCGCGGCCAGACTGGTCCGGTTCCCGTCGTCGGTATCGCCTCTGCATCGCAGGGGCCCGGCGGGCTGAAACCCCGTGCCGGCTACAACCTCTTCTCGATCGATGGCGCACCGGGTGCTTGGGAGCTGACCGGGGAACGGTTCAGCATCAACTCCATGGGCGATGGCGTGTGCAGCGAAAGCGTCGATATTTTCAAGGCTTAGCGCCGTTTTTGGATTCATCTTCTTCGCCAAGCTGATTCAGGAATTCAAGATGACGATATCTTGAATTTGGCAAAGCATCCGAGGTCTTGGCAATTGGCGATTGCCACGTAAACTTGTCGCCTCGGCAGCACCAATTCACGGAGTTATTGCATGCCCATGGCGTCGATCAGTCTTCGCAGTCTGGCTTTGGCCGGCTCGCTTGCCCTCGCAGTCTCCTCATCCGCCTTTGCCATCGGCGACGAAAGCGACGAAACCAAGCCGCCGCCAAAGGCCGAAACGACGACAAAATGTGCCGGCGGCAAGGTTTGGGATGCGAAGCGCAAGGAATGCGTGGTCCCGAAGAAGAATTCGTTCAACGACGATGAACTCTACAAGGCTGCCCGCGAATTTGCCTATGCCGGTCAATACGACAATGCCCTGACGGTGCTTCAGCTTGCCAGGAACCAGAACGATCCGCGCATCCTGAACTATCTCGGCTATGCCAACCGCAAGGCGGGCAGAATGGAGCTGGGGATGTCGTATTACCGCAAGGCGCTGCAGGCGGACGAGAATTATATTCTGGCACGGTCATATATGGGACAAGCTTTGGTGGAACAGGGTGACGTGCAGGGAGCGCGCGTCCAGCTCGTCGAGATCCGGGATCGGGGCGGCGAGCAGACCTGGGCCTATCGCTCGCTGCTGCAGGCACTGAATGGTTATCGTACATACTGACGTTGATCCGAGCCGAGCCTAATGAAGAAAAGCTTTGAGAACCCGTGGGATAGGCCGCCGGATGCTTGCGAAGCATCCGGTACTTGTTTCATAAAGGACACAGAAGCAATATAAATCGATATGCTGCTGGGCGCTCTCGCCGACCGCCCAAGCATTACCTGGAAAGACTATGCGTCAACCCGTGACGACCATCGATATCAGACGCGACCTGGTGGGCCTTCTGCCCCGGCTGCGGCGTTTCGCGATGACCCTTGCAGGTGACGCAGCGAGTGCGGACGAACTCGCACAAGTGGCGTGTGAGCGCGCCATCGCCAAGAGCGGACAATGGAATGGCGAAGGCCGCCTGGAAAGCTGGGTCTACGCCCTCGCCCGCCAACATTGGACGGACGAGCATCGGCGTCGGAAGCCGCACCCCGCTCCCAGGGGCAATGTCACCGATATCCGGGAAGCGAACCGCGATCGCACCTCGCTTGTCAATCCCGATGTCATCCACCGCATGATCGCCGACATGCCGGAAGGCACATCCAGCGCCTTTTTGCTGGTTGTTGTCGAAGGGCACAGCTATCAGCAGGCCGCCGACATCATGGGTGTCACCATCAACATCGTCGTATCCCAGCTTGCCGCGGCGAGACTGCATTTCGCCAGTGTCGCGGACAACTATCCTCACAGGTACTGAATTGCTCGATTTCAAGAAACTGCCGCTCGATGCTCAGCTAGCCGCCCTGCTGGATGGCGAGACGACGCCCGAACAGAAGCATGAGCTTGAGCAGCGCCTGGCCACCGACGAGGGTGCCAAGCGGCTCTACGACAAGCTGCGACACGGCGCCGACTTCGGAAAGCACCGCCTCGACGACGTTCTCAGGGAGCCGGTTCCACTCGCCCTCGTGCGGTCGATCAAGAGCGCGCAGCCACCAAAGGCTCCGGTTGCACCGCGCGTTTCGCGGCCCTCCTTCAAACTTGCGCCGATCGGCCCACAGGCTCTTGCGGCTGCAATCGTCCTCCTCATTGCCGGCTGTGGCATCGGCTTCTTCGCCGCCGGCAGCATGAGCACCATGCAATCGCCTGCCGCGACAACGATGGAAGCCATTCCTGACTCCAACGAGTGGCTGACCGACGTCATCGCCAACCAGCGGCTTATCGCCCGCCAGCCCCGTCATATTTTCGAGGTTCCGTCGACCCAGGCAGAGGAAATTTCTACCTGGCTGACCTCAACGGTCGGCGTTGCGTTCCGTGTCCCTGACCTGTCGGAACAGGGCTGGACCTTCCAGGGTGCCCGCGTCTTCATCGGCGACAGCAGGCCGGTCGGCCAACTCGTCTACACCAGCTCCGATGGCGACCTGGCTTCCATCTGCTTCCGCAAGGACAACCTGCCTTCCGAGGCAGACGATTTCAAGGAAACGATCAAGGACGAGATCGGCGTCGTTTCTTGGCACAATGCCGGCACATCCTATGTGCTCGTTGGCCCGTCGTCGGAAGCCTCGCTTGGCCAGCTCGCCATGCAGGTCGCTACATCGATCTGAGCCTTTCAGGGTTGAATTGAAAAGCTTTAGGACATCAGGACCACCTTCCCCGTTGCCATGCGGCTTTCGATCGCCCGATACGCCTCCGCTGCGCCGTGAAGCGGAAACTGGCGCCCGGGTAAGAGCCTCAGCTCCCCGGAAGCGGCCAGTTCGAAGAGCGACTGGAGATCGGGAACAAGACTTGCTCCCAGCAACGGCAGAAGCGCAAGGCCTCTCAGCGACTGGTTCTTGTCGAGCATGCGGGTAATGTCCTCGGCTGTGGCTGCGAACCGGCCGAGCGCCGCAAAGACAAGTTCGCCGCCATCCGCGAGAACCGCGAGCGACGCACGCGTCATGTCGCCACCAATCGTGTCGTAAACAACGTCCGGGCGGAGGCCAGCTAAAGACGTTTCCCAGCCGGGGGCGCTATAGTCTATAGCCAGATTAGCCCCCATCTCCAGCGCCAGCGATCGCTTTGCTGCGCTCACTGCCGTCGCGATCACGCGCCGAGCACCACGACGCCTGGCAAGCTGGGCCAGCAAGGAACCCACGCCACCTGCCGCGGCATGAACAAGGACCGTTTTGCCCATCAGCGAGCGTTGCTGGACCATATGCAATGCTGTCAGTCCCTGCACCACCAGGGCAGTTGCGCCGGAAAAGGGGAGCCTATCGGGTATAGGCACGGCATATCCTGCGTCGACCGCCACATATTCGGCGTATCCGCCTCCGCGACCGAGGGCAAAGAGCGGCACGGCAACTCGCGTCCCAAGCCGAGTGCCGTCGACGCCTTCACCCACTTTCTCGACCACTCCGGCAACTTCGACGCCCGGCAGCATCGGCAATAGAGGCGTCACCGCGTAGCGGTCAGCGCGCATCAAGACTCAAAGAAATTGACGCCTACGGCGTGAACCCTAACGAGCACTTCGCCGGCCTGCAGTTCGGGCACCGGCAGCTCAACACAGGTCAAGACCTCGGGCGAACCGAAATGGTCGTAGCGGATGGCTTTCATAGCAAACCTCACGTTTGAATTGGCGTGAGATGCGCCTTAGCAATAAGCTGCGCTGCCAAAATACAGAGAATTTGGTGCTACACCCACCAGGAGGTGACCATGACCGCTCCGATCAAGAAGCTGCCCAGATTGCCTGTCGAGCGGGCGCTCAAGGTGATAGCCGGACGCTGGAAGCCCATCATCCTTTATTATGTCTTCGATGGCCCGAAGCGCCTCTCGGAGCTCAAGCGGATGTTGCCAAAGATCACCCAAAAGGTGCTGATCCAGCAGCTGCGCGAGATGGAGAAGCATGGTCTGGTGACCCGGCAGATCTTCGCAGAGGTACCTGCACGCGTCGAATATTCGGCAACTGAGGTGGGTTTGGAGTTGGAACCGGTTCTGCTGGCGCTCTGCAAATGGGGTCAGAAACATGCCGAAGCACAGGACGAGGCAAACGATATCGCGGACTGCATCGTGCGGCCACGCAACCGGGCACGGCTGGCTGCCTGAGCCGGATAAAGTGCGCAGCAGAATACTCCGCTGCGCTGATTTCGTCAGGCCTTTCCGGCCCGCACCTCAAGCACGCGGTTCGCAGCCGAGACGATCGCCTCCAGCGACGCCCCGACAATGTTCGTGCTGATGCCGGCGCCAAAGAGCTTGCCGCCAGGATAGGACGTCTCGACGTAGGAGATCGCGGCAGCGTTCGAACCGTGCTGCAGCGAATGCTCCGAATAATCCTCGACCGACATCTCGATGCCGAGATAGTGCGAGAGCGCGTTGATAAAGCCGTCGACCGGGCCGTTGCCCCTGCCCTCGATATGCTTCGTCTCGCCGTTATCAGTGATTTCGGCGGCAACGATGCGTTGCCCCTTGCGCTCGGGATCGGCATAGGTGTGGTGCTCAACAAACTTGATGCGGCCTTGCGGCTGCGTCACGTAGCGCTCGACGAAACGGTCGTAGATCCGCTTCGACGGCAATTCCTTGCCTTCTTCATCGGTGATCCGCTGAATGTCTTCGCGGAATTCGACCTGCAGGTTACGCGGCAGATTGAGCCCGTAGTCCTGCTGCAAGATATAGGCGATGCCACCCTTGCCGGACTGCGAGTTGATGCGAATGATCGCCTCGTAGGAGCGACCGACGTCCTGCGGATCGATTGGCAGGTAAGGCACTTCCCACACTGGATGGTTGGCGACCTTGATCGCCTTCATGCCCTTGTTGATCGCATCCTGGTGCGAGCCGGAGAAGGCTGTATAGACCAGTTCGCCGACATAGGGGTGGCGCTCGCCGATCGGCATCTGGTTCGAATATTCGAAGACTTCCTTCATCCGCACGATATCAGAGCAGTCGATCTCGGGGTCGACGCCCTGCGTGAACATGTTCAGCGCCATGGTGACGACGTCGACGTTGCCGGTGCGCTCGCCATTACCGAAGAGCGTGCCTTCAACGCGGTCGGCGCCCGCCAGCAGGGCCAGTTCGGCGGCGGCGATGCCGGTGCCGCGGTCGTTGTGCGGATGCAGCGAAATGATCAGGTTTTCGCGGTTGTCGAGATTGCGGCACATCCACTCGATCTGGTCGGCATAGACGTTCGGCGTCGCCATTTCGACGGTCGACGGCAGGTTGATGATCAGCTTGTTATCGGGCGTCGGCTTCATCACCTCGATAACGGCGTTGCAGATGTCCAGCGCCACGTCGAGCTCGGTGCCGGTGAAGCTCTCCGGCGAATATTCGAAACGATAGCCGCCGCCGGCCTTCGCCGCCATGTCGGAGATCATCTTTGCCGCATCGACGGCGATTTGCTTGATGCCGTGGACGTCCTTGCCGAACACCACGCGACGCTGCAATTCGCTGGTGGAGTTGTAAAAGTGAACGATCGGGCGGTTCGCGCCTTCAAGCGCCTCGAAGGTGCGGGTGATCAGCTCCGGACGGCACTGCACCAGCACCTGCAGCGAGACGTCGTCGGGCACATTGCCCTGCTCGACGCACCAGCGCGCGAAATCGAAGTCGGTCTGCGACGCGGACGGGAAACCGATCTCGATTTCCTTGAAGCCCATGTCGAGCAGCAGCTGGAACATGCGGGCCTTGCGGTCGTGGCCCATCGGATCGACCAGCGCCTGATTGCCGTCGCGCAGATCGACCGAACACCAGATCGGCGCCTTGGTCAGCGTCTTCGACGGCCACGTACGGTCAGGGATATTTACCTGCGGATAGGCGCGATACTTGATCGCCGCCTCGGGCATGCCTTTGGTTTGGGAGCGGGTGTTCGTGTCCATGTCTTCTCTTCCTCTTCCCGTCATCTGGCCAGCCGCGTCGTAGCGTATTGGGTCTGGCTTGGCGATGACGAATCCGGTGCGAAAGCATCCGGCTGATCAGTTTTCGGGATTGGTCACGAGGAGCGATGGCCTGGGCGGGCTTTCGGCCGCCGGGCGCTCCTCAACGGACCCGGCAACCGCGCGTAAGGCCGAGGAGAAGAAGCGAGGTAAGGGCACGCGTGTTGTCACGGAGCGCGATGCGCCCGCGAGCAACCTGCTCAGAAATCGTGATGCCCGTGTTCTTCATGGTCGCGCTTATAGCCGGGGTACAAAAAACTGGCAATCCCTCCGTCTATTTTTTCGCCGCTTGCACGATACGTGACAGGGCCAGCATCAGCCCTCCGGCGAGCAATCCCCAGAATGCGCCCGAGATTCCTCCGAAGGAAACGCCCGATGCCGTCACCAGGAACGTGATGGCTGCCGCCTCCCGCGAGTCCTGTGCCTGGAAGGCCGACATGGCGGAACTGGAAAACGCCCCGACCAGTGCGAGACCGGCCACTGCCTGGATCAGGATCGGCGGCGCCAAGGCAACGAACGTCGTCACCGCGCCTGCCAGCAGGCCGAGAATAACGTAGGAGATGCCTGAGACGAGGACAGCCCAATAGCGTCGCGCGGGATCGGGGTGCGCGTCCTGGCCTGCGCACATCGCGGCGGTAATCGCCGCGAGATTCACCGCATGGCCGCCGAATGGCGCCGAGACTATCGAGAACAGTCCGGTCACGGAAAAAAGCGGCCCGGGCTTCGGCGCGTATCCGCTCACCTTCAAGACGGCGATGCCGGGAATGTTCTGCGACGCCATGGTGACGATGAAAAGCGGCAGGGCGATGGAGATGAAAGCCGGCAAGTTGAAGACGGGCATAACGAACTCGACGGGCGGCCGCAGCGCTTGTTCGATCGAGCCGAGCGCTCCATCGGGAATGTCCACGCCAAAGGCAACCACCAGCACAAAGGCTGCGAGCGCCGCAGGCACTGCCCAGAGCCGCTTGAACGCGCCGACGACAATCCACGCCAGCGCTATCGGCAAGCCTAGCAACGCATTGAAACTGATCGCCCTAACCGGGGCAAAACACAAGCCGATCAGAACGCCAGCGAGCATTGCATTGGCCAGAGGCGCCGGAATGGCGGCCACCGCCCGGCCGAGCGGCTTGAACAGGCCGGCGATGACGATCAGCACCGCGCAAATCAGAAACGCACCGACCGCCGCATTGAACCCACCCTCAACCACACCGGTACTTGCAAGCAGCGCCCCACCCGGCGTCGACCAAGCAATGCTGATGGGCAGCCGCGTCACGCTGCTGAGCAAGATCGCACAGAGCCCCAGCGCGATCGACAGCGCCATAAGACCCGACGCCGCCTGCGCATCCGTCGCGCCGACACTCTGCAGGCCGTGCAGGACAACGGCAAACGAACTGGCAAATCCCACGAAGGTGGTGAGGATGCCCATGAACAGGGCCTGGATGGAAAAATCTTTGAGCATCGCGGGACTCGAGCAGCGGAAAGTCCGCATGGAGCACGAGGGAACGCGGCGAGGCAAGGGCAGAAAGAGCCGATATGGTTCTGCTTCCTGCTAGCGCGTTGTCTGGCGGGCCCGATGGCCAACAGAGCTCGCTCAGGCTAGCCACATCAAAGGGTCACGACGCATCAGACCACAAAAAAGCGCCCTCGCCCGCTGTCTGGCAGGCAAGGGCGCTTCTCATAGCTCAAAATCAGATCTCGGCCTGCGACGTGATGATGCGCGAGACGAGGCCGTAAGCCTTCGCTTCTTCAGCAGACAGCCAATAGTCGCGGTCGGTGTCGGCAGCGATCTTCTCGTAGGGTTGGCCGGTGGCTTCAGCCATGATCTTGTTCAGGCGCTCGTTCATCTTGATGATTTCACGAGCCTGGATCTCGATATCGGAAGCCATGCCGCGCGTGCCGCCGGACGGTTGGTGCAGCAGGAAGCGCGTGTTCGGCAGGCAAAGGCGCTGTTCCTTCGGAGCCGCGACATAGATCAGCGCGCCGGCGGATGCGACCCAGCCGGTTCCGATCATCCAGACTTTCGGCTTGATGAACTTGATCATGTCATGGATCGAATCGCCGGATTCGACATGGCCGCCGGGCGAGTTGACGTAGATGCGAATATCGTCGTCATTGGCCGCGGCAAGCGCCACGAGCTGCGTGCAGACCTTCTGCGCGAGTTCCTGCGTAATCGGCCCGTAGATGAAGATCGAACGCGACTTAAAAAGGTTCGCCTCCGTTTCCTTGCCGAGCGGCAGTTCCTTCGTCTTGTCGTCCTGTTCTTCTTCTTCGTACATTCGAACCTCTCTTACGTCCAATTCGGTTCACCGCACATAGTGCGACTCCATGCGTAAAACAATGCGGGAAAAAGACAAGCCACGGAACGGGTGAAGATATGGTTAGGCAGCCGGGCCGGGTTACGGCGATGTAACTTAGCGCGGCTTTGAAAAGTCGGAATCGGTTCCTACGTCATCCCTAGGCGCAAATCGCCAGCAACAAAGGAGACCGGCCATGTCACCTGAAGAACGCCAATTGCTGACCGCCCTTTTCGAGCGCGTCCGCACCGCATCGGCAACGCCGCGTGACCATGACGCCGAAGCGCTGATCGATCAGGGAACGCGCGAGCAGCCTTATGCCACCTATTATCTTGCGCAAGCCGTGATCGTGCAAGAGAAGGGCCTGGAAGCGGCAGCCAACCACATCAAGCAGTTGGAGGAGCGCATTCGTCTGCTCGAGGCCGACCAAAGCGAATACCACAAGGCCGAACAGGGTGGCGGCTTCCTTAGCTCGATCTTCGGCAGCAGCCAGGCACCGCAGCAGCCGGCGGCGCCTCCGCCCTCCTCCGGTCCGTGGGGAAGCGCCCCGCGTCAGCAGATCCAGCAGGAGCGCGGCTTCGACACGTCACCTCGAGCCGTGCCGCAGCAGCCGACCGGCCCCTGGAGCTCACAGGCGGCGGCACCTTCCGCGGGCGGCAGCTTCCTGCAGGGCGCGCTCGGCACGGCGGCTGGCGTTGCGGGCGGCATGTTGCTTGCCAATTCGCTGAGCGGGATCTTCGGGAGCCACATGTCGTCGCTTGGCTGGGGTAGCCCGCTTGCCGGCAACAATCCCTTCGGCAACGCGCCGACTGAAGAGACTGTCATCAACAACTATTTCAACAGCGACGGCGACAAGCAACAGGCATCGAATGATACCGGCAACGCACAACAGGTCGTCGACGATGATGACAACGATAACGACGATGCCAGTCTGCAGCAGGCCGCTTACGACGACAGCGACGACGATCAATCCGACAATGACGACAGCTTCGACGTCTGATCCGAGATCCGGCATCCGCCTAATCGGCCATTGGCCCCGAGTTTCCGTGGGCATGGCACCGCATCGATTGATAAGCCCCCGCCGGGCGGATAAGGTCCGCCGACATTGTCGAGCAGGCGGGCATCAGTGAAGATCCTTATCATCAGTCGGAAGGCCGAGGAGAAGAGACGACAGTTCCAGACGCAGCAGATGCGCAGACTTGGCCTCGATTTCAAGTTCCTGGATGCGTTCGAAGCCCGCGACCTTTCTGCAGAAGATTGCCAGAAGGCAGCAAACAGCTGGCCGAGCCCGACGCTGCGCGAAGACGTTGCCTGTTTCACCTCGCACAGGATCGCCTGGCAGATCATCATCGACCGCAACGAGCAGACGTTGATCCTCGAAGACGATGCGGTGCTTGCCGAAAGCTTTGCCGATGTACTCGCCAGCATTGAAGCGCGCGCCGAGGACGGCGACTGCGCCTACGATCTCGAATTCGCGCCGCGCCCGCATATCCTGGCAAGGACGCCCCTCTGGACCGACGGCATCTACAGGGCAACACGGGTGTTCCAGAACCGTGTCGGGACAGCAGGCTACGTCATCGGCCCGCGCACGGCAAAACGGATGCTCGAGGATACCAAGATTTACGGCCTCCTCGATGCCTATATGTGGCATCGCGCTTGGCTGAAGGCCTACCAGATCGAACCGGCGCCGGTCATCCAGATGCAGTTCCTGGACGGCAGCGCCGACAAGACGGCTTTCGTACGCAGGTCGATCGACCGCGCCTTCACCCCCCGGAGCAAGCTGCGCAAGAACCTCATGCGGCTCTGCCTCGAGGGCATCAAGACGAGAAACCTGATCCGGGGCTGGCTCGGCGGCGAGAAGCGCCCGCTGCGGATGGATCGCGCAAGCTTCCCGCTCGATCCCACCAAATCAGGCGACTGATACGACGGCGATACGAGACGATCGCCACCGACTCTTTTCATCAGCCGCGGCCGCGATAGGTTGCGACACCCTGGTCGGGCAGCCACACGCCCTCCGGCGGCTTGCCGGTCTGCCAGAAGACGTCGATCGGAATACCACCGCGCGGATACCAGTAGGCGCCAATTCGAAGCCACTTCGGGTCGAGCAATTCGACAAGCCGCTTGGCGATATAGACCGAGCAATCCTCGTGGAATGCACCATGGTTGCGGAAAGCATGCAGGAAGAGCTTCAGCGACTTCGATTCCACCAGCCATTCGTTCGGGATGTAATCGATCACGATGTGGGCGAAATCGGGCTGGCCCGTCATCGGGCAGAGCGACGTGAATTCCGGTGCTGTGAAGCGGACGACATAGTCGGTGCCGGCATGACTCGACGGCACCTTCTCAAGAACCGCCTCTTCGGGTGATTTCGGAGATTCCGTCTGGCTACCCAGCATGGACAGGTTGGATACGTCTGTTGTGGGCATTCAAGCCTCCTTGATGACTTTGACGCGGATGCCATGAGCCTTTTCGCCCTCCGGCTCCACGTGAATGGCGATGCTGGAGCCCCGATGCGCTGCACGGATGGCATCTTCAAGGCGATCGCAGATATCGTGCGCCTGCCTTACAGACATGGCTGCCGGCACGACAAGATGAAAATCGACAAAGGTGACCGCGCCCGCGCGGCGCGTCTTCAGATCGTGCACGCCGATCGAGCCGGCGGCATGGGTGGCAATCGCCTGCTTGATCGCCTCCTCCTCCTCGGATGTGACAGCCTGATCCATCAGGCCACCGATCGAATTCGAGATCACCTTCCAGCCCTGATAAAGAATGTTGACGGCAACCAGAATGGCAAGCACAGGGTCGAAGATTGCATAGCCGGTGGCCAGCGCCAGAAGCAGGCCGATAAGAACGCCGACCGAAGTGAAGACGTCAGACATGATATGCTGGCCATCCGCCGTCAGCGCTGCCGAGCGATACTTGTGCCCGGTCCTGATCAGGATCTGCGCCCAGACGGCATTGATCAGGCCGGCGACGAAGTTGATCGCAAGACCGAGCGCCGGCGCATCCAGCATCTGGGGATCGAAGAGATGCCCAATCGCCTCGTTGACGATCAAGAGCGCCGCCACGACGATCAACGCGCCCTCGGTTACGGCCGAAAGATATTCCGCTTTATGATGACCGAACGGATGATCGTGGTCGGCCGGTTTCTGCGCATAGCGGATGACGAAGAAGGCGATGAAGGCGGCAACGACGTTGACCGTCGATTCCAGCCCGTCCGACAGCAATGCCACCGAACCGGTTATCCACCATGCAAGCATCTTCAGGCCCATCACGCCGAACGACATCGGGATGCCCCAGAGCGCCAACCGCCGAACCGTAAGATTGCCCTTCTCGTCCATCTTCATCCCCTGCGCAGACATCGGTGCGGATGCGAATGAATTGCAGAAACCAACCTATCCAAACGCAAAACCGCCCGCGCGAAAATCGCACAGGCGGCCAATGGGGTTCATATGGGCGAAGCCGTACCGTTTGTCAAAGGTCAAGGTCACAAAACCAAGCCCCTTACCAGACGCTCGGCTTCGAAAAGCGCCTGGAGCTGAACCTTAGGGTCGTCAAGCGTCGAGACTGACCGACGCTCGACGCCGTCTCATCATCCGGCCGGACAGGCGGCTCCCGTGTCGACCCAGGCCTTGATCAACTCACCGAACTCCGCCTGGGTGCCCGGCGCGGGCTCGCGGCCCTCCCCGGGGTTCCAGCCCCAGCCGACGAGGCTGTCATGGGACATGTGCTCGACGATCTTGCTCAGATCCCTGCCGCCGTTGCGTGCCGGGTCCTTGAGCTGCTGACAGATTTCGCCGAGCGACTTGCCCACCCACGCCATTTCGATCGGCGCCAGATGCCAGGCCGGATTGCCGGGAATGCTCTTCAACGTCGGCGATTGCCCCACGACAGTGGCATTGACCGCGCCGTGACAGGTATTGCACATCATGCCGGGCACACCCATTCCGCCATCGCCGCGGGTCACCGGCGGCTGATGCGGATGCATCGCCATCGTCTGCAGCGGCCTGTCGCCCGCCGGATGGCAGTTCAGACATCGGGGATGCTCGATCACTTTGCTTGCCTCTTCGAAGAGAGCGACCGAGCGCGCCTTCTGATCGGCGATCGACGAAAAGGATGCCGCGGGCTTGAGTGTCGACATGTCGGACGCGGGCGCCGTCTGCGCCAGCGCCATGAACGAGGCGGGCAAAGCCGCAAGAAGGGAGAGGCCGCCTGCTGCGCAGGCGAGTGCTAGTCTGCTTTTCATCTCCGCCTCCCTCAGCTCGTCGCCACGGCAACGATCGGAAGGCTGCGAACCGGCGCACCGGTCAGTCGCCGCCAGGCATTCGCCGTCGCGGGTCCGACGGGCGGTACGCCTGGCTCCCCGACACCCGTAGGCGGCGCATCGGATTTGATAACGGCGACCTCGACATCCGGCATCTCATTGATCCGGATCGACCGATAGTCGTGGAAGTTCGACTGCATGATCGCGCCGCCCTCCCCAAGCGTCACGGCATCGAACAGCACCGCGCCGAGACCATAGCCGATGCCGCCTTCCATTTGTGCCTTGATGACGTTCGGGTTGATCGCCACGCCGCAATCGACCGCACACCAGACCTTGTGGACACGAGGCACGCCATCGGTCCCAGCCGAGACTTCGACCACCTGGCCGACATAGGTGTTGAAGCTCTTGACCACTGCCACGCCGCGCTCTCTGCCTTCGGGGACCTTCCCTCCCCAATCGGCAAGCTCGGCGGCCTTGTTCAACACGCCCGCGTAACGCGGGTCCTCCTTCAACTGCTGGAGCCGCCCCAGAACCGGATCCTTGCCAGCCATCTGGAACAGTTCGTCGAGGAAAGTCTCGACCGCAAATCCGGTATGCGTATGCCCGACCGACCGCCACCACAGCGGCGGGATCGACAGGTTCACATTATGCGACACCACTCGCAGGTTCGGCACGTCGTAGGGCAGGTCCGAGGCCCCTTCGACCGAAGTGCTGTCGAGATCCGCCTTGGCCAAGATCGATTGGCCGACGATCGCCTGATCCCAGGCGACGATGCGGCCATCCGCATCGATGGCGCCGCGCATCTTGTGAAGATACATCGGGCGGTAATAGCCGCCGCGAATATCGTCCTCGCGCGTCCACATGTGCTTGACCGGACGCGACTGGTCGGTCGCCGCAAAGACTGCCGCCGCCTCCTGCATATAGGGCGAACCAAACTGCGCCTTGCGCCCGAAGCTGCCGCCGGTGATCTGGGTATTCAGCCGGACCTTCGACGGGTCAAGCCCGACGATCTTCGCCGCCGTCGCCTTGTCCATTCCGGGAAACTGCGCACCATTATAGACGTCGAGACTTCCATCCGCCGCCTTGATGAAGACCGCGTCGAGAGGCTCCATCGGGGCATGGGCAAGGAACGGAAAGACGATCTGGGCCTCCAGTATCTTCAGATTTGCATCGCCGAAGGCTTTTTCGACGTCGCCTTTCTCAGATGCCACGATGCCCTTTTCGCTCAGCGCCTTGGCGTAGTCGGCAGAGAGTTGGTTGCTGGAGCGCGTTTCCGCCTTCGACAGATCCCACTCGACCTTCAGCACTGACCGGCCCTTCAGTGCGGCAAAGGTATTGTCGGCATAGACGGCAACTCCCTGCGGCAGCTGCTTGACATCGACCACGCCTTTTACCTTGCGGGCTTCACTGTCGTCGAAGGATTTGACCGCAGCTCCGAAATGATCCGGGTGAGCCACCACCGCGACAAGAAGATTGTCGGGCACGATGTCCAGCGTATAGATCGCCTGGCCATTGGTCTTGGAGAACGTGTCGAGTTTCGGCAATTCCTGACCGATAAGCGTGAAGTTCGCGGGGTCCTTGAGATTGACGTTAGACGGCGGCTTGATGCCCGCGGCTTGCGTTGCCAGCGCACCGAAGCCGCTCTCCTTGCCCGAACCGGCATGCTTGACGCGGCCCTTTTCGACCGTGATTTCGCTAGCCGGCACGTTCCATTCATCGGCGGCTGCCGCAACCAGCATGGCCCGTGCCGTTGCGCCCGCCTTGCGGAACTGCTCGTAGGAATTGGCGATGGATGACGAACCGCCGGTGCCCTGCAGGCCAAAGGCGAGGTTGGCATAGACCTTGTCGTCGGCGGGCGAATGCACGGCGCGCATCTGCCCCCAATCGGCATCCAACTCCTCGGCCACCAGCGTCGCGAGGCCAGTGAACGGCCCCTGCCCGAACTCGATATGCTTGGAAAGGATCGTCACCATATCGTCGGTGCCGATCCTGACGAAGGTGTTCAGCGTCACCAGCGAATCCGGGCCACCGGCCTGCACACCGCTTTCGGCGGCGAAGGCGGATACCTTCGGCATCAGCGCAAAGCCGATCACCAATCCACCCGTGCCGGCAAGAAAGGCGCGGCGCGTTGCTGAAATTTCCTGGATCGTCATGGCTCAACCCTCCATCGAAGCAGCGGCGTTGTGAATGGCCGCGCGTATCCGGTGGTAGGTGGCGCATCGACAGATATTCCCGGCCATGGCACCGTCGATATCCTCGTCGGTCGGCTTGGGAATGTTCTGCAGCAACGAGACGGCCGACATGATCTGGCCCGACTGACAGTAGCCGCATTGCGGCACGTCGATCGCGATCCAGGCGGTTTTCACAGCCTCCGCTTCCTTGCCTTCGACCCCTTCGATCGTAATGATCTCGGAGCCCTCAGCTGTCGAAATCGGGGTAATGCAGGAGCGACGCGTAAAGCCGTCAATGTGCACAGTGCAGGCGCCGCATTGGGCGACGCCGCAACCGTATTTCGTGCCTGTCAACCTTTCGAAATCGCGGATAACCCATAGCAGCGGCGTATCCGGATCGCCGTCAAAAGTTCTTTTCTGTCCATTGAGCGTGAACGTAACCATGGTCGAGCCTCGGGATTGGCTGGACCCATTGCGGCCCCAGCGAGCGTCGCAGCATTTTTCACACGGGTAAGCTAGGGCGATTGGAACGCCGCGACCACGGCCCTCCGATAAAGGTTGCGTTACTGGAGGTCCGGCCTACAGACCGCCGCACGTAGCTAAGCCGGCGTTCAATTGCGCGGTCCTGTAGCCAACAATCTTGGGGCTGCGTGCGCACAAGTGCTATGCCGGCGACCACTGCTCATTCCGGATGGCGTCAGAAATTCTCCGCCGGGTCAACGATACCTGTACTACCGCCTTCAGCAGCGATGCTGACGGATTGCGGCCAGCGGAGGAGCGCCGCTTCGCCCACTGCCGTCAGGGCATAGACGCCCTTGTCTCGCCGTTCGAACCAACCGTAGACATTGCCGAGCAGGATCTTCCCCGCGTCCGGCGCCAGCGTCTTCATGTCGCGCGGTCGCACCAAACCCTGCTGGAGTGCTGCAGCGCAGATCAGCGCACGCTGGCGATAGGCCGTCATGACAGGCGCACGCGTACTGCCGCCGACGGCGGGATCGCCGCGCCGGCGCTGATGTTCCCTGACCAGCCGCGACCGGCGTTTCGGATTTGTGCGCGGCATCGGCGAAACCGAGCTGACGATGACACTGACGTCGCCGCCGTCGGACACGCCGAGCATGCCGATCCCGAGGCGGCGGCAAAGATCGCGGTAGCGCTTGTCAGCCTCGCGCCCGCGTCCCTTGGCGGACACGCGGGCAGCGATCCACACCTCGTCGCTCATGGCGGCGCGATCGACCGCCTGCAGGACGAGCTCGAGGTTGAAGCTGAGCTTCAACTCGCACACCACCACGACAGGCGGCTCGCCCTCGGTCAAGCCGACGAGATCGCATCCGCCGATCTCGCCTTTGACGACATAGCCTGCCGCCTCCAGAAAGCCTTTGACCGGCAGATAGAGCGAGGTTTCCATCGAGAGCCGCGCCGCCGTCAGGCCGCCTTGGTCTTTGCCTTGCGTGACAGATGGGCGACGACGTTCTCGATCATCCGCATGCCGGCATCGCCGCCAAGCGTCATGATCGATTCCGGGTGGAACTGCACCGCCGCGATCGGCTCCTTGGTGTGCTCGATACCCATGATCGTGCCGTCTTCGCTTTCCGCCGTGATCATGAATTCACGCGGCAGAGTCGATGGATCGGCGAAAATCGAGTGATAGCGGCCCACCGTCACTTCCTTGCCAAGGCCGGAGAAAACCAAGCCAGGTTCAAGAATGCGGATACGCGACGGCTTGCCATGCATCGGCACTGCCAGATGGCGAAGCTCGCCGCCATAGGCTTCCGCCAATGCCTGCAGGCCGAGGCAGACGCCGAAGATCGGCAGGTTGCGCGCCCGCGCCTTCTTGATCGTCGCCTTGCAATCGAAGTCCTTCGGATTGCCGGGCCCCGGCGACAGCACGACGAGATCAGGATCCAGCCGGTCGAAGATTTCCTCCGGCACCGGTGTGCGCACGGTGGAGACCGTCGCCCCTGTCTGGCGGAAATAATTCGCCAACGTGTGCACGAAACTGTCTTCGTGGTCGACGAGCAGGATCTTGACGCCCTTGCCGACGACGGCAACGTCGCGGCTGACCTTGCCGGAGTTGCCGGCCTTGGCATCGCGGATGGCGGAAAGCATGGCGGAGGCCTTCAGTTCGGTTTCGGCTTCTTCTTCGTGCGGATCGGAATCGTTGAGCAAGGTCGCCCCTGCCCGGACTTCGGCGATGCCGTCCTTGATGCGCACGGTGCGCAGCGTCAGGCCAGTGTTCATGTCGCCGTTGAAGCCAACCATGCCGATCGCGCCGCCATACCAGGCGCGCGGGCTCTTCTCATGGCTTTCGATGAAGCGCATGGCCCAGAGTTTCGGCGCGCCGGTCACCGTCACGGCCCAGGCGTGGCTGAGGAAGCCGTCGAAGGCATCCATGTCGTCGCGAAGTCGGCCCTCGATGTGGTCGACGGTGTGGATGAGACGCGAATACATCTCGATCTGGCGGCGACCGATGACCTTGACCGAACCTGGCTCGCAGACGCGTGACTTGTCGTTGCGGTCGACGTCCGAGCACATCGTCAACTCGGACTCGTCCTTCTTGGAATTCAAGAGCTTCAGGATCTGCTCGCTGTCGGCGATCGGATCATCCCCGCGTTTGATCGTGCCCGAGATCGGGCAGGTTTCGATGCGGCGGCCCGACACTCGCACGAACATCTCAGGCGAAGCACCGACGAGATATTCCTGGTTGCCGAGATTGATGAAGAAGGAATAGGGCGACGGGTTGATCGCCTTCAGCCGCTTGGAAATGTCGGACGGCTTGCTGTCGCAGCGTTCCATGAATTTCTGGCCGGGAACCACTTCGAAGAGGTCGCCCTTGCGGAAGCTTTCCTTCGCCTTGACGACAAGATCGGCGTATTCGCTGGGGCGATGATCGCTCTTCGGTGGGATGGCATCCGTGCGCTGGAAGGGTTCGGCAGGAATGTCGCCCGCCTTGCCCTCGGTGGAAAGCCCGCCCTTTTCGAAATCGTAGCGGTCGATCCAGGCTTTGGCCGAGTAGTTGTCGACGACGAGGATCTCATCCGGCAGGTAGAGCACCATGTCGCGCTGGTCGGCCGGGCGCGTCAGCTTCAGATTGATCGCATCGAACTGGAAGGCAAGATCGTAGCCGAAGGCGCCATAGAGGCCGAGGCTCGCATCCGCCTTCGAATAGAAGAGATCGGTGACGGCGCGCAGCACCGTAAAGACGGTGGGGATCTTCGAGCGTTCTTCCTCGGTAAAGGCGCGCTCCGGCGTCTTCACCGTTAGGTCGAGACGGCGTGCCGAGGACGCACCGAGCACGAGGTCGGAAATTGTCTTCAAGCGCTCGGCGACAAAGGCGAGGATTACCGCACCACGCTCGTTGTAGGCTTCGATCCAAACCTGGCGGCCATTGCAGGAAATACCGAGCGGCGGATCGACGACGGCGGTGTCCCAACGTGTGTAACGGCCCGGATATTCGTAATTCGACGAGAAGACGGCACCGCGGCGCTCGTCGAGCTTGTCGATATAGGAGGAGACCGCATCGGCGTAAGGAATCGCGCGCCGCTGCCGGGTAACGGTGATACCGCCCCGGGTCTCGTAAATTTCCGCTCCGTCATCACGAAGGATCGTTACCATTGTTCCACTCCGTTATCAGGCCCGGATGACAGGCAGCCTTAAAAACAAAAAAGCCGCCTGGCGTTTTCCGGGCGGCTCATCGTCGTCTTTGGACACGATTGGTCGAGGCCGCCTCAGCGAGCCCACCACCAAACTGCAATGTTCAAGGACGTGTTCATGGGCGAAATTGTTAGCGTGAGATCGGACCAAGCGCAAGAGCCGAAATCCGGGAATAAAAAGGGCGGCACAACGGCCGCCCTTCCCTCGCGTTAGAACCGCTGTACGAGCGAGATCTTGAACACCCGGCCAGGCTCCGAATAGAAGTCCAGCGGTTGCGCCGTATTGCTATTGCTTGGGACCGTCGTGTTGTTGAGGTCCTTAAGCGCAACGGCGTTGTAGTAGGTCTTATCGAACAGGTTGTAGATGCCGCCCTGGATCCGCAGCCCCTTGGTCTGTTCCGGCTCCCACCAGGCCGTCAGATCGACAACGCCATAGCCAGGTGCGTCGAAGGTCCTGGTGTTGCCGTCACTGCGCATGCCGGCGGAGGTGACAAGCGACAGGTCCGTGCCCCAGGTTTCGCGCTGATAGCCGGCGCCGACAATTGCCTTGAGCGGCGCGACCGAGCGCAGATACTCGTTCGTGTCGGTGTCCTTGCCGTAGGCATAAGCAAGCGAGCCGTGGAGGTTGATGCCGTTGTCGAAGAGCTTATGTGCCTCCAATTCGACGCCCGATATCTGGACGCGATTTCGATTGAAATAGCTGGTCAGGCCCGCCGGATAGAGCGGATTGGCGAAGCTGGTCTCACTGTCGATGAAGTTCCGGTAGAGATTGTGGAACGCCGTGACGCGACCGCCCGTATCGCTATCACCGAAGTTCGCGCCGATCTCGAAACCGTTCGCCGTTTCCGGCTTCAGGTCGGGATTGCCGACGGTAGCGTAACCGAAGGCAGGGTTGGAGAAATCAAGATAGAGTTCATTGATGGTCGGCGCACGGAAGGCCATTGACCATTGCGCAAAGAGTTCGACTGCGGGCGCGACCTGATAAGTTGCAAGCAGCTTCGGCGAGAAGCGCGAACCGTCGCTTCCATCAGGCAGGCCGTTGGCCGCAAAGCCCGGATTGTCTTCAAAGGCGGCCGTCTGCTTCGGGTCGTAGTCGTACCAGTCAAAGCGCAAACCGGGCGTGAGGGCAAAGCCGCTATTGCCGAAGGAGATCTTGTCATCGACGAAGAGGCCAAGGCGTGCTCCATCGACATCAGGAATATCAGCCTGGTCGGCATGAAGATTCGGGCATGAAAAGGCCTTCGCGGTAGCGCTGGCAGTTCCGAGAATGCAAGCGTCGAGGCCGTCGATGAAGGATGTCGCGTTGAAGAGCGAGACATCCCCGCCAATATTGACCTCGTGCTCAAATGTGCCCGTCGCAAAGCGGGACGTGAGGTTACCCGTCAAACCATAGTCGTTTTCCTGAATCTGGTTGTTGCGCAGCCAGGGGCCGGCGACGGTGCCGACGCGGGTACCCTCGGCACCTGCCTCACGGGTCAGACGCTGCCAGTAAAGGCTCATCCGTGCCGCATCAAAGGTCGAGTCAGCACTGGGCGCCTCGAACTGGTAATCCAACGAAACGCGTTCACGCCGATTGTCTTCCGTACCGTCATAGTCGCCGATCTTGTAGACTCGGGAAGAGCCGGTTGTTGCGCCCTGAAGGGTTTTCAGATCGGTCGTCGTATCGCGGCTGAAGCGTTCGGCGGTGATCCCAACCATGTGGCCGCCTTCCAGCTGCTGCCGCAGCTTGAAGAGCAGGTTGTTCTGGTCGTAGTCCGCCGGATTGGCCTCCGTGCGGGTCGGTCCGATGGTATCGACCTTGCCGTTGTTCTCGATCTCATGCCCCTTTCGATACGAGCCCTGGAACAGGACAGAGGTGTTGTTGATCTTCTTTGCAACAGCCAGAGAACCGCCAGCGCTGCGGTCGGTACCGTCATAGTCGAACTTGGTAACGCCGCCCCAATCACGGCCGGGCTCGATCAGATCCTCCGGCTCCAATGTGCGGAGGACAAATGCACCGGCGAGCGCGCCCGAACCGGCGCGGCTGGAGTCCGCACCGCGTACGACATCCAGCGTCGAAAGCGATTGGAAGTCGAAGGTATTCATGCCGCCGTCGGCGTTGGTGGTGTCCGTGATCGGGTTGGCGGCACGCGCAGCGTTCGACAGGAACGGGATCGGAACGCCATCCACCATCGTCGTAATGCGGGGACCACCAAGGCCGCGCAGGAAGGCACCGCCCTGCTTCGGCACATAGGTTACGCCCGGATCCACCGTGCGGCCAAAATCCGCAAGGTTGTTGACGTTCTTCTTGAGGATCGTTTCCTGCGTCGTCTGCGAGGCGAGCGGCGTGTCGGCAACGCTGCCGGGCTTAGCTGCAACGCGCTTGCCCTTGACCACGATCGGCTGCAGCACCGTGCTGTCGCCGGCAGACGCGGCGGGCTTCTCCGTCGTCTGTGCTAGTGAAATGGATGTAAGGCCGAGCGTGACGAATGCCGTGCAAGCCAAAAGAACCGAGCGCGAGTGCCGGACGATCATGAAAACAACCCCTTGAGAGAAATGTCACCGGGCTGGCTGGTCGTGGCGCGGTTGCGCTTTCGATGGGCTGGCTAGGCTTTCAGGCGAAGATTTCTCGCCTTCTTTTCGCCGCATAAAAAACATGACTATAATTGTCAATATATCATACCCGCGATATCTTGATTTAATAAGTCATATTTACACCGCAGCAATCAACGTTGCGAAATTGCAACGAAAACCGCATCCGCACGTTCTCTCCCGGGGCGAACGTACAAGGGTGGATGTGTGAAGAAGATCATCGTGATACTGGCGGCGCTGAGCTGCATTGGCCTCCTGACCAACGCAGGCCTGCCGGAGAAAGGCCCTCGACCTGAAATCCGTCCGGGTAAACCAATTACAGCAGAACCCACGCCAGGACTTCCCCCAAAGCCCGAACCAAAACCGGAAAGGCCCGATACCGAAACGCCGCCGGTCACTCAGCCGCCTTCCGGCTCTTCTCCTCCGTTGGAAAAGCAGGGGCCGAAGCTCCCCTCCCAGCAGACGCTCGAGGAGCAACACCTGACAATCGCCCCCGAGAGCGATGCGGAACATTCTGAATGTGTGAAGGAGCTTCAGGCCCTTGGCGTCGTCTTCAAGGACATCTCGCGCATCGATGATGGCAACGGTTGCGGCATCGACAAGCCCATCAAGGTCACCGAGGTCCTTCCGGGCATCAAGATAAAACCGGATGCCGTCTTCCGATGCCCCGTGGCTCTCGGCCTCGCCCGCTGGATGAAGGAGAGTGTCATCCCGGCCGCCCGCGTTGCCGCGCCGGATCAGGGGAGCATAGTCGGCATCAACCAGGCATCATCCTACATCTGTCGCCTGCGCAATGGTGCCGAGACCGGCAAGGTGTCCGAGCATGCCCGCGGCAACGCGATCGACATCGCAAGTTTCAGCTTCGAAAAAGGGAAGGATATCGCCGTGCAGCCTCGCCGCGAGGATTCGACTCTGATCGGTGCCTTCCAGCGCACAGTCAGTTCCGCAGGCTGCCTCTTCTTCACGACAGTGCTGGATCCGGAAAGCGATGCAGCACACGAAACCCACTTCCACCTCGATGTCTTGGAACGCAAGGGCGGATATCGCTACTGTCATTAGCAAGCTTCGCCAATGTCCCTTATCGCGGCTCTCGGCCATCCGTCGACGTCAACTCACTTGTCCGAACGCCGCGTACAGACATAAGGCTTCTTGATGCAGGCTATCTTAGGCGTGGAGCAATTGGCCTCGGCGTCGACCACGGTACAGATCGAACATTGATCGTTGAACTCCACGCAGTCGGGATTGCCCTTCATGAAGTCGGCCATGCTTTGTTCGGTAGCAACCGACTCACCGGTCGCAGCGCTGCTTGCCATCACAGAAACAACTGCAGCCACGCCAAAAACGCAGCTTCGCCAATAGGCCGACATTATCGGTTCCAAATTGATAGGCTGGGACAATAAGCTCTCCCCGTCCTTAATCGAAGATTAGAACAACCCTTCGATATACCCTTGATCGTTCAAGTAAATCCGCTCCGCCGACGGCGATCTCGGCAGGCCGGGCATGGTCATGATCTCGCCTGTGATGGCGACAACGAAGCCCGCGCCCGCCGATAGGCGAACTTCACGGACCGGCACGATATGCCCTTCCGGCGCACCCCGCAGGTTCGGATCGGTTGAGAAGGAGTACTGCGTCTTGGCCATGCAGACCGGCAGGTGTCCATAACCCTGCTCTTCCCAGGCAAGCAATTGGTCCCTCACCGCCTTATCAGCGGTCACCTCTCCTGCGTGATAAATCTTCGAAGCGACGATCTCGATCTTCTCGAACAGGGAGACATCGTCGGGATAAAGCGGCTCGAATCTCGACTGTCCCGATTCCGCGAGCTCGACCACCTTGTAGGCAAGCTCCTCGATACCGGCAGAGCCCTCGGCCCAGTGCCGGCAGAGGATCGCTTCAGCCCCGAGGCGCGAGACATACTCCTTCACCTCAGCGATTTCCGCATCGGTGTCCGAGATAAAATGATTGATGGCAACGACAACCGGAACGCCGAACTTGCGAACGTTGGCGACATGGCGCCCGAGATTGGAGCAGCCCTTTCTCAGCGCAGCGACATTCTCCGTTCCGAGATCTTCCTTCTTTACACCGCCGTTCATCTTGAGCGCACGCACCGTCGCAACGATGACGGCGGCATCCGGCTCCAGTCCCGCCTTGCGGCACTTGATATCGAAGAATTTCTCGGCTCCGAGATCCGCGCCGAAGCCCGCCTCGGTCACGACATAGTCGCCAAGCTTCAACGCCGTTTTCGTCGCAATCACCGAGTTGCAGCCGTGGGCAATGTTGGCGAAGGGGCCGCCATGGACGAAGGCCGGATTGTTTTCCAGCGTCTGGACGAGGTTCGGCTGCATGGCGTCCTTCAGAAGAACCGCCATAGCCCCATCGGCCTTCAGGTCGCGGGCGTAGACGGCCGACTTGTCGCGACGGTAGCCGATGATGATGTTGCCGAGGCGTTCTTCCAGATCCTCGAGGTCCTTGGCGAGGCAAAGAATGGCCATCACCTCGGAAGCGACCGTGATGTCGAAGCCGTTCTGCCGGGGAAAGCCGTTGGCCACACCACCCAGCGAAGAGACCATCTCGCGCAGCGCCCGATCGTTCATATCCATGACGCGCCGCCACGTGACGCGCCTGAGGTCGATATCCTGTTCGTTGCCCCAATAGATGTGATTGTCGACCATCGCTGCGAGCAAATTGTGGGCCGACGTGATCGCATGGAAATCACCGGTGAAATGCAGGTTGATGTCTTCCATCGGAATGACCTGGGCATAGCCGCCGCCCGCCGCCCCGCCCTTCACTCCGAAGCATGGCCCAAGCGAGGCCTCGCGGATGCAGACGATCGCCTTCTTGCCGATCCGGTTCAGCCCGTCGCCGAGACCGACGGTCGTTGTCGTCTTGCCCTCGCCTGCCGGGGTCGGATTGATTGCCGTGACGAGGATCAGCTTGCCGTCGGGCCTGTCTGCCTGCGCGGCAATGAATTGCGCGCTGAGCTTAGCCTTGTCATGCCCATAAGGCGCCAATTGCTCGGCCGGAATACCGAGCTTTGCACCGATCTCGAAGATCGGTCTCTTGTTCGCCGCGCGCGCGATCTCGATGTCGGACTTGTGTGCTGCCATCCCCGTTCCCCGGTTTTCTGCGCTCGATAGGCGCGCCCATATTGTTTCAACGGGATAGCGAAATATGCCGAGACTGTGAATAGCGCGCTGGTTGCCCAACGCTCATCCAAGCCGCTATCTGTCAGGCATTGATTCTAACATTGCGAGGACCGGACATGAAATCACTCGAACTGATTGTCGAGCGCATCATCCTTTCGAGCCGTTGGATACTCGTCGCCTTCTATCTCGGTCTCGCTCTTGCGCTCGCCGTGTACGCCGTGTCCTTCGGTTACAAATTCCTTAAGGTGGCGGGCGGCGTGTTTGTCCTCAACGAGGGGGAAATGATTCTGGCCATGCTCGGCCTGATTGACGCAGCCCTGGTCGCGAGCCTCATCGTCATGGTGATGATCTCCGGGTACGAGAACTTCGTCAGCCGCTTTGACGAGAGCGAAGAGGACGTCTCGTTCATTGGCAAGCTCGACGCCGGCAGCCTCAAGGTCAAGGTGGCCTCGTCGATCGTGGCAATTTCATCGATTCACCTCCTCCAGGTCTTCTTGAATGCCGAACAATACACCGACAGCAAGATCATGTGGCTGACGGCAATGCATCTTGCGTTCGTCGTCTCCGCGGTGATGCTCGGTTTCCTCGAGCAGCTGACAAAAAAGGCCAAGGGTGAAGGACAAGATCTGATCGCCAAGTGATTCGAAGACGCTTTGCGCTATTCTCCGGCGAACCCGTGTGCTTTCCTGCGGCGTAGAAGAGGAACTCGATTGTGCCTGAAGTTGCGTTTTTGGAAAACAATAACGCAACCATGGGACGATCCGCTGTGGTTAAAGTAATACATTTGAAATTAATCGCTGCGCGCCTCCCCGTTTCGCACTAGCAAATATATCAGTTTGCATATTCTATGGCGCTGATATGAAGGTAAGCAGGGACGCATCGATGTCTTACATGACTACCTTGGAAAGACAGTTGTCCCTGGCCACAGAGATTTCAGCTGTCAATACCAGGGCCGAATTCGCGCAAGTTCTTGTAAAGGTAGCCCGCGCCTACGGCTTCCGGCATATCACGCTGTTGCTCGCGCCCGCTCCTGAAAGCGTCCTCCTCAAGGCCCTGGTCATCGAAACAACACTTCCGTCCGCATACTTCAATCAGTTCGACCGCGCCCGCATCATGCGTTTTCCCATGCTGGCAATGGGCATGAGCGAGTCGGCCCTGCCGCGCTCATGGAGCCTTCTGGACAGTTCCTCCGCAGAAATTTTCCCCAATGAGTTGAGCAAACTTCTGCATCACTTCGGCATACCGACAGGCGTTGCGGTGCCCGCCTACACTCGCGACGGCGAGCGCATCCTGTTTTGGCTGGCCGGCGACCGCCCACTGCTCGCGCAGACCGAGCTCAACGAACTCACCATTGCGATCCTCCATCTGCTCGACGCGTATCATCGCACGCAGCATTCGAAGCTTCCGGAACACACGCCCCTTTCCGCTCGCGAACGCGAGGTCGTCCGGTGGACGGCGCAGGGAAAAACGTCGATCGAGATCGGCCAGATCCTCTCGCTATCCGACCACACAGTGAATGCCTACATGACGAGCGCCATCAAGAAGCTCGACTGTGTGAACCGGACGCAGCTTGTCGCCAAGGCGATCCGTATGAAGCTGATCAACTAAGCAAGCGCTCAGCGATCGAGCACGGAGCGGACCTCGACGAGGTTCGACCGGACGCGGAGAATATAGAAGCCCATCGTTGCCAGATGGCTCGGCATAAGCCAGCCGTCTTCCCGGCCGTTAGAAATGATTGCCGGCTGGATCTTCAGTGCCGCCTGGAACTGTCTCATTGTTGCGCCAAAGATGGCGCCCAGATTGCGCTCCGCGATAACTTGAGAAAAGTCTGACTGTGCAGCCGCCAGGATGGCGTAATAAGCGTAAAGCTGACCATAGGCGAACCAGAAGCGATCGTCTGCACGTGTATCGAACCAGCCCCGATGATGGTTCTGCGAGCGGTCCGCGAGCACGTCGGAGGTACTGCCGAGATCGTTGGCGATGCGGTCGATGAACTGGATCAGGTTATCCGCCCGCCCATCGAAGATGGCGTTGCAGGCGGCGAGGTCGGTATTGAACTTGCGCAGGCTGTCGAGCGCCGAGCGATAATAGCTCGGCGTCGGTGTCTTCGGTCCGAACGGATCAAGGCCGAAGTACCAGCTGTACTCGTCGAATTGCAGGTTGCCGCGCGCCTTCTGCAGATCGTTATTGATCCCTGACGTCCCGCGGACGCGCCCGAGCGTATCGACGAGTTCGACCGAGGTGCGGCGAACCGCCTGGTTTACGCCCCGCTGGAACGACGCCTTGTTGTCGAGAAACGGCGTGTGATCCCAGTCGATGCCGAAGAAGCCGAGACGGTAGAGAAGCATGGAGGAGATCCACGCATTCTGGTTGACGTTGAAATCGGTCAGGTCGGCTGCGACATCGACGATCGCCGACCGCTGGCAAGTCTTGGCTGCCGCTCCGTCTGTTGACGGCAGCTCCTGGCCGGCAGGAACCTTGCGCTCGGAAAGTCTGTACTCATTCACGAAGGAGGGATTGAAGTTAGACCAGACCTGCGTCTGCCAAATGAAATAGCAATAGAGGACAGCAAGAAGCGCGATCAGACCAAGGATCGGCAAGCGGATCATCCAAGTCCGCTGAACGTACCAGCCGCGGGCAGCGATGAATGGCCAGAAAGCCCAGGCAAAGAAAACCCGCGCCCAGCGTCCGATTGTTCGGCCGATCAGCCTGAAAAAACCGGCGATCCGGTCGAGCATCGTCTTCTCCTTGATAAGCTTGGTCTGCGCACTGACATATGCGCTCGCTCCAGGAAGAACAATATCGTGCTGATATTATTGTTTCTTCGGCCAGAAGCCAGGACGCAGAAAACGGAAGCGCAGTCGCCTGGAGATTTCCGTCGTATCGATGATCGGCACTGAGAAGCCCTCCTCCGGCTCCTGCCGGAAAGCTTCGAACTTGCTCGCGAAGACGGCGTCGGCGGCCCGCTTGCGCTGCTCCAATTCCTGTGGCGCCAGCATGTTGCGCTCAAACAATTCAATCGGACCGGCGATGGCGGGAAAGAGCTCCGCTGAAATCTGAACCTTCGATCCCGGGATGTCGGTGTCGACTTGCGCCTGATAGATCAGCAGCCGCTCTTCGGTGTCTATCAACATCTTGCGCCTGAGGGCGTTGCACTGGCCCACCTGGCTATTCAGCGCATCGACGAAAACCTGGAAGAGATTGATGAAGCGTTCGCGGCGCTGGCTCTCCTCGCGCATTCCGTGTTCCTCATCGGCAACACGGTCGGCCTCCGCTTTCAGCGAGCGCCGCTCTTGTTCCATAAGCTCCCATTCGGCTCTGCTTCCGTATAGGCCGATCCTGCCCTGCGTCGTCAGTGCCTTGGCGTTCAATTCCCGGATGCGAAGGCGGGCGATGTCGATCTTGTCGACAAGCCGACGGCGCTGCTCGACGATGCCGATCAGCCCATGCTCACCCAGCTTGTGAAAGTCGATCGCAATCGTGCGGTAGATCGCGATGACACCTGCCGTGGCTTCGGACTTCACCAGCAGGTCGCGAAGCCGCTCCACGACAGGGGCTGCGCGCACGCGCGCGCTGTGGCGACGCCACATCCGCTGGCGCGAAAAACGACCGATGAATCTTTCGCCGGCGGTCAGGCCACGGAAACCATCGAGATCCGCCGAAATCTTGACCGTCAGCGTGTCGAGGACGAAAACGAGCTCAGCAAGAAGATTGGTCAAGCTCGCGCCGTTTGCAACAAACGCCTGGAAGCGGCCATTCTCGACCAGAAACCGTTCGTCATCGACGGCAGCCGCCTGGCGTGCGAACTCGTTGATGAATTCGACGCAGACCTTGGCTTCAAGACGCAATTGCTCCACGAGCGCTCGCGCGGCTTCGAGCTGGGTATCGAAGGAGAAGGGCTTGCGCACCGGGCGGCTCCATGAATCGGTTATCGCGAACCTAGCGCATAAGCTGCCAAACCGGAATCACTTTGAGGACCGGTCACACCGCCGTGGCGAGCCATCCCCGTTCACTGCATCATCCCAGTGACGCCGGCAGAGCGAGACGTATTTTTCGTTGCCGCCGACATCGATCTGTGCGCCTTCGCGCAGCACCTTTCCATTTGCGTCGAGACGCACCACCATCGTCGCCTTGCGTCCGCAATGGCAGATGGTCCGCACCTCGCGCATCTCGTCGGCAATCGCCAGAAGCTCCTGCGACGCCGGGAAGAGGCGCCCCTGGAAATCAGTTCTCAGTCCATAGACCATGACAGGTATATTCATGCGATCGACGACCCGGGCGAGCTGCCAGACCTGCTCGCGCGTCATGAAGTGAGCCTCATCGACAAAGACGCAGGCGATCGGTTCTCCCTCCTTGCCGAGTTCGCCGATCAAGGCCTGGAGGTCAGCTTCCGGTTCGAAGGCGACGGCGCTTGCCTGCAGGCCGATCCGGGAACCGATAATCCCCTTTCCAGCACGCTCGTCGAAGGCCGCAATCAGCAGAACGACACGCATGCCGCGCTCCTCGTAGTTGTAGGCGGCTTGCAGCAGCATCGTCGACTTGCCGGCGTTCATGGTCGAGTAGTTGAAATAGAGCTTTGCCATCGTTTTCTCCGTCTTTCGCTTCTTGGAAGCTCGAAACCGCGAAGAAAAGTCCCTCATTCTGATAGTCACAGGAAATTCAGGACCAAAAATCGCCAAAAACCTTTGAAATCTCAGCGCTGGCGGAAAAATGACCCACGTCGCAATCGAGTACTGCAATGCGGCGCAAACGCGCTGAGGTCGCTTGTAAAACTCGGCTATTGGTGCTTGGCTTGGGAACGTAAGACTGGGAGTCTATAAATGAAAACGACAAGCGCATTCATACTGATCACCGCCACCGCAGTTGCCGCTCTCTCTGTCGCAACCGCTGCACTCGCCGCAGATCCAGACAGTTGTTCCACCGTTCATTTTTCGGACGTCGGCTGGACTGACATCACGTCCACAACGGCGACTGCAGCAGTCGTGCTGAAGGGACTAGGCTATACCCCTGACGTCAAAGTTCTTTCCGTGCCGGTAACCTACCAATCGCTAAAGAACAAGGACATCGACATCTTCCTCGGCAACTGGATGCCGACACAGGAAAAAGACGTTCGCCCCTTCCTTGATGATAAATCGGTCGAATCCTTCGGACCGAATCTCGTCGGCGCAAAATACACATTGGCGACCAACGCCAAGGGCGCTGAGCTCGGCATCAAGGATTTCAAGGATATTGCAGCTCACAAGGATGACCTTGACGGCAAGATCTACGGCATCGAGCCCGGAAACGACGGTAACCGCCTCGTCATGGATCTGATCGAAAAGAACACCTTCGGCCTCAAGGGCATGGAAGTGGTCGAGTCTTCCGAACAGGGCATGCTGGCGCAGGTGGCTCGCTCCGAGAAGGAAGGCAAGCCCGTTGTCTTCCTCGGCTGGGAGCCGCATCCGATGAACGACAACTTCAAGCTGACCTATCTGACCGGTGGTGACGATGTCTTCGGGCCGGACTTCGGCGGCGCGAAGGTTTTCACCAACGTGCGCGCGGGCTATCTCAATGAGTGCCCGAACGTCGGTGCATTGCTCAAGAACATGGTTTTCTCGCTCGAGATGGAAAACCAGATCATGGGCAAGATCCTGAACGACGGCGATGAGCCGGAAAAGGCAGCGACAGAGTGGCTGAAGGCCAATCCTTCCGCGCTTGACCCGTGGCTTGCCGGCGTCAAGGCGCGCGATGACAGCGGCGATGGCCTCGCGGTCGTCAAGAAGAGCCTCGGCCTCTGATAACGACGAGCGGGGCGGCTCGCGCCGCCCCATCTCGCTATCGTCGCGAAATGTTGTTGTTCCTAATGGATAGGCGCTCCCTTGACCTGGCTCACCGACACTAAAATTCCCATCGGCTCCTGGGCGAAAGCCTTCGTGGACTGGCTGACCTCCAACGCCGATTGGTTTTTCAATCAGCTCGCCTTCATTCTGTCCCACGTCATCGACGGGCTGCTTTTCATTCTGCAGAAACCTCACCCACTAATCGTCATCCTCGGGATCGGGGCGATTGCCTACTGGCTCCGTCGCTCGATCGTCGTGGCCGTCTTCACCTGTCTTGGCCTCCTCTTCATCGTGAACCAGGGGTACTGGAAGGAGACGACGGAGACGCTGGCGCTGGTACTCGCCTCAACCTTTGTCAGCATGATCGTCGGCATTCCTCTTGGCATCGCCGCCGCGCGCCGCGCCTGGGTCTATTCCGCCCTGCGCCCGATCCTCGACTTGATGCAGACCATTCCGACATTCGTCTATCTCATTCCTGCACTTATCCTTTTCGGACTCGGCATGGTGCCGGGCTTGATCGCAACCGTGATCTTCGCAATCCCCGCCCCCATCCGCCTCACGCGCCTCGGTATCATCTCGACCCCTTCCTCCCTGGTGGAAGCGGCAGAATCTTTCGGCGCTACGCCGATGCAGGTGCTGCGCAAGGTCGAGCTGCCCTTTGCCATGCCACAGATCATGGCAGGCCTGACGCAGACGATCATGCTATCGTTGTCGATGGTGGTCATCGCCGCGCTTGTCGGCGCCGACGGCCTCGGCGTGCCGGTGGTTCGTGCACTCAATACGGTCAACGTCGCCAAGGGCTTCGAAGCGGGTCTCTGCATCGTCATCCTGGCCATCATTCTCGACCGAATGTTCCGCACTGCGGGTGAAGGAGAAGGCGTATGACTGCGGTCCGTTTCGACAACGTCAGCATCGTCTTCGGCGACAAGCCGGAAAACGCCCTGGTTTTGGCCGATCAGGGCAAAAACCGCGACGAGATCGGTGCTGCGACTGGTCTTGTTCTCGGCGTGGCGGATGCCTCGCTCTCCGTGCAGGAAGGCGAGATCCTCGTCCTCATGGGACTTTCTGGGTCCGGCAAGTCCACCCTCCTGCGGGCCGTAAACGGGCTGGCGCCCGTCGTGCGCGGCGAGGTTTCGGTCGCAACGCCAAACGGCCCCTGCAATCCCTACAAGACCACCGCCAAGGGCCTGCGCGACCTGCGCATGCACACCGTTTCCATGGTGTTTCAGCAGTTTGCCTTGCTGCCGTGGCGAACGGTCGCGGAAAATGTCGGCTTCGGCCTTGAGCTTGCGGGCATGCCCGAGGCCGAGCGCAAGAAGCGCGTGGGCGAACAGCTCGAACTGGTCAACCTGACCAAATGGGCGGACCGCAAGGTCAATGAATTGTCCGGCGGCATGCAGCAACGCGTTGGCCTCGCTCGTGCCTTCGCGACCGGTGCGCCGATCCTGCTGATGGACGAGCCGTTCTCGGCGCTCGATCCGCTTATCCGCACGCGCCTGCAGGACGAGCTTCTCGAGTTCCAGCGGCGGCTGAAGAAGACGATCCTCTTCGTCAGCCACGACCTGGATGAGGCCTTCCGCATCGGCAACCGCATCGCCATCATGGAGGGCGGGCGCATCATCCAATGCGGCACGCCGCAGGAGATCGTCAAAAACCCCGCCGACCAGTACGTCGCCGATTTCGTCCAGCACATGAATCCGATCAGCATGCTGACGGCGCAGGACGTAATGCAGCCAGGCCTCGGCCACGCCGCCGCTGGCGCAAGCGTCAGCGGCACTGCGCGCGCCGAGACGCCATTGATCGACATTCTCGATGCACTGTCGCGCCAGCCCGGCAGTATCGGGGTGGTGGAAAACGGCGCGATCATCGGTACCATTTCGGCCCAGGATATCGTTGAGGGTCTGACGCAGCATCGCCGCAAAGAAGAAGCTTGATCCGACCGTCCGCTTCGGTCAGAAAAGTGGACATGAAAGATCAAGCTTCCGTTCTCAGGGAAACGGACGGAGAAGCCCGCAAGCTCGCGCGCACGCTTCTCCGCTCCGCCCGTTATGCTGCAATCGCCGTCCTCGATCCCGAGACCGGCTTCCCATTTGCCAGCCGGGTACTTCTCGGCACCGACATCGATGGCGTTCCCGTCATTCTCGTGTCGGGCCTGTCGACGCATACCCGCGCGCTCGACGCCGATCGCCGTGCGTCGCTTCTGACGGGCGAGCCCGGCAAGGGCGATCCACTGGCCTATCCGCGCTTGACGACCCAATGCCTTGCCGAACCGGTCGAGCGCGACAGCGTCATCCATGCCCGGATTCGCAGCCGCTTCCTCAACCGCCATGCCAAGGCAAAGCTCTATATCGATTTCCCGGATTTCCGCTTCCTCCGGCTGGTGCCGCAATCCGCGAGCCTGAATGGTGGGTTTGGTCGCGCCTATCTTCTTGATGGAGACGACCTGACGATTCGATCCCCCGGGAACGAGAACGTGGCGGCGCAGGCCGATGCGATAGTGCAAGAATTACTAGGTACAAGCCCCGATCTCGCCCCCATGACCGCAGCGAGTTTGAAGGCCGGCAACGGCGGCGATTGGCGCATTTGTGGAGTGGACTGCGCCGGTTTCGATCTGATTTCGGGTGATTTGCTTCTGCGTTGCGAATTCGCTGCCGTCGCAGAGGACATCGAGGACGTTTATTTCCATATATCTAACATAAAATCCGCAATACCTGAAATTTAGCTATATACAATCTTGACGCCGTATTGATAGTTTTCGCCGTCCGGCATTGAGCGGGAACATGCGTTTTTGAAATTAGTTTCACATCGGGAAGAAGATATGGACACAATCGATTTAACCGCCAATGCGAATATTGCCGCTGCGCTCTTGTCCGCAATGGCAAACCCGAAAAGGCTTCTCATTCTCTGCAACCTCGTGAAGGGCGAAATCCCGGTCGGTGCGCTGGCGCAGGAGGTTGGCTTGAGCCAGTCCGCGCTGTCGCAGCACTTGTCAAAGCTGCGCGCCCAGAAACTGGTGAAGACGCGCCGCGACGCCCAGACGATCTACTACTCCAGCAGCTCCGAGCCGGTCCTCAGGATCCTCGAAGCCCTCACCGACATCTACTCTGTTCAAAGCCAGGCAAAGTCCGCGGCGTAAGGACAAGCTGACATAATGTCAGCTGATAAGCCCCACTGCCGTGAAATGCATCCGGAATAGTGTGGCAACCTCATTTCAGCACGTTTACATACTTTTAGACCGGCAGCGATGCCGGTCTATTTTTTGCGCGTACCTCCGATGCAACGGCCTGACGGCAATGTCAGCGGCTTGACGCCCGAAGAACCGCTGATAATTTGACCGGGCAGTAAAAAAACCGCATCAGCCAATACTGGGAAGGGCCTCCGAAACGGCCATGGAGAACAGCATGTCCAATCGCCTCAATACCACGCCAAACGACCTTCGGGCCTTTTGGATGCCCTTCACTGCGAACCGCCAGTTCAAGAAGGAGCCGCGTCTTTTCGTCAGCGCCAAGGACATGTACTACCAGACCCATGACGGCCGTCAGGTGCTCGACGGCACCGCCGGCCTCTGGTGCGTGAATGCTGGCCACTGCCGGCCGAAGATCACCGAAGCGATCCGCGAACAGGCTGGTGAGCTCGACTACGCGCCGGCCTTCCAGCTCGGCCACCCCAAGGCGTTCGAACTCGCGAACCGCCTCGTCGACATCGCACCCGAAGGCATGGACCACGTTCTCTACACCAATTCGGGGTCTGAATCGGTCGAGACGGCGCTGAAGGTCGCCCTCGCCTACCATCGTGTGAAGGGGAACGGCTCGCGCTTCCGTCTGATCGGCCGCGAACGCGGCTATCATGGGGTCAACTTCGGTGGCATCTCCGTCGGCGGCATCGTTTCCAACCGCAAGATGTTCGGCACGCTGCTGACGGGCGTCGACCACATGCCCCACACGCATCAGCCGGGCAAGAACGCCTTCACCCGCGGCCAGCCCGAGCATGGCGGCGACTTGGCGACCGAGCTCGAGCGCATCGTCACGCTACACGACGCTTCGACGATTGCCGCCGTCATCGTCGAGCCGATTGCCGGTTCGACCGGCGTGCTGATCCCGCCGAAGGGCTACCTGCAGAAGCTCCGCGAAATCTGCACCAAGCACGGCATCCTGTTGATCTTTGACGAAGTCATCACCGGCTTTGGCCGCCTCGGCGCGCCGTTCGCTGCCCAGTACTACGACGTCAAGCCGGACATGATCACCACCGCAAAGGGCCTGACCAACGGTGTGATTCCTATGGGCGCGGTCTTCGTGACCGCAGAGATCCATGACGCGTTCATGAGCGGCCCCGAGCACATGATCGAGTTCATGCACGGTTACACCTACTCCGGCAACCCGATCGCCTGCGCCGCAGCACTCGGCACGCTCGACACATACAAGGAAGAAGGCCTCCTGACCCGCGCCGCCGAGCTCTCGGATTACTGGGCCGACGGGCTGCACTCCCTGAAGGACTGCCCGAATGTCATCGACATCAGAAACACCGGCCTGATCGGCGCGATCGAGCTCGATCCGATCGCCGGCGAGCCGACCAAGCGCGCCTTTACCGCCTTCCTGAAGGCCTATGAGAAGGGCCTGTTGATCCGCACTACCGGCGACATCATCGCGCTCTCGCCGCCGCTCATCATCGAAAAGCACCACATCGACGAGCTCTTCGGAAAACTGCGCGAAATTTTGCAAAATAACATCTAAACGACGCGTTTTCGGGGCCCGCTTTTGTCAAATCAGGCAAAAGCGGGCCCTATTTCTTTATCTTCTTGCGAAATCGACAGTAAATTCCTAAGAAACTTGCAAAGCGTCCGTCGAAGCCAAATATGGAGGGCGGGTGTTTCGGCGCGCGGCTGCTCATCGTCTCTTGGCGCATCCCCCTGCAAGGGTTGTTGACGATCTGGGCTCGCCGCCGCGGCACTTAAATCGCGGGTTTTGATACCCACCCAAGGAGAAAGAAAATGAGTCTGAAGACTTTGTCGGCGGCGCTCGTCGCCTCGCTTGCCTTTGCGCCGCTCGCCCATGCTGACGTCACCATCGGCCTCATCGCGCCGCTGACTGGCCCCGTTGCCGCCTATGGCGATCAGGTGAAGAATGGCGCGCAGGCTGCTGTTGACGAGATCAACAAGAAGGGCGGCATCCTCGGCGAGAAAGTCATCCTCAAATATGCCGACGATGCCGGCGAACCCAAGCAGGGCGTTTCCGCTGCAAACCAGCTCGTCGGCGACGGTATCCGCTTCGTCGTCGGCCCGGTCACCTCGGGCGTCGCGATCCCGGCTTCCGACGTTCTTGCTGAGAACGGCGTGCTGATGGTCACCCCGACGGCAACCGCACCAGACCTCACCAAGCGTGGCCTCGCCAACGTCCTGCGCACCTGCGGTCGCGACGACCAGCAGGCCGAAGTCGCCGCCAACTACGTCCTGAAGAACTTCAAGGACAAGCGCGTTGCGATCATCAACGACAAGGGCGCCTACGGTAAGGGCCTGGCCGATTCATTCAAGGCCACACTGAATGCTGGCGGCATCAAGGAAGTGCTCGACGACTCCCTGACCCCTGGCGACAAGGATTTCAGCGCGCTGACCACCCGTCTGAAGGCCGAGAACGTCGATGTCGTCTATTTCGGCGGCTATCACCCGGAAGGCGGCCTGCTGGCCCGCCAGCTGCATGACCTGTCCGTCAAGGCCGTCATCATCGGCGGCGACGGCCTCTCGAACAGCGAGTTCTGGAACATCGGTACTGACGCAGCCGGCGGCACGATCTTCACCAATGCCATGGATGCGACCAAGAGCCCGGATTCGCAGGCAGCTGCCGATGCGCTGAAGGCCAAGGGCATCCCGGCCGAAGCCTTCACGCTCAACGCCTACGCCGCAGTCGAAGTCCTGAAGGCAGGTATCGAGAAGGCTGGCAGCGCTGAGGATTCCGAAGCAGTCGCCAAGGCGCTGAAGGGCGGCGAAGCGATCCCGACGGCAATCGGCAAGTTGACCTACGGCGAAACCGGCGACCTGACTTCGCAGAGCTTCGCGCTCTACAAGTGGGAAGCTGGCAAGATCGTTCCGGCCGAATAAGCCTTCGATCTTCCGATTTCGATCGCCGGGCGTCCCTCTGGGGCGCCCGGTTTTCGTTTGTGGACCGGCCGACAAAGCCGATCTCGCTTTGTCAGACACATGGGCTATAACTGGTGAAACGCCAGCACGAGGATGCCATGACCGCCAAGCTCGAACGCCTTATCGACCAAGGGACGGGCCGCCTGCCCGCCGACATCGTTCTGAAAGGCGGACGCTTCTTCGACCTCGTGACCGGCGAACTGGTGGCATCCGATGTCGCGATCGCACAGGATCGTATCGTCGGCACGTGCGGCAGCTACGACGGCGAAACCGAGATCGATATCTCGGGCAAGATCGTGGTGCCGGGCTTCATCGATACGCATCTCCACATCGAGTCGTCGCTGGTGACGCCGCACGAATTCGACCGCTGCGTCCTGCCCTATGGCGTAACGACAGTCATCTGCGACCCGCACGAGATTGCAAATGTTCTCGGCACCGAAGGCATTCAGTATTTCCTCGATTCGTCCCTCGAAACGATCATGGACATCCGTGTCCAACTCTCCTCCTGCGTGCCCGCCACACATCTGGAAACATCGGGCGCAGATCTGCCGATCGAACGTCTCCTTCCATTTCGCCATCATCCGAAGGTCATCGGCCTCGCCGAGTTCATGAACTTCCCCGGTGTGATCCACAAGGATCCCATCTGCATGGCCAAGCTCGATGCCTTCCAGGGGCAGCATATCGACGGCCACGCCCCCCTGCTCTCGGGCAATGACCTGAATGGCTACCTCTCCGCCGGCATCCGCACCGAGCATGAATGCACCAGTGCTGCCGAAGCGCTAGAAAAGATGCGAAAGGGCATGCATATCCTCGTGCGCGAGGGTTCCGTGTCGAAGGATCTGGCGGCCCTGATGCCCATCATCACCGAGCGCCTGTCGCCGTACCTCGCCCTTTGCACTGATGACCGCAATCCCCTCGACATCGCCGAGCAAGGCCATCTCGACTACATGATCCGGACCGCGATCAAGAACGGCGTCGAGCCGCTGGCCATTTATCGCGCCGCGTCGATCTCGGCTGCCCGTGCCTTCGGCCTGAGGGACCGCGGTCTCGTAGCCCCCGGCTGGCGTGCAGACCTCGTGGTCATCGACAGCCTCGAAAACTGCCGCGCAGATCTCGTCTTTGCCGCTGGGCGCCAAGTGACCCCAGAGCTTTTCGCCACGCGCAAGCCCGTCGAACCGGTCGGCCTTGATAGCGTCAAGGCCCGGCCCGTCAACGCCGCGCACTTCGGCGTTCCCGTCGCCGACGGCGAAACCCCTGTGATCGGCGTCACGCCCGGCAAGATCATCACCGAACATCGCCGCTACCGGCTACCGGTGAAGGGCAACCAGACTGACGTCGATCTCGGCAATGACATCATCAAAGTCGCCGTCATCGAGCGGCACGGCAAGAACGGCAACCATGCCAATGGTTTCGTCCAGGGCTTCGGCCTGAAGAAAGGTGCGATCGCCTCGACCGTCGGGCATGACAGTCACAACATCTGCGTCGTCGGCGTCAGCGAGGATGACATGGCCCTCGCCGCCAATCGCCTCGGCGAAATCAACGGCGGCTTCGTTGTCGTCGAGGATGGCAAGGTCACCGGCGAGATCGCCCTGCCCATTGCCGGCCTGATGAGCCTCGAGACCTACGAGACGGTGCGCGACACACTCCACCATCTACGCAAGGCCGCCTACGCGCTCGGCACGACGCTTGAGGAACCCTTCCTGCAGGTGGCCTTCCTGCCGCTCCCGGTCATTCCGCACCTGAAGATCTCGGATCGCGGAATGGTGGACGTCGACAAGTTCGCCCTCGTCGGGTGAGCGTCTAATTTAGCCAGCCACCCGTGCGCAGAATGCATCGAGTGCGGCCAGCTTGATTGGACCGGTTCCGGCTGCCGCCGCGAAGCCCGGCATCGCCAGCCGTTCTCCGATCACCATTCCGGCCGGCGGGATGAACTGCGCGGGCTTGCGCGTCAGGTTGAAGACGAAGAGCAGCTTCTCGCTTCCCTTGCTGCGCGTGAAGGCGAGAAGGTCCTGATTGGTACCGATGAATTCCATAGTGCCATTGAGCAAAGCCGGGTGGCTTTTCCGGAAATTGAGCGTCTGCCGGTAGTGGTGCAACACGGAATTCGGATCGCTCTCCTGCGTATCGACGGAAAGCGCCGCCTGCTCATAAGGCACCGGCAACCATGACTTCTCGGCGCTCGTAAAGCCGGCATGCGCCTTGGCAGCCTCCCAGGGCATCGGAGTGCGGCATCCGTCACGTCCCTTGAACGCCGGCCAGAAGCGGATGCCATAGGGATCACGCAGATCCTCGAAGGCGAGCTCGGCCTCGGGAAGCCCAAGTTCTTCTCCTTGGTAGAGGCAGATCGAGCCGCGCAGCGTCGCCAGCACAGACATGGCGAGCTTGGCGATCACGGGCCGCTCTGCTGCCGCCTTGGCAAAGCGGCTCAGATGACGGTTGACGTCGTGGTTCGAGAACGCCCAGCATACCCACCCATCGGCAACCGATTTCTGGAAGGCATCGACGCAGTTTCGAATATGCGTCGCGGTAAAGTCCGGTCCGAGCAGGTCGAAGGTGTAGCACATGTTCAGCTTGTCGCCGCCGCCCGTATAGGCGGCGACGGTCTTCAGCGAGCGGGCACCGTCGCCGACCTCGCCGACCGTCGCGCGCGCCTCGTAGCGATCAAGCAGCGCCCGGAACCGCCGGAGGAAGCCGACATTCTCCGGCTGCGTCTTGTCGTAGAGGTGGTTCTGCATGCCGTACGGGTTGGTATCCGGCGCATCGAGACCGGTATCGCTCTCATCGGGCGCATGCGGAGGGTTGTCGCGAAGCAGCCTGTCGCAGAAGTAATAATTGACAGTGTCGAGGCGGAAGCCGTCGACGCCGCGGTCGAGCCAGAACTTCACGGTGGCAAGCACGGCATCCTGAACCTCCGGACTGTGGAAGTTGAGATCCGGCTGCGAGGTCAGGAAGTTATGCTGGTAATACTGCCGGCGCACGCCGTCCCATTCCCATCCTGGTCCACCGAAGATCGAGAGCCAGTTGTTGGGGGCCGTCCCATCCCGTTTCGGGTCCGCCCACACATACCAGTCCGCCTTGGGATTGGTCCGGCTCGAGCGGCTTTCGACAAACCAGGGATGAACATCGGAGGTATGGGAAATGACCTGATCGATGATGATCTTGAGGCCGAGCCCATGGGCGGCCGCCATCATTTCATCGAAATCATCAAGCGTGCCAAAGATCAGATCGACATCGCAATAATCCGAAACATCGTAACCCATGTCGGCCATGGGTGACTTGAAGAACGGCGAGAGCCAGATCGCATCTACGCCAAGGTTGGCGATATAGGGCAATCTCCGGGTAATGCCCTTCAGGTCTCCGAGACCATCTCCGTTGGTATCCTGAAAGGATCGCGGATAGACCTGATAAATGACAGCACCCCGCCACCAGTCCGCCGTCTTGCCTGCAACCGACATCAGCCAATCATCTCCCGCATCACGCAATCATGCCAAGACTAAAGCGGGCGCGCCAAAAAACAACCTTCAGCCGGGATCCGTCGCACATCCAAGTTTCTGCATTCTGCGCTTTATCTTGTCGCGGCGCTTGATGTCCTTGCTCGGTAGCTTGCCGCCCACGGAGTTGCGCTCCTGCATGGCGAGTGTCTGGCAATCCATCTTTCGGCCCTTGCCTCCGCCGCGTGCGAAAGCGGGAATAGCTGAGAGGGATAGTCCCGCGATAAGTGAAATGGCGATCAGAGAAACTGGGATCTTCTGCATGAACATATCCCCATAGCTACGCGCGTCATTATGCGCCCCGTCCACACGGTCAACAAATCCGGCCTAATGCCGCAGGCACATGCCGCTCGCGGCTTGTCAGGAAGGTGCTCTGCGCGTATCAGCGAAACGGGAAAATTCAGGGAGGCTTTCTGTGAGCGGGCGTTTTTTATCGATCGGTGAATGCATGGTGGAGCTTTCGCAGGCAGGCGCCGGATTGCTACGCAAGGGCTTTGCCGGCGATACGCTGAACACCGCCTGGTATGCTCGCGCCTGCCTGCCGGCAGATTGGTCGGTGGAGTATTTTACCGCGCTCGGCGACGAAGCCATGTCCGATGAGATGATCGCCTTCTACAAGCAGGCTGGCATCGGCACGGAATTTATCAGGCGCATCAAGGGTAAGGCGCCCGGTCTCTACATGATCAGCCTCAAGGACGGCGAGCGCTCCTTCAGCTACTGGCGCGACAACTCGGCCGCCCGCCAGCTGGCAGCCGATGCGGAGCTCCTGCGCGAGGCGATCGAGGCATGCGATGTCATCTATTTCTCCGGCATCACACTTGCGATCCTGTCTCGCAATGACGCCGATACGTTGCTCGCCGAAGTCCGTCGCGCCAAGGCCGCCGGCAAGATCGTGGCCTTCGACCCCAATATCCGCCCGCGGCTTTGGTCCGGCTATGACGTGATGCATGCGACGATCAGCGAAGGTGCGCGCGCCTCGTCCCTGGTGCTGCCGAGTTTTGACGACGAAGCAACGCACTTCGGCGACGTCTCGATCGCTGCGACGATCCAGCGGTATCGCACGCTTGGCGCGACCGATGTGGTCGTTAAGAACGGCGCAGAGGGAGCGACCCTGAGCTTCGACGGCGTGGAGAGCTTCGTCCCAGCCGAAAAGGTCGAACAGGTCGTCGACACGACCAGCGCCGGCGACAGTTTCAACGGCGCATTTCTCGCCCGCTATCTCGAAACGAAGGGCGCCCCTGCTGCAGCGGCGTTTGCCGCGAAGGTCGCCGCACGCGTGGTTAGCGAACACGGCGCCCTCGTCGCATGGGAAAAGCTCGGCATCGACAAGACCTGAGCAACATCGAACGATCGGCGCAGTGCGACTGTAATATTTCCATCATCGACGACCGCCAGAATGTGAGGCGCGGGAATCGAGTCTCCGGGTCAGCCGGGAATTGGGCCGGCGCCCCCGCGGGCGCGGCATGGATGGGATTGGGGCGTGCTGCAACATATGTCGGAAGTTGGAGGCAACGAAGGCCGGTATGCATCTCGGCTGGGCATGGCGGAACGGCTGGTGATTGTCAGCGATGCCTGGCATCCGCAGGTCAACGGCGTCGTCCGTTCGATCGAGAACACCAATCGCGAACTGGCGAAGATGGGCATCGACGTGGCGATGGTGACGCCGCAGGGCTTTCACAGCGTGCCCTGCCCCACGTATCCCGAAATTCGTCTCTCGATAGCGAGCTACCGCCGCGTCGCGCGCGAGATCAAGAAACACATGCCCTCCTACGTTCATATCGCGACGGAGGGCCCGTTGGGACTGACGGCGCGGCGCTGGTGTCTGAAGAATCGCATGCCTTTCTCCACCAGCTACCACACTCGCTTTCCGGAATACGTTTCGGCTCGCCTGCCCATACCGAAGAGCTGGCTTTACGCCTTCGTTCGCTGGTTTCACAACTCGGGCGCCGGTTGCATGGTCGCGACCCCAAGCCTCGCGCGCGAACTCTCCGAAAAGGGCATTCGAAACCTCATGCCGTGGAGCCGCGGCATTGATGCCGATCATTTCCGCCCCATGCCCCCGGAAGATGCGCCGTTCAGCCTTACCCGCCCGATCTTCATGACAGTCGGCCGCGTTGCCCTGGAAAAGAACCTGCCGGCCTTCCTGGATCTCGACCTGCCCGGATCGAAGGTCGTCGTCGGTGACGGGCCGGCCCGCACGGAACTCGAGAAACGCTATCCCGATGTGCATTTCACCGGCCTAAAAGTCGGCGAGGAGCTGGCAAAGGCCTATGCCCAGGCCGATGTCTTCGTCTTCCCGTCGCTGACGGATACGTTCGGCAATACGATCCTCGAGGCCCTCGCGTCAGGCGTTCCCGTGGCCGCCTACCCTGTCACCGGCCCGTTCGACATCATCGGAGACGACAACGAAGTCGGAGCACTCGACGACGACCTGAAAACGGCCTGCCTGACCGCATTGTCTGCTTCCCGCGAGAAAGCACGCGAACTCGCGCTTCAATATTCCTGGGAAGCGGCAACCACGCAGTTCATCAACAACATCCGCGCTGCCAACGGTGTCATTACGCCGAAATGGAAAAAGGCCTGGCGATTTGCCGCCAAGTCGCTGCCAAGAACGAAAAAGCCCGGCGAAGCCGCCGGGCCAGTCTCTTCGGGAACCTGAAGGCGTTACTTGCTGAGCGCCTCGCGCAGCGTCTGGCTGGCGACCGAGACCGCGCTGCGCACTGCCGGTGTCTCGGCAATGGCGTTCAGAAGCACGAAGTCATGGATCGTACCGTTGTAGCGGATGGAGGTTACCTTGACGCCGGCTTGCGTCAGCTTGCGGCCATAGGCCTCGCCTTCGTCGCGCAGCACGTCGTTCTCATCGGTAATAATCAATGCCGGCGGCAAGCCCTTCAGTTGGTCGAGCGATGCCTGGAGCGGCGAAGCGGTCGGCTCCTTGCGCTTGGCTTCGTCAGGCAGATAGGCGTTCCAAAACCACTTCATGGCCTCCTTGGTCAGCCAGGGACCATTGGCGAACTGGTTGTAGGAGCCGGTCTCGAAGTTGGCGTCGGTCACGGGATAGAACATGACCTGCTGATCGATTGCGAGACCGCCCCGCTCCTTGGCTAGAAGGGTCACTGCTGCCGTCATGTTGCCACCGACGCTATCGCCGGCCACTGCCAGGCGGCTCGCATCGACGTTGAATTCCTTCTGATGCTCAGCGACGTATTTCGTAGCGGCATAGGCCTGCTCGATCGCGATCGGATAGCGTGCCTCAGGCGAGCGCTCATAATCAACGAAGACGACGGCGGCCTTGGCGCCGTTGGCGATCTCGCGAACGAGCCGGTCATGCGTCTCGGCATCGCCGAGAACCCAGCCGCCACCGTGGAAATACATCACGACGGGCAACTTGCCCTTCGCGCCTTCCGGACGGACGACGCGCAGCTTGATGCTGCCGGTCGGACCAGCCTTGATCGTGAGGTTCTCTTCCTTGGCGGCGAGTTTCTTGACATCGCCCTTCTGCGCTCCGGCAAGTACGTCGCGGGCGTCGGACGGAGACAGCGTGTAGATCGGCTTGGCGCCGGCCAGCGCGTCGATGAACTTCTGCGTCGTCGGTTCCAATACCGGATCGGCAGCGGCGCCGAATGTGGTGGCTGCCAGGATCGTGGCTGCGGAGAGTGCGGTCTTGATGGTCGACATTGTCCAGTCCTCTTGGTTGCGGTTCGTCGTGAACACGCCATTTGTTTATCGCACGATTGTTTATCGAACGATAAATATTCTGGCATAGCTCCTATGCAACAAACTTGATTGCGATTATTTATTGCGCGATATAATTAGATCATTTCCGGAGAACACGACATGAGCGACGATCTCAACCTCGACGATTTTATGTGCTTCGCCCTCTACACCGCGAACCACGCGATGAACCGCGTCTACAAGCCGATGCTTGACGCACTGGATCTCACATACCCGCAATATCTGGTAATGGTCACTCTCTGGAAGGAAGACAGACAGACTGTCGGCGGCATCGGCGAGAAGCTGCATCTCGAGTCGAGCACCCTTACCCCCCTCCTCAAACGCATGGAAGCGACCGGCTACATCAAGCGGCAGCGCGGCAAGGAGGACGAGCGTGTCGTCATTATTGGCCTGACTGAGGAAGGCCGCGAACTCAGGAAGCGTGCGGCATCCATTCCCGGCTGCATTCTGGATGCATCGGGCCGGGAATTTGCAGAACTGAAGCGGCTGGCGGCAGATATCATCACACTACGCGATACGCTGTCGCGTTATGAGAGGTAAGATTGCTCGCTTGATCAGCTCCGTCTTTTCTTCGATTCGTACGGATTTTCGGGCGAGCGGTAGTGAATGCGGATCGGCACGCTCGGCATGTCGAAATCGTTGCGCAAGCCATTGATCAGATAACGCGTATAGGATTCCGGCAACGCGTCCGAGCGCGTGCAGGAGATCATGAAGGCCGGCGGGCGAGCCTTCACCTGCGTCATATACTTGAGCTTGATACGGCGACCGGAGACTGCCGGTGGCGGATGCTGAACCTGCTGCTGCTCCAGCCAACGGTTGAGGCGAGCGGTCGAGATGCGCTTGTTCCAGACCTTGTCCGTATCGATGATCGACTGCATCAGCTTGTCGAGCCCGCGACCCGTCTGGCCGGAGATCGGTACGGCGCGGATTCCTCGCGCCTGCGGCAGCAGCCGGTCGGTCTTTTCGCGCAGGTCCGCGAGAACCGCCTGCGGCTCCTCGATCATGTCCCACTTGTTGAAGGCGAGCACGGCAGCCCGGCCCTCGCGCAGCACGAGATCGACGATGTGCAGATCCTGTTTCTCGAAGGGGATCGTCGCGTCAAAGACGATGACGACAAGTTCGGCGAAGCGGATGGCGCGGAGCGTATCTGCAACCGAAAGCTTTTCCAGCTTCTCGATCACCTTGGCCTTGCGGCGCATGCCTGCCGTGTCGAACATCTTGATGGTGCGGCCGCGCCAGTCCCATTCAACCGAGATGGAGTCGCGTGTGATTCCGGCTTCCGGTCCGGTCAGCAACCGGTCCTCACCCAGGAAGCGGTTGATCAGGGTCGACTTGCCGGCATTCGGGCGGCCGACGATCGCCACACGCAGCGGCTTGGTGTCGTCGTATACGGGTTCTTCCTCTTCCTCGCCTTCCTCGCCGGACGACTGAGGGATATCGACGTCGGTGACGGCGACATCTTCCTTCGGCGGAAACGCCCGGTCTTCGCCAAGCGCGGCAACGATCGCATCCCTGAGATCGAGCATCCCCTGCCCGTGCTCCGCCGAGATCGGAGTCGGCTCGCCAAGGCCGAGCGAATAAGCGTCGTAAAACCCAGCGTCCGAGCCGCGAGCTTCCGACTTGTTGGCCACGAGCACGACCGGCTTGCCGCGACGACGCAGCATTTCCGCGAGCGCCGTGTCGACAGGCGTCAGGCCCGTCTTGGCATCGACGACGAACAGAGAAAGGTCGGCTTCATCGATCGCCGCTTCGGTCTGGGCGCGCATGCGGCCCTGCAGGCTCTCTTCATGGGCCTCTTCAAGACCGGCGGTATCAACGATGGTGAAACGCAGGTCGACGAGCCGCGCCTCGCCGGGGCGACGGTCGCGGGTGACACCCGGCGTGTCGTCGACAAGCGCCAGCTTCTTCCCAACTAGGCGGTTGAAAAGCGTCGACTTGCCAACATTCGGGCGACCGACGATGGCGACCGTGAAGCTCATTGATATTCCTTACTTTCAGCCCTGTGCGGCGGGCGCCTTGCCGGATGCGGTGATGTTATCAAGCATCATCTGGGCGCGATTGGCAACATTGCGCGGGCTCTGCGCGTCGTCGGCGATCGCCTGGAACCACTGGCGTGCCTGCGGCATGTTGCCAGCCTTGTAGGCAGCAAGGCCGAGTGCTTCGCGGGCGGAGTGACGGAAGGCGTTGCCGGGAACAGCCATTTCCTCAACCTGGGCCGAGACCTGTTCGTAGGTGCCACCTTCGATCAGCAGCCAGCCGGCGCGCATTCTGGCGGCATCGCGCACAGCTGCCGGCGCGGCGTTATCCTTGCCGATCACCTCAAAGGCCGCCACAGCACCCGCCGTATCGCCCTTCTGGGCGAGAACGCTTGCGGCACGCATCCGCGCGAGGATCGGATAGGCTCCGTGGCCTTCCTTTTCGAGCGTCTCAAGCGCTGCCAGCGCCTCGTCGTGCTTGTTCTCGTCGGCGAGTTTCATGGCAGCGATAAACTTGTCACCCGCGCCGGAGGACTGGTTGTCGTCCCAATATTCATAGACCTTGTAGCCGACGGTGCCGAGAACGATCAGGACGGCGAGCGCGATCAGGTAGCGGCCGAACCGGCGCCATGCGCCTTTCACCTGGTCGGAACGCAGTTCCTCATTAACTTCACGAATGAAGCTGTCGTCGTTGAATGCCATTCTCGTCTCCGGCCGCGGATATGCTTCGGCATGCGGGTTGCACGCACATTGTGGCGCCTTCTACCCCATTTTTCAGCAGTTGTAAGGGGGATTGGAAAGATTCGTCACATAACGATCGGAGCCACGCCAATCAATAGCTCGTGCAGCTTGAACGTGATGAGCGCCCAGGCGATCGCGCCGATGATGACGGCATAGAGATCATACTTGCCCGAGACGAACGGACGAAGGGTGAGCTCGCCGGCGCGCTCACGACGCTTCAGCGCAATCCGCAGGATCACACCCCATGCCAGGAAAGCACCAAACAGCAGTACCGAAGAGGTCTCGCCATTGGCCAGCAGGTGCGAGAAGGCCCAGATCTTCACCGAAAGCACCATCGGATGCTTCGCCTTGACGGCGATATACCCCGCCGGCAGCAGCGAGGCGACCAGACAGATCATTGCGAGCAGCATCAGGGTCAGGGTGATGTGCGCCATCCAGACCGGCGGCGTGTAGAGCAAGCCGGTCACCTGACGGGCCTGACCAAAGCCGTAAATCAGCAGGATCAGCGCGAGAATGCTGACGATGGAATACGCCAGCTTCCAGCCGTTCTCGCCGAGACTATCGATCATGGACTGCCGAAAGCCGGGCGCGATGACGCGTATGAGATGAAGTCCGAGGAAAATGATGATGCCGACGATAAGCAATGTCATGGCGATCTCCTGTGCGTTTTCCGAGACTTAGCCGGAGCCGCGCAAAAACGCCAGCGTCACCGCAGCTTCGCCGCATTTCTGTAACAGGAAAGCCGCAAACAAATTCTCGCGGTGTCCATGTTTCGTTCTTTTTTCCAGGCCTCCCTCGCCCTCTCTTTGTTTATTCCAGGCACAGCGGGCGCTGTCGACCAGCCGAAACAGCTGGTGATGATCTCGTTCGACGGTGCGCACGACAATGCGCTCTGGCAGAAAAGCCGTGAGATGGCCGCCAAGAACGGCGCCCATTTCACCTACTTCCTCTCCTGCACCTTCCTGATGAACCAGGCGACCAAGAAGGCCTATCAGGCGCCGCACCAGAAGCTTGGCAAATCCAATGTCGGCTTTGCCCAGGGCGACGACGAGATTCGCGAGCGGCTCGGCAACATCTGGCACGCCCACCTCGAGGGGCACGACATCTCGAGCCACGCCTGCGGCCACTTCGATGGACGGCAGTGGAGCGAGGCAGATTGGGGCAAGGAGTTCGCCACCTTCCACGCCACCTTGAAGAATGCCTGGAAGAGCGTCGACCTCGAAGAACCCAAGGGCTGGCAGGATCTGGTCGACCATGGCATCCACGGCTTCCGCGCGCCCTATCTCTCGGCAACGCCGGGCGCCGATATGATCGCCGCGGAAAGGAAGGCCGGTTTCACCTATGACGCCAGCCTGGTGACCAAGGGGCCGACCCTGCCGGTCGAGGAAAACGGCATCATCCGCTTCGGCCTGCCACTGATCCCCGAGGGCCCGCGCGAAAAACCGATCATCGGCATGGACTACAACCTCTTCGTTCGGCACTCCAACGGCGAGGAAGACAAGGCCGATTCGAAGGCATTCGAAGACCGCTCCTATGCCGCCTTCAAGGAAGCCTTCGACAAGCAGTATTCAGGCAGCCGCATCCCGCTGCAGCTGGGCTTTCACTTCGTCGAGATGAACGGCGGCGCCTATTGGCGCGCGCTCGACCGGCTGGTCAGCGATGTCTGCCGTCGCGCGGACGTAGCCTGCGTCAGCTATTCGGAGGCGATCCCGATGATCGAAGCGCGGGGTAAGCTGCAGGACCAGACGCAAACATCGGGTCTTTAAGCAGGCATTGCCATCCCTTCCGCCTTTTGCCGGCGCGGCCATCTGGTCCGTTTGCAATTAGCGCTTACGCGACTACCTTCTGTCCTACGCCACCCTCCTCGTAGTGGCGGAGAGAAGACGACCGGGAGCTAGTCATGTGCCGGAATATCAAACCCCTCTTCAATTTCGATCCGCCAGCAACGGACGAGGAGATCCATGATGCGGCGCTCCAGTTCGTGCGGAAGCTGAGCGGAACGACCAAACCATCGAAACGCAATGAGGCGGCGTTCGAACGTGCGGTCAATTCGATCGCGAAATGCGCCCACGAGTTGCTTGATTCACTGGAGACTTCCCAGCCTCCTCGTGACCGTGAAGAAGTGGCCGCAAAGGCTCGCGCGAGAACAGCGATGCGGTTCGCCTAAGAGGGCCTCACAGCCGACGACTCTAGCCGTCGGCGTGAACGATGCCAGCCTCGCGCTCCAGATAGCGTTGGTCGATATCCGGCAGCGGCTCGCCTTCGATCGCGGATTCGAAGGTGCGAAGGCGCTTGTAGATCGACAACAGCTCGACGATGGTCGTCCAGGAATTGACGAGATACTGGAACGAGCCGCGCACCTGGTCGAAGACGTTGTTGATCTGCGTCATCAAGCCGAGCGTCAGCTTGCCGGCGACGATCGACGGCACGAGCACGATCAGGCTGAAGAGGTTATCCGCCTGCAGATAGAAGATGCGGGCGACGTTGAAATACATGTAGTGGAAATAGAGCCGGAAATAGTTGCGGCGCACATTGGCGAAAAGCTCGGCGACAGTCGGCGGCGTCGCGCGGTCGGCATGGTCTTCGCCGTAGACGAGTTCCTTGCGGTAGGAGGCTTCGACGCGCTGGTTGCGGAACTCGAGGCCCGGCAGCTTGATGCCGACCAATCCGAGGAAGACTGTTCCGAAGATCGACCAGAAGATTGCGGCCCAGACGAGCGCGTGCGGCACCTCGCCGATCAGCGGCAACTCGGTGATATTAGCGCCGATCTTGAATAGCACCGGCAGAAAGGCGATCAGCGTCATGACCGAGCTGACGAGGCTGACGCCAAGGCTTTCGACCGTGGAGGAAAAGCGCATCGTGTCTTCCTGGACACGCTGCGAGGCGCCCTCGATGTGCCTGAGCTTCGGCCAGTGTGCCATGTAGTATTCGTTCATCGCCGTGCGCCAGCGGAAGATCCAATGGCTGACGAAGAAGAGGTTGAGCACGCCGACGGTGATCGCCACGAAGGCGATGCCGGCAAAGCCCAACATGCCGAGGTAGAGTTGCATTGCGGTCACCGGCGCCGTCTTTGCGAGCGCCTGCTGGATCAGGTCATAGAACGGTCCATACCACGCATTGATGGCGACGCTCACCTGAACCGAAAAGTAGGTGTTGAAGATGATCAGTGCCGAGCCGAGCACCGACCACATCTGCCAGCGATGCGGGCTGTAGGTAAACCAGAAGGCGGCGAAGAGCGCCACGGCCAAAGCATAATAGATGTAGAACCACAGGAACGGAGCCGACCAGAAGACCGAAACACCGATTGGAGCCTCCGCCCCTGGAGCCAGCGGCGGGAGGCCGATCACCGAGCCGAGGCCGGAACCCACGAAATACCAAAAGAGAACGGCCAGAAGTGCCCAAGCAACAGCTGAGATGAAGAAAAGCCTGGGCCTGGGGAAATACGATACGAACACGGGAGAGCTTGCTTTCCTGAACTGGAGTCTTCGGTGTCTCTAAACAGACAGATTGCGGCGAAAACTACGGCAGTTCGCAAAGAGCGGCAATGGCCTCACCCCATTGTTACGCACTTGTAACGCGCTATGACAGCTTTTTGGCGACCGGCATCACCAGCATTGCGCACACCAGCAGCGCCGCCGCGGCAGCGTAAGTCGGCGTCGTAAAGCTGCCGGTTCGCTCTGCCATCCAGCCAGCAACAATGGGGCCCACAATCTGCCCGACTCCGAATGCTGCCGTCATCGTCGCCAATATCCGGCGCGGGCTGGCCGGCGAAAGTTTACGGCCGATCTGCAGGCCATAGGCGGTGATCGCGAGGAAGGTCGCTCCAAACAACGCTCCCCCAATCAGCGGCGCAACAGAGTGCGGCAGTAGAACAGTCGCCAACACACCGACCGCCTCGATAAGCAGCGCCGCCACGTAGACCCAGCCCAATCCTAGCGGACGGACGAACGGCTTCCATGCAAAAAGCGCGACCGAAGCTGTCAGGCCGGCGATGAACCAGCAGAGAAACTCAACCATCGGCCCGGCGGCATCCATGCGCGCGATCGTCACCAGAAATGTGCCTGTAATCACATAGCCGAACCCGAACAGGCCATAGGACGCCGTGACAAGCAGCATCGGCAGGCTCCAAGCGATCCGCGGTTCCTTGCCGGTCTGTGCCGCGGCAGCCGGGCCCGACGGCAGCAGCCACCAGACTGCCAGCAGGCTGAGAGCCGAATAGATCGCGCCTCCAACCCAGGACGCCCGCCAGGCGTCGCTGCTTCCATCAAAGAACAACCCGACCAGCAGAACCATCACCGATGAAAGCGCGATGCCGGCACCCGGGCCGCCGAAATGGGCTGCCTGCACATGGTCGTTACCGGCCATGGCTCCGTGGCTAAGTACAATCTGCGAACTGAATACGAGAGCAAAGGCACTCGCAACACCCGCCAGGAAGCGGATGACTGCAAAGACCATGACGGATGTCGTCGTGGCCATGGCAGCAAGAAGCAATGCTGTCGCCGCAAGCGCAAGGAGTGCGACCTTGCGCTCACATCCTGTTGCCCACCCGTAGGCGGCGAGAACAGCGCCCACCAGATAGCCGACGAAGTTCGCAGAGGCGATGAAGCCGGCATCGGCGGCCGAGAGCGGCACGCCGCTGATCATGCTCGGCAGGATCGGCGTGTAGGAAAAGCGTCCAAAGCCCATCGCGGCGGCCATGGCGATGGCGCCTGCAAGGCCAGTTCGAAACAAGTTTTCGGGGAAAGTTTCATTGCGTGCCAACATGGCGTGTTTATCGCGCTGCAACACGGCGCCGACAATCAAGAATTTCTGATCGATTGATCAATCTCACGAAATCATAAAGCCAGCCCTTGAAAGCGACTATCTTACGATATATGTTTTACGACATAGTTGAAGATACATCTTAGGAGTGACCTATGAGAGGTTTTAGAGGCGGAATGATGGGTGGTGGCGGTTTTCGCATGGGGCGGAAATTCGCATCAGGCGACCTGCAACTGGTGATCCTGGCCTTGCTGGTGGAGCAGCCCCGCCACGGCTACGAATTGATCAAGCTCTTGGAAGAGCGTTCGGGCGGCTTCTATGTTCCAAGCCCCGGCGTAATCTATCCGGCGCTAACCTACCTGGAAGAAACCGGCCTTGCCGACGTGGAGAGCGAAGGCACCAAGAAGCTCTACCGCATCACGGAGAGCGGCCGCAGGCTCGTCGAGGAGAACCAGTCGATGATTGACATGACGCTCGGAAAGCTGGAGAAAATCGGCGCGAAGATGGCGCATGTTCGCAAGATTTTCGACCCAGAAAGCCGCAATGGCGATCGGGACGAGGACGCATTTCCGGAAGACAAAAGCGAAGTCGCAGCTGCACGAATGCTGCTGAAATCGGCCCTCCGGCTCCGCTTTCCCTGGTCGAAGGACGAGGCCAAGCGCATCGCCGGCATTCTGGAGCGCGCGGCCGGCGAAATTCTTGCCGGCGGACGTTCGGGCGAGTGAGGCCTCAGGCGCCGCCTTCCGGCAGCGTCAGGATCAGCGGGCCATTTCGCGTGGCGACGACCGTGTGCTCGTATTGCACGGTCGGGGCCTCCGGGTCCGCGTAGAGCGTCCAGGCGTCGTCGCCGCCTTCCGCCCATGTTGCGCCGAGCGAGAGGAACGGCTCGACCGTGAAGACGAGGCCTTCCGTGATCATTCGCTTCTCGGACGGATCCGGCCAGGTCGAGAGCTCGGCCGGCTCCTCGTGCAGCGAACGGCCGATCCCGTGGCTCGCCAGATTGGCAACGAGCGTATAGCGATTCTTCAGGGCGAAGGCGCCGACAGCCTGCCCGATCTTGGCCAGCGGCTCGCCCGGTTTCACCTGGTTAAGCCCAACCCACAGCGCCCTTTTGCCGTCGCGGCAGAGCTTTTCGATCTTGGACCTGTGCGGCGGAACACTGAACGACGCGCCGGTGTCGGAAAAGAATCCGTCCTTCTCCGCTGAGACATCGATATTGACCAGATCCCCCGGGCGAATGACGCGCGGGCCTGGAATGCCGTGGGCGATTTCCTCATTGACGCTGATGCAGGTCGCACCGGGAAACTGGTAGCAAAGTTCGGGCGCAGAACGCGCACCGGCATCTTCCAACACTTTGCGGCCGATCTGATCGAGCTCCAGGGTCGTGATACCCGGTTCAAGCGATGCGCTCATCACTTGCAGGGCATTGGCGCAGATTCGCCCGATTTCCTTTAGCTTGAGGAGTTCGTCTTCGCTTTCAATGATCATGAATGTCTACCCGGCCTTCTTCGGCCGGTCGGCCGGCTCTCGATCACGATGAGAGCACGACGGCGTTCAGAATCCAATTCATCCTTTACGGCATCATGCTCCAGCTTCAGGCGGTGGCTTTCGCCTCTTCGTCGCTTTCAGTCAATGCCTTTCTGACGAGCGGCGCGACTTTCGTGCCGTAGAGTTCGATCCCGCGCATGATCTGGTCGTGGGGCATCAAGCCGATCGCCATCTGCAGCAGGAAACGGTCGTTCTTGAACAACCGATGGTGCGCGATGATCTTCTCCGCGACCAATTCCGGATCGCCCACGAAGAGCGCGCCGCTAGGTCCGCGGGACATGTCGAAATGCGCCCTGTTCGTCGGCCCCCAGCCGCGCTCGCGGCCAATTCGGTTCATGACCTCGGCCTGCGGGCCGTAGAACTGATCGGCAGCAGCGTCCGTCGTATCGGCGATGAAGCCGTGCACGTTGATGCTGGTCTTGAGCTTCGATGCCTCCTGCCCGGCTCGGCGAGCCGCCTCGCGATAGAGGTCGAACAGCGGCGCGAAACGGCGCAGCTCGCCGCCGATGATCGCCAGTGCCACTGGCAAGCCCAACGCGCCCGCGCGCGCAACCGATTGCGGCGTGCCACCAACGGCGATCCACAAGGGCAAGGGGTCCTGCAGCGGCCGCGGGTAAACGCCACGCCCATTGATCGGCGCACGCAATTCACCCGACCAGGTGACCACTTCCTCGTCGCGGAGGGCCATCAGCAGGTCGAGCCTTTCCTCGAACAGTTGGTCGTAGTCCTCGAGATTGTAGCCGAACAGCGGGAAGGACTCGATGAACGAGCCTCGTCCGGCCATGATCTCGGCACGCCCGTTCGAAAGCAGGTCGAGTGTTGCGAACTGCTGGAAGACCCGAACCGGATCGTCTGAACTCAGCACGGTCACTGCGCTGGTCAGCCTGATGTTCTTCGTTTTCATCGCAGCGGCCGCGAGAGCGACTGCCGGAGCCGAGGCCGCATAATCGGGCCGGTGGTGCTCGCCCAATCCGAATACGTCGAGCCCCACCTGGTCCGCGAGTTCGATTTCATCGATCAGATGCTTCAGCCGCTCGGCCCCTTCCTCACCCTTGCTTCGGCTCGGGTTCGGGTTCACGTCGGCAAAGGTGTAGAGGCCCAGTTCCATCGCTCGCATCCCGTTGTATCTACTGATGGAGATAAGGACTGAGCGGCCTCAGGGCAAACATAAATTCTGGAACCGATCGTTCGAAAAATATCGATAAGCAGTACCGCCGCGACCTGGGATCGCGGCGGAACTTTGATTCTGAAATCAACGGTTTCAGCGCCTGAATGGAATCATTTTCCGAACGGCTTCGTATCTGAGATAAAGGCCACCCCATGCAATGAGCCCGAGATAGCCGCCGAACAGCAGATGGGAAAAGACCGGGCTCCCGACACGCAGATGCGTCGCTATCGCGCCTCCGAGCAGACCGGTGAGTAGGATTGCGCCGAGCACCGACGTCCGCGGAATTGCATAGAGCAGCGCGCACAACAGCGTCAGGGAACCGAGGCCGCGAGCAAGCATCGGGTCGCCCGAATAACCGAGCGCCGTCATAGTCTCCGTGACCGGCACGATCGGCACCAGCTTGATCGCGCCGTCGAACACCAGGAAGGCCACGATCAGCCCGCTCATGACAGTGCCGGTGACGGTCTGCCAGCGCGGAAGCCCGGCAGTTGAATCAACAATTGCAGACATGCCTCTATCCCCCTGTTTCGATTCTAGTCTCAGATCCTGGGCAGCAGCTCGGCGAGCTGGTCGGCGCATTTGCCCCAGCCTTCGTGGAAGCCCATCTGCTCGTGCTGTTCCTTGTCGGCCGCAGTCCAGTGCCGCGCCTTCGCGGTATATTTCGTCCGGCCGTTGCCGAGGTCTTCGAGCAGGATGATGCCGACGAAGAACGGCTTTTCGGATGGCACCCAGGCGCTGGTGAACGCATCGGTGAAGACGATCTTCTCGTTTTCGACGATCTCCAGATAGACACCGCGGTTCGGAAATTCCTGGCCCTCGGGGCTGCGCATGACGATGAGGTTCGAGCCGCCCGGCCGTGCATCGACTTTCACATCAGCAAGGGTCCAGGGACGTGGTACGAACCATTCCTTCATCAGGACAGGATCGGTCCAGGCCTTGAAGATCTTCTCGCGCGGAGCGTCGAATTCCCGGACGAGAACCAGTTCGTGTTGGGCTTCTGCGGTCATCTCGGCATTCCTCCTATTGAGTGAAACCTGTTTTCGATCAAGTTGTTACAAGGACGTGGGAGGTTTTCCGGTTCCGACAACCCGGCGCAATTATTTCTGGAATTATTTGGCGATCGGCTGCGCGGCCCCATGGGCGAGGCTGTCGATCTGCTGGCGGATATGCGCGGCTTCCGCTGCCGAATGAGCAAGTGCTATGGCGCGATCGAAGGCCTCGTGCGCCTCGCGGGCACGACCGATCTGCTTCAGCAGACCGCCACGCAGGCCGTGATAGTAGAAGTAGCCATCGAGCTTCTCGCCAAGCGTTTCGACGAGTGCCAGCGCCACGTCCGGCCCTTTGAGTTTGGAGACGGCGACGGCGCGGTTGAGCGTAATGACCGGCGACGGTTGAACACGCTCCAGCGCCCGATAAAGCAGCTCGATCTCTTCCCAGTCCGTATCCTCGGCGCGCCTGGCCCGCGAATGCAGGGCAGCGATCGCCGCCTGCAGCTGGTAAGGCCCCGGTTGGCGATGGCGGATCGCCTTGTCGAGCAGCGCCAGCGCCTCGTTGATCAGCTCGTGGTTCCACAGCGAACGATCCTGATCCTCGAGCAGCACGATATCGTCATCACCGTTGAAACGGGCCTGGCGCCGCGAGATCTGCAGGAGCATCAATGCGAGCAGACCCATCAGTTCAGGCTCGCCGGGGAAGATGCGCAGCAGGAGCCGCGCGAGCCGGATCGCCTCGTCGCTGAACGCACAGGCGTCGTGCTTCGGATCCGCCTGGCTGTAGCCCTCGTTAAAGATCAGGTAGATCATTGTGCTGACGATCGAGAGCCGCTCGGCCCGCTCCTGCGCGTCCGGCGTCTCGAAGGGTACACCGGCCTTGGCAACGCGAGCCTTGGCCCGCGTGATCCGCTGCTCCATCGCGCTTTCGCCAACAAGAAAGGCACGCGCGATCTGCTGTACTGACAGGCCCGAGACGATGCGCAGCGCCAATGCGATCTGTTGCGTCGCCGGCAGATCCGGGTGGCAGCAGATGAAGAGCAGCCGCAGGATATCGTCGCGATAGTTGGAATCATCAAGCCGTTCGGCAATATCGCTCTCAGCATCGCTGGTATCGGAGATCAGTTCTTCATCAGGAAGTGCCTGCGTCTTCGAACGCTTGCGCACGGCGTCGATGCCACTGTTGCGGCCGACGAAGATTAGCCATGCCGTCGGATCGCGCGGCGGCCCCTTGTCCGGCCAGGTACGGATGGCGCGCAAACAGGCCTCCTGGAAGGCCTCCTCCGCGATATCGAGATCGCGGAAGTATCTGAGCAGCGCACCAAGCGCTTTCGGTCGGGCCGAAGCAAGCGTCACGTCGATCCAGGCAATGTCTGTCATGCCGAAGAAACTCCCGGTCGGAACACGTAGAACGGCCGAATTTCGTAAGAGGTAGAACCCGGGTTGACCGTGGAGAGCTCCTTGGAAAACGCAACGGCTTCCTCCAGAGTGTCGAAATCAACCACGTAAAAACCGAGGAGTGCTTCCTTCGTTTCCGCGAAGGGGCCATCGAGAACGAGCGGTTCCTCCTTGCCCTTTCGCACGGTGGTCGCCGCTGTCGTCGGCATCAGCCGGCCGACAGGACCAAGCTTGCCGCGCTCGGCCAAAGGTGCCTGAACCGCATAAAGCTTCGCCATCACGGCGTCTTCCTCCTCCTTGGTCCAGGAGAACACCGTTTCTTCATTGGCGTAACAAAGGATTGCATAAAGCATGTCTTACTCCTCTTCCTGAATGACGAAGGAGTAGCGTGACATCCGACAGAACGCAGCAAAAAATTGCAGCGCGCAAAAGGAGATGCCGCCGCCCTGACGGCAGGGGCTGGCGTGCCGAATGCGGCAAACGGACGACGTCTGCGGTCGCAGCCTTTCTTGCTAAAACGGTCGGGCCTGACGAGCGCCAGCTATCTCCTCTCCATCTAGTCAGCCTGATCCGACGTTGATGGCCTCCTGCACGGCCAGCTCGGCCATCGCTAACGCGGCCTCGCGTGTCTTGGCTGCAGCGACGAATCGGCCGTTGTGGCAGAAGGTTGCGCCATCGACGCCGCAAACGGCCTCCAGATCGTGATTGGTCAGGCCGGCCCAGGCAGCAGGCAGATCCGCACGAAGTTCGAACCCCTCGTCCCCGCGGCGAATGCCGGTGACGCACCAATCCCTTTCTCGCGGATGAACGACAAAGAGCAGGTGATCGGCGCCCGCCTTGACGATCGCGGGACGGAAAGGCATTCCCATCGGAAGTTCGAGCACGCGCCCCTGCCCCGTACGCTCTATCGCCTGAAGCACAAGCGTCTCTGCCCGCAGTTTGGCGGCGCTTTGAGCGATCTTCGCCTCGACGAAACTGCGGGCGATGGCGACGGCATCCTGAAATCTGCGATCATCGGCATTCGCGTCCGTTTCGTCGAACACCGGCTTCAAGGTTTCCAGCAAGGTCGGTAGCGTCAGCCCGGCCAGCGGTCCGGACGGGCTGAGCGCACCATTGTCAGTCAGATCGACCGGCAGCACGAAGGAGAGGTCGAACGAGGCATGCAAGGCCGCGACGTGAGCCTCTGGAATGCCGGTGACAACAAGATAGTCGTGGCCGTAGTGCTTCCAGACCAGGCCGAACGAACTGTAGGGCTGCCCATCGTCACGCAGCGGTGCGCCACGCTGATGGTGGTCGAAGATACGCTGAGAGGCATCATACGCGCCGCCGACGTCATAGATGATGCGGTCGGCGCCCGGCTTGATCCACTCCGGCGCCCTGCTGCGGATCACTCGAGCCTGCGGGAAGAGCCGGGTGAGGATGACGCTCGACAGCACCTCATCCGCATGGAAGCCACCGGAATGAGTGACGAGGAACTCTGGAGTCATGCAGGATGCGCCCTTGTTGGTTTGCGGAAGCCGCTTGCGGTCGGCAGCTCATAGCCTTTGCTGGCGATCATCTCAACCCGTCACTGCCCGTCGTGCCCGCTTCAGTTCCGGCTATAGGGCCTAGACTAGGCGGCATGCTCAATCGAAACTGCAACCCCACGCCCCAGCGAATTGGCGACCATGCAGACCTCCTTCGCCCGTTCGATCACACGTTCGGCGCCGTCGCCATCCTGCTTTTCGCAGAGAACGGTCATCTTGGCCGATTTGGCGAGCAGCGGGCTCCCCTCGAGCTCCAGGACTACCGAGACTGCAATCCTGCCAAGCAAGACGCCCATCTCTTCGGCGACATAGCGCAGGTCGTTGCAGAAGCACCCGCCGAGCGCCAGCGCCAAAAGCTGTGCGCCGTTGAAGCCGAGCCCCTGCCCACCGGCCTTCCCCTCCGGACGATCGACAATGATGGTGTGCGGACCGGCCCACCCCATCGCCGCTTGCGTACCCTCGACATTCCGCAGCTCCACCGTGACCGCAACCATGCCAACTCCTCCGTGACTGAAACAGGCAAGTCCGAACACGCCGCAGTTTCGCGCGACCTGACGGGAAACTCGGTGCATATTATCCTCATCGATCCGACGGGAGACAAGGACATGACGCCTTCACCGTATTTGAATGACCCCAAGGTCTACATCGATACCGACACCTTCATTGACCTCGTCAGCAAAAAGACACGGTGCCTGATCTGCTGCGAACCCCTCGACAGTAAAGTGGTCAACCGGGAACACGTCCTGCCCAAGTGGATCCTGCGGAAGTACGACCTCTACGACAAGGAGGTCAGCCTGCCGCACGAATACCATGGTCGGCGATACGGTCGCCACACGATCCCCTGCTGCAAGGACTGCAATTCGATGCTCGGAAGAAAGCTTGAACAACCGGTGCGGCGATTAATGGAAGGCGGACACTCGAAACTTCTGCGCCATCTCGACGGTGACACACAACGCCTGCTGTTTGCCTGGCTTTCCTGGATCTTCCTGAAGTTCCTGATCAAGGACGGCGCCATCCCGATCAACCCCGATCACCGCGTGGAAGCGGTGATGCAAGACAAGAACACCGACTGGGCGACGCTGCATCACATTCATTGCCTCGCCAGATCCCCCTACACCGGCGCGCACATCGCGCCAGAGGTGTTGGGCTCGATCGTCATCCTGGCGATTGACGACGATCGCTATCGTGAGGACTTCGACTTCGTCACCGTGCACGAAACGCAAACCATCATGATCCGTCTCGGCGATCTCGCCATCATCGCCAACCTGAGCGACAGTGGCCGCTCGATGGACATCATGCACCGGTTTGTTCTGCCCACAAGACAGGAGAGGTTTACGATCCTGCAGGCGCTTGAAATCTGCGCCGACATGTCGGCAACGACAACGCGGATCAAAGGCAAGCCAGTCTATTCCACGCGCGTCGAACAGGCGACGGGCCGCCCCTCGATCCACGCGGACCTACCCGTCTACGAGGCCAACCCTGTCGATCCGGGCACGCGCGCCGCAATATTCGAACTCGTTTACCGAGAGCATCTGCCACACCTGAAGATAGCGGGCAGCGACATGTCCGCCCTGCAAGCCATCAAGGAGAACCGTTTGACTTTTCTCGAGCATCGCATGAGCCGAGCCGCTGGCGAGATCGAGGAATAGCCGACCTACCTGCACCCTCAGCGAACGGGACCACGCTCGTCAGATGTCGGCAAGCGTGCGTTTGATGGCACTCCGCCATCCCTTCAGCTTCGCCGCACGCGTCTTCTCGTCCAAGCTTGGTTCGAAACGGCGGTCGCGTTTCCAACTCTTGGCAAACCCAACGCGGTCCGGCCAGACACCGGCCTTGCTGCCGGCAAGCCAGGCAGCGCCAAGCGCCGTGGTTTCGAGGATGACCGGCCGATCGACAGGCGCGTCGAGAATGTCCGCAAGCCGCTGCATCGTCCAGTCGGAGGCGACCATGCCGCCATCGACACGAAGGACGGTGCTCTCCACGCCGCCCTTCCAATCCTTGTGCATGGCATCGAGCAGATCGCGGGACTGGTAGCAGACCGCCTCGAGCGCGGCCCGAGCGAATTCCTTCGGCCCACTGTTGCGCGTCAGGCCAAAGATCGCCCCACGGGCGTTGGCATCCCAATGCGGCGCGCCGAGGCCGGTGAAGGCGGGAACCAGGTAGACCTCTTGCGTCGGATCCGCGGCATCGGCCAGCTCGCCGGTGCGCGAGGCGGTATCGATGATGCCAAGCCCGTCGCGAAGCCACTGCACCGCGGCTCCCGCGATGAAGATCGAGCCTTCGAGCGCGTAGGTGGTCTCGCCATTCAGCCGATAGGCGATCGTCGTCAACAGCCGGTTCTTCGAGCGAACCATGTCGCTGCCGGTGTTGAGCAGAGCGAAGCAGCCGGTGCCGTAGGTCGACTTCATCATGCCCGGCTCGAAGCAGGCCTGCCCGATGGTCGCGGCATGCTGATCCCCGGCGACGCCGAGGATCGGGATCTCCGCTCCGATGATTGCTTTCTCGGTCGTGCCGAAATCGTCGGCGCAGTCCTTTACCTCGGGCAGCATGGCTACCGGAACGCGCAGGATGTCGAGGAGATCCCTGTCCCACGTGTTGTCGGTAATGTTGTACATCAGCGTGCGAGAGGCGTTCGTCGCATCGGTCGCGAACACCTTGCCGCCGGTCAACCGCCAGATCAGGAACGTATCGACCGTGCCGAAGCACAATTCGCCCTTGGCGGCGCGTGCCCGTGCGCCCTTGACGTTCGCGAGCAGCCACGAAAGCTTGGTGCCGGAGAAATACGGATCGAGGAGAAGGCCGGTTTTCTTCGTAAAAGTCTTTTCGAGATCCTGTCTCTTCAGCTTGTCGCAATAGCTTGCGGTGCGGCGATCCTGCCAGACGATCGCGTTGTGGATCGGCTTGCCGCTCTCGCGTTCCCAGACCACAACCGTCTCGCGCTGGTTGGTAATGCCAAGCGCCGCAATGTCCTTTGCCGTGATCCTGGCCTCACGGATCGCCATCTTGATCGTCGAGATGACGGAATCCCAGATTTCCTCTGGATCGTGCTCGACCCAACCGGATCGCGGATAGATCTGGCGGAACTCCTTCTGGCCCGCACCGGCGATCTTCATCTCGCCGTCGAAGACGATCGCCCGTGTCGACGTCGTCCCCTGATCGATTGCCAGAACATACCCGCTCATGCCAGCCCTCCCGCTGATCGTGATTGTCGGGAGAAATCAATAGGACAGGAGGGCGATTGAGGAAAGAACCCGCCATCGCTTCGACACAGGAGTTTTGCCTTGACCGCAATTGCCAGCAGAGATGCTTTGCGCATAACCTCAGCTCTATTGCGTCGCAAAACACCCTGAGGAGAAGCGCATGGCCAGAACAGTCGTCGTCACCGGATCCACCAGCGGCATCGGGCTTGCGATCGCGACAGCCTTTGCCGGCAAGGGCGACAACGTCGTCATCAACGGCTTCGGAAAGCCCGAGGAAATCAAGGCGATAGTCGAGAAGCTTGAATCAGTCTCGGAGGCAAAGGCGATCTACCATCCGGCAGACATGACAAAGCCGACCGAAATCGCGGATCTGATCGAAACGGCCGCCAAGACCTTCGGCAGTGTGGATGTGCTGGTCAACAACGCCGGCATTCAGCATGTCGAGAAGATCGAAGACTTCCCGATCGAAAAGTGGGACCAGATCATAGCCATCAATTTGTCCAGCTCGTTTCACACGATGCGGGCGGCGATTCCGTTGATGAAGGCAAAGAAGCTAGGCCGCGTAATCAACGTCGCCTCCGCGCACGGGTTGGTCGCCTCACCCTTCAAATCCGCCTATGTCGCGGCAAAGCATGGTATATTGGGCCTGACGAAGACCGCCGCGCTCGAACTTGCCGAATTCGGCATAACTGTGAACGCGATTTGCCCAGGCTACGTGCTGACGCCCCTCGTCGAGAAGCAGATCCCGGATACGGCCAAGGCGCGCGGCATCACCGAGGAACAGGTCAAGACCGAGGTGATCCTAAAGGCGCAACCAACGCATGAATTCGTCAAGGCCGAAGAGATTGGCGCGCTCGCTCTCTACCTCGCAAGCGACGAGGCTCGGCAAGTGACCGGGACCCACATCTCGATTGACGGAGGCTGGACCGCGGCATAACCATTCAAAACAAAGATAAAAACCAGGGAACAATATGAACGACAGCATCCGCTTCATCCTGAATGGCGAGGACATCACGCTTGGCGATGTCCGGCCGACCGAGACGCTTCTCGATTATCTCCGGTTGAAGCGCCGGCTGACCGGCACGAAGGAAGGATGCGCGGAGGGCGATTGCGGCGCCTGCACCGTCCTTGTCGGACGGCTGATAGACGGCAAGCTACACTATGAGTCCGTCAACGCCTGCATTCGCTTCATGGGGTCGCTGAACGCCACCCATGTCGTCACTGTCGAGCATGTGGCCGCCAAGGACGGCACGCTTCATCCGGTACAGCAGGCGATGGTCGATTGCCATGGGTCGCAATGCGGCTTTTGCACGCCGGGCTTCATCATGTCGATGTATGGCCTCTGGCTTTCCAACGACAAGCCGAGCCGCGCAGACATCGAAAAGGCACTGCAAGGCAATCTCTGTCGTTGCACCGGCTATGAGCCGATCGTGAAGGCGGCCGAGCAGGTGAGCCACACCCGCCCGAGCGCGCTCTTTGATCCGCTGGAGAAAACCCGCTCCGAGATCATCTCGCGCCTCTGGGCGATGCGAAACAGTGAGACCGTCACGATCACCACGGCGGAGGGCCGACTGATTCTGCCCGGATCACTGGACGCGCTGGCCCGTGTGCTGTCCGAAGAGCCGAACGCCACGATCGTCGCCGGATCGACCGACGTGGGCCTCTGGGTAACCAAGCAGATGCGTGCCCTGGACCCCGTCGTCTTCATCAACCATCTGACCGATCTGCAGTCGATCACCGCTGGCGACGGCGGCTTCACGATCGGCGCGGGTGTCACCTACAGCCGCGCCTTCGAGACTATCGCCGGTAAGGTTCCGACGCTTGGCCGCCTCATCAACCGCATCGGCGGCGATCAGGTGCGCAACATGGGTACTATCGGTGGCAATATCGCGAATGGTTCGCCGATCGGCGATATGCCACCACCGTTGATTGCCCTTGGAGCGACGGTGAAGCTGCGCTCCCTGGCCGGAACGCGCATGCTGCGGCTGGAAGATTTCTTCATCGACTACGGCAAGCAGGATCGGCGCCCCGGCGAATTCGTCGAGAGCATTTTCGTGCCCTACCCGGCAGAAGAAACCCAGTTTGCGGTCTACAAGATCACCAAGCGCCGCGATGAAGACATCACGGCGGTTCTCGGCGCCTTCTATCTGACGCTGGACGGCGAAGGCGACGTTAACGACATCCGCATCGCCTTCGGCGGCATGGCCGCAACGCCGAAGCGTGCGCGCAACGTCGAGAATGCGCTTATGGGCCGGCCATGGAACGAACAAACGATCGAAGAAGTGCGTGCAGAGTTCGACGCCGACTTCCAACCGCTGAGCGATTGGCGCGCAACGGCCGAGTATCGTCAGTTGACGACGAAGAACCTGTTGACGCGCTTCTTCCTGGAAACATCCGGCGCACCAGCTGAGCTCCACCGCTTCGAGGAGGTGGCATAATGGACAAGTCGACTTTCGCCGATCCCAAATTCATCATCAACGGCGCGATGCACGATGCCTTGCGCCACGATTCCGCGCACAAGCATGTGACCGGATCGGCCGACTACATCGACGACCTTCCGGAGCCCGCCGGCCTGTTGCACGGCGCACTCGGCCTGTCAGACCGGGCGCACGCCGAAATCGTCAGCATGGATCTCTCGGAGGTCGAAGCGACGCCCGGCGTTGTCTGGGTTCTCACCGGCAAGGACGTTCCCGGCGTCAATGATGTCAGTTCCAACGGTAGCCACGACGAGCCGCTGCTCGCCGAGAAGAAGGTCGAATTCCACAACCAGCCGATCTTCGCCGTCATCGCCGAGACGCGCGAGATTGCCCGGCGGGCCGCCCGCAAGGCGAAGATCGAGTATCGCGACCTGCCGCATTGGAGCGATATTGACGGTGCGCTCGAGAACGGCAGCCCACTCGTCATCACGCCAATGACCCTGCAGCGCGGCGATGCGAAGGCGAAAATGGAAAATGCCCCGCGCCGGCTGAATGGCCAGATGCGGATCGGCGGCCAGGAGCACTTTTATCTGGAAAGCCATATCGCCGTGGCCATCCCCGGCGAGGACGACGACGTTGTCATCTGGTCGTCCACCCAGCATCCGAGCGAAATCCAGCATATCGTCGGTCACGTGCTGAATATTCCGTCGAATGCCATCACCGTCAATGTCCGCCGGATGGGCGGCGGTTTCGGCGGCAAGGAAACCCAGGGCAACCAGTTCGCGGCCCTGGCAGCGATCGCCGCCAAGAAACTGAAGCGTGCCATCAAGTTCCGACCTGATCGCGATGAGGACATGACGGCCACCGGCAAGCGCCATGACTTCCTTGTCGACTACGAACTCGGCTTCGATGATGACGGCCGCATTTACGCGGTCGACGCGACCTATGCGGCGCGCTGCGGCTTTTCTTCCGACCTTTCAGGCCCGGTCACGGACCGCGCTCTTTTTCATGCGGATTCCAGCTACTTCTATCCGCATGTTCATCTAAGCTCGAAACCGCTGAAGACCCATACAGTCTCCAACACTGCCTTTCGCGGCTTCGGCGGACCGCAGGGCATGCTCGGGGCCGAGCGCTTCATCGAAGAGATCGCCTATGCGATCGGAAAGGACCCGCTGGAGATCCGCAAGCTGAATTTCTACGGCCAGCCCGGCTCTGGCCGCACACTGACGCCTTACCACCAGGAGGTCGAAGACAACATCCTCGAACGCATCGTTGGCGAACTGGAAGAAGGCGCTGAGTACCAGGCGCGCCGCAACGCCATCATCGAGTTCAACCGCAATAGCCGCTACATCCGCAAGGGCATTGCCCTGACGCCGGTGAAGTTCGGCATCTCCTTCACCATGACCGCCTTCAACCAGGCGGGCGCGCTCGTGCATGTCTATCAGGATGGCTCGATCCATCTGAACCACGGCGGCACGGAGATGGGCCAGGGTCTTTACACCAAGGTCGCGCAGGTGCTGGCCGACAGTTTCCAGGTCGATATCGAGCATGTGAAGATCACGGCGACGACAACAGGCAAGGTGCCGAACACCTCGGCGACGGCAGCCTCCTCGGGTTCCGACCTGAACGGCATGGCCGCCTACGATGCCGCGCGCCAGATCAAGGAACGGCTAGTCGCCTTTGCCGCCGACAAGTGGGGCGTCCCTCCAACGGACGTCGTCTTCCTGCCAAACCGCGTGCGCGTTGGCGACAAGGAGTTCGCATTTGCGGATTTCGTCAAGCAGGCATACCTCGCCCGCGTCCAGCTTTCGGCTGCCGGTTTCTACAAGACCCCGAAGATCCACTGGGATCGGGCCGCCGGCCGCGGCACGCCCTTCTACTACTATTCCTATGGCGCAGCCTGCTCGGAGGTATCGATTGATACACTGACGGGCGAATACCTCATCGACCGCACCGATATCCTGCACGACGTCGGGCGTTCTCTGAACCCGGCGATCGACATCGGACAAGTCGAGGGCGCCTTCGTGCAGGGCATGGGTTGGTTGACGACGGAAGAATTGTGGTGGGATGAAAAGGGCCGGCTGCGCACGCACGCACCATCAACCTACAAGATTCCGCTCGCCTCTGACCGACCGAAGGTCTTCAACGTACGGCTTGCCGAATGGTCGGAGAATGCCGAGCACACGATCGGCCGCTCCAAGGCAGTCGGCGAACCGCCTTTCATGCTGGCGATTTCGGTGCTCGAGGCCATTTCGATGGCTGTCGCCAGCGTCGCAAATTACAAGGTCTGCCCGAAGCTCGATGCACCGGCAACGCCCGAGCGGGTGCTGATGGCCGTCGAGCGGATGAAGAGGGCCTGACATGACGGGCAGCACGTCGCGGTGCTGCCATCGTTCCCATCCCGGGCCCTACCGCCAGAATTCCCTGTCGTAGCGCGGCTCGCGTCCATCCATGAAACCAAGGTCGCGCTTCACGCGATCCGGCATACCCTCAAGCTCCAACCTGTCCCATTCCGAAAGCCGGCGCAGCAGCCTTCGGCCAAAGCCAGAGAGCCAACTGGAAGTCCCGGCAGCCCTTGCATGGCTCTCTTGTTCGATAACGGCGCAATCCATAACTTCACCTCAATAATCTTATCCGTTGAGTTGCAGATTGCGCCAATAAATGCTGCAATTCCAATCGAACAATCGCCGGACCACATAAAGAGAACTTATCCATGAAGCTGTCGAAGCAGTTTCCGTTGAACGCCCTGCGGGTCTTCGAGGCGGTCGCGCGGCTCGGCAGTTTTACGCGCGCGGGCGAAGAACTCGGCATGACTCAGACTGCCGTGAGCTACCAGATAAAGCTGCTGGAGGAGAATGTCGGCGAGCCGCTGTTCCTGCGTCGTCCACGTCACATCAGTCTGACCGAGACTGGAGAACGGCTGGCTCCACAGGTCACAGAAGCCTTCGAAATGCTGCAACTCGCGATGGCCGAGGCACGCGGCGAAACGGAGGTAACGCTACAGATCACCTGCCTGGCGACATTCGCGTCCCAATGGCTTGCGCGTAAGCTCGGCAATTTTCAGCTCGCCAATCCGAATATCGCCGTACGGCTCAGCACTTCGGATTCGCTGGTCGATTTCGGCCGCGAAGCGGTCGATGTCGGCATACGCTCAGGCAGGGGCGAGTGGCCCGGCCTGCGGGCGGACAAACTGATGGACGTCTACTTCACGCCTATGCTGAGCCCGGCACTCGCGGAAAGCATTGGCGGCATTCATGAGCCCGCCGACCTATTGAAGCTTCGGATTTTCGATCCCACTGATCCTTGGTGGCACCAATGGCTGGACGCAGCTGGTGTACCGATTCCCAGCCTCGAGAAGCGAAGCACAAGCTTCTACGGCGCTCAGGCCTATGAGGCCGCGGCTGCCGTCGCCGGCCAGGGTGTCGCGATCCTGACGCCCGACTTCTATCCGGAAGAGCTTGCAAGCGGGAAGCTGATCCGCCCATTCGAACTGCAATGCACCGATGGCCGAGGCTATTGGCTCGCCTATCCGGAGAACCGTCGCAACGTCCCTAAGATCAAGGCATTCCGAAATTGGATTCTTGCGGAAATGAACGCCGCCCGGATCGACGGCAGCTAATAGCCCATCTGTGGCGCGTAGAAACAGCGCGGCGTATCCTCGTTCGGGAACAGGCAGAGATGGTAGTCGCCATCGCCCGAACGCATCGCCTTGCCCATGGGTAGAAGGAACACATGCGCATGCGTGACAAGCCGGTGATCCCCCGGCAGCAGCGTCACTCGATAGCCGTGCGGCGTGATCGCTACGCTCTTTGGTGGGATCATCTGGCAGTCGCCGGTCTCGCTGTCACCATTGCAACAGAACGGCTCATAGCTCCAGCCCGACGGCGCATCATGCGCGTAAGCACAGGATGCGAATGCAATCATCACACACACAAGAATGCTGCGCATGGGCATCATCTCCGTTGATGAAAGCGCCGCCGGGACGAAGCGGTTTCCACCTCAGCCCGACGGCCTCAAAATGAAATTGTAATCGAAACGTGACATTTCAAGCCACTTTCCATGCTGCACAGCGGCGCTGACAGCCCCCTTTGTTCGGGGGCGCCGTACCATTTCGCGCGCCCACCTCTCGACAGCCGGCAAGCGGTCTCTAGAGTGCCGAGCGTCGCCGGCACAGAGAGCATCCAATGAAAAAACGTCGACATGTTGGCCTAGTATGCTTTGTCTCGATGCCGCTCGCGCTGCATGCCCAGGAGCGCAGGCTTCAGGTAGAGGATCTGATGGCGATCGACGTCGGCGAGGTCCGCAAGGTGAGCAGCCCGGAAAACGGCGTTGATATGGTTTATGTATTGCAGCCTTATCAGGATCGGATTTTCTTCGCGTTCGAGGGCCGGGACAGGTCAACGAGACACTCGACACGATCGGTTACAAGGGCGACGAAGGCAGTTGAGCGGTGCTGTCCATCACCGGCTCCCACGTCGACATGCTCCGGGTAGGTCGCTCCCGCAACCTTGATCTCCTCAACGATCATGAAGGGAACCACCTGGCTCTACCGGCAGGTTTCGAGCCTCGAGCGTGCGCGGACGGATCGCACGCCGCCTTTTCAAAAGTTCGTTACCGTGATCGGCTCTACGTTATTCTCGGCAATAGCTCCGAGTAACCGCAATCCTCTTTCCTCCGGGCGCGTCTTTCTGCAAAGTGACGAGTCGAGGGAAGAACAGGGGAACTCTATGTATGAATATGCCATAGCGTGGGAATGGTTGGCTTTTGCGGCCCGCTGGTTTCACGTCATTACCGCGATTGCGTGGATCGGCTCGTCCTTTTATTTCATTGCGCTCGACCTCGGCCTAGTGAAGCGGCCGCACCTTCCGCCCGGCGCCTATGGCGAGGAATGGCAGGTTCACGGCGGCGGCTTCTATCACATCCAGAAGTATCTGGTGGCGCCCGCGCAGATGCCCGAGCACCTGACCTGGTTCAAATACGAAAGCTATTTTACCTGGCTCTCCGGCTTCCTGATGCTCTGCATCGTCTACTATGGCGGCGCCGATCTCTTCCTCATCGACCGCCATGTGCTCGACATTACCGCTCCGGTCGCGATCCTGATCTCGCTCGCCTCGCTTGCGGTTGGCTGGGTCATCTACGACCTCTTGTGCAAGTCGCCGCTCGGCAAGAACACCTGGGGCTTGATGGCGGTTCTCTACGCCGTGATCGTCTTCATGGGCTGGGGCTACACGCAGCTCTTTAGCGGCCGCGCCGCCTTCCTGCATCTCGGCGCCTTTACGGCAACGATCATGTCGGCCAACGTTTTCATGATCATCATCCCGAACCAGAAGATCGTCGTCGCCGACCTGATCGCCGGGCGCACGCCCGATGCCAAGTACGGCGCGATCGCCAAGCAGCGCTCACTCCACAACAACTACCTGACGCTGCCCGTGATCTTCTTCATGCTGTCGAACCACTATCCGCTGGCCTTCGGCACCGCCTATAACTGGGTAATCGCCGCCCTCGTCTTCCTGATGGGCGTCACCATCCGCCACTGGTTCAACACGACGCATGCGAGGAAGGGCCGCCCGACCTGGACCTGGATCGTCACCGTGATCCTTTTCATCCTGATCATGTGGCTGTCCACGGTGCCGCAGGTGCTAACCGGCGAGAAGGATGCGCAAGCGGTTGCCCCCGCCTTTCAGCAATTCGCCGGCGACCCGCATTTCCCCGCGGTCAAGCAGCTTGTCGGCACGCGCTGTTCCATGTGCCATGCCGCCGAACCGGTTTATGAAGGGCTAGCGCGGCCGCCAAAGGACGTCGTCCTCGAAACCGATGCGGAAATTGCCGCTCATGCGCGCGAGATCTATATACAGGCGGGCCGCAGCCACGCCATGCCGCCCGGCAACGTGACCGATATCACCCCGGATGAGCGCAAGCTGCTCGTCGCCTGGTTCGAAAGCGCAGTCGAAGGCAAACAGGAATGATCTCAGCCGCCCTTCGCGCCCTTCTCCTCGCCGCCACCCTGACCGCCTGCGGGCAGAGCGGAGCGGATGCTTCGGGATCGGAGGGCGGCGCGGCACCAGCCGCTGGCAATTTTTCCGGCGATCTGAACGCCCTTGGCACCGAGCCCTTCTGGGCGATCAAGATCCGCACCGACGGGCTCACGTTCAGCCGTCCAGGTATCGAGGACGTCAAAAGCGCCAACTCCGGTCCGGTCATCGAGAACGATCGCGCCACGTGGACGATCGCCGACGGGCCGGCACCCTTCAAGCTGACGCTGACCAAAGGGGATTGCTCAGACGGCATGTCCGATCGTCACTACACGCTGAACGCGGTTCTGGCATTCAGAGACAAGACCATGTACGGCTGCGCCGACACTCCGGCGGCCATTGCCGCCCAGCCGGCGCCCTGACGCCAACGGCGCAACAAGAAGACAATCGACAGAGACAGAAAGCCATGACACATACCCTCCTCCGCGGCCGCCTGCTTTCCTTCCTGCGCGCACCCCAAGATCTTGGCGATAGTGGAAGCTATCTCTACGAAAGCGACGGCGCCCTCCTGATCAAGGATGGCCTGATCGTTGCCTGCGGCGCGTATGACAAGGTGAGTCCGCACGCCCCCGCCGATGCCGTAACCGTCGACCATCGTCCTCATCTGATCATGCCTGGCTTCATCGACATGCACCTGCATTTCCCGCAGATGCAGGTCATTGCCTCCTATGCGGCAAACCTGCTGGAATGGCTGAACACTTATACTTTCCCCGAGGAATGCCGCTTCGTCGAAAGCGATCACGCCCAGCGCATCGCCACGCATTTCTACGATGAGCTCGTGCGCCACGGCACGACGACGGCCGTCGCCTACTGCTCCGTCCACAAGACCTCCGCCGACGCCTTTTTCGCAGAAGCGCTGAGGCGCAGCATGCGCATGATCGGCGGCAAGGTGATGATGGACCGCAACGCCCCGCAGGGGCTGCTCGACACACCTCAGATGGGCTATGACGAGACCCGCCAGATCATCGCGGACTGGCACGGCAAGGCGCGCTGCCACGTCGCCATCACCCCGCGCTTCGCGATTACCTCGACGCCCGCACAGATGGAGGCCACCCAGGCGCTTGCCCGCGAGTTTCCCGACCTCCACATCCAGACTCACCTCTCCGAGAACCACGACGAGATCAAGTTCACCTGCGAGCTTTATCCCGAGGCGATCGACTACACCGACATCTACGCGCGCTACGGCCTGCTCGGCGACAAGACGCTCTTCGGCCACTGCATCCATCTTTCGGATCGCGAGGCCGATGCGATGAGCGAAGCAGGCTCGGTCGCGGTGCATTGCCCGACGTCGAACCTCTTCCTCGGCTCGGGTCTTTTCCCGCTGAAGGCGCTTGCGCGCCGCGAAAAGCCGGTGCGCATCGGGGTCGCGACCGACATTGGCGGCGGCTCCAGCTATTCGATGCTGCGCACGATGGACGAGGCCTACAAGATCCAGCAGCTGCTCGGCGAACGCCTGAACCCGTTGGAGAGCTACTATCACATAACATTGGGCAACGCCCGGTCACTGTCCCTTGCCGACAGGATCGGTACGCTCGATGTCGGCTCCGACGCCGATATCGTCGTCCTCAACGCCGCCGCAACGCCCGCCATGGCGCTCAAGATGGAGGTCGTGAAGACGCTGCCGGAAGAACTCTTCCTGCTGCAAACCATGGGCGACGACCGCGCGATCGTGGAGACCTATGTGGCAGGCGTCGCCGCCAAGAGTGCGATCTGAGATCTGCCCGTTGAGGTCGGCATCGGTCCGCAGCGAGCAGGCGAATTTCGTATGCCTCACCCCCGGTAGCGAAGCGCATTGACCAGCAGGGCGAAGGCCGGCGACGTCTGCCGGCTGCTCGGATAATAGAGATGATATCCGGGGAACGGCGCACACCAATCCTCAAGGACGCGAACGAGCCGTCCATCGGACAGTGGCTGCCACACCAGCGCCTCCGGCATAAACGCCAGACCGAGGCCAGAAAGCGCTGCGTTCAGCCGTAACTGCGCGTTGTTGAACACCAACTGCCCCTCCACCCGCACCTTTACCTCTCGCCCTTCTTTCTCGAACTCCCAGGCATAGACCCCGCCATAGGTCGGCAGGCGCAGGTTGATGCAGTTGTGGTCGGTGAGTTCGGCAGGCGCCTGCGGCTTGAGCTGCCGGTCGAAATAGGCAGGCGCTCCGACGACAGCCATCCGCATGTCCGGCCCGATGCGCACAGCGATCATGTCCTTCGCCACCTGCTCGCCAAGGCGGACGCCGGCGTCATAGCGCTCGGCGACGATGTCGGTCAGCCCGTAGTCGACGATGATCTCGACATTGATATCGGGATAATCAGGCAACAGCCTCTCCAGCGCGGGCCAGAGTATGGCGTCAGCGGCGTGCTCTCCCGCCGTGATGCGGATCGTACCCGCCGGCTTCTCGCGAAATTCGCTGAGCGCAGCCAACTCGCTCTCGATCTCATCGAAACGCGGCCCGATCGAGCTCAGCAGACGCTCGCCTGCCTCCGTCGGCGACACGCTGCGTGTCGTGCGCGTCAGCAGCCGCAGGCCGAGGCGTGTTTCAAGGCCGCGGACGGTATGGCTGAGCGCCGATTGCGACACGCCGAGCTTGGCTGCGGCCTTCGTGAAGCTTCTCTCCCGCGCCACGGCCAGAAAGGCGATGAGGTCGTTGATCGATTGCCGCGTCATTCATGAATCTCACTCATAAGTTTATGCCGTTTATACCATCTAATCGCAGGAAAGCATCCGCACTAGATCTTCTTCCGAACGTCGGCCGAGCAGCACGCTCCTGAGCTCACGAAAGGACGAAAGATGAAAATCAAGCGAAACGGCTCCGATCCATCCGCCAAGGGACCGGCGGATTATTTCACTGGGACGGTCCGCATCGATGCGCCGTTCAACGGGGCGGCGCCAGCACGCGTCGGCGGTGCAACGGTGACCTTCGAGCCCGGCGCCCGCACCGCCTGGCACACCCATCCGCTCGGTCAGACGCTGATCGTCCTCTCCGGTACCGGCCGCGCACAGCGTGACGGCGGACCTGTGGAAGAAATTCGCGCCGGCGACATCATCTGGTTCGAACCGGGCGAAAAGCACTGGCACGGCGCATCCGCGACAACAGCCATGACCCACATCGCGATCGCCGAAGCCCTCGACGGCAAGGTGGTCGACTGGATGGAAACGGTCACCGACGAACAATACCAGGGCTAGGAAAGGGAAATTCCATGCAGAAGCGCACACTCGGAAAAAGCGGCCTCGAAGTCTCCGCGCTCGGCCTCGGATGCATGGGCTTAAGCTATGGCTACGGCCCGGCAATGGACACCGCGGACGCGATCAAGTTAATCCGCGCCGCCTTCGAACGCGGCGTCACCTTCTTCGACACCGCGGAAGCCTACGGTCCCTACAAGAACGAGACCCTGCTTGGCGAGGCGCTGGCGCCATTCCGCGACAAGGTCGTCATCGCCACCAAGTTCGGCTTCAACTTCGGCCCGGATGGCGGCCAGAGCGGCATGAACAGCCGCCCTGCTCATATCAGAGAGGTTGCCGATGCGGCGCTGAAGCGCCTCAACACCGACGTGATCGACCTCTTCTACCAGCACCGCGTCGATCCTGACGTGCCGATCGAGGATGTCGCCGGCACGGTCAGGGACCTGATCAGCGAAGGCAAGGTCAAGCACTTCGGCCTTTCGGAAGCCGGCGCCAGGACGATCCGCCGCGCGCATGCAGTGCAGCCGGTCGCCGCGCTGCAGAGCGAATATTCGCTGTGGTGGCGCGAGCCAGAACAGGACATCCTGCCGACGCTCGAGGAGCTTGGCATCGGCTTCGTTCCGTTCAGCCCCCTCGGCAAGGGCTTCCTGACCGGCGCGATCAATGAGACGACCACCTTCGACAGCAAGGATTTCCGCAACGTCGTTCCGCGCTTTTCCGCCGAAGCCCGCAAGGCCAATCAAGCGCTCGTCGATCGCCTCGGCGAGATCGCCCGCGACAAGGGCGCGACCCCGGCACAGATCGCGCTTGCCTGGCTGCTGGCCCGCAAGCCCTGGATCGTTCCGATCCCCGGAACGACAAAGATGCACCGTCTGGAAGAGAACATCAGCGCCGCTGCCGCGCAGCTGACGGCGGAAAACCTTGCCGCCATCGAAACCGCGCTCGCCGGCATAAAGGTCGAGGGTGACCGCTATCCGGCACACCTACAGGCAAGGGTCGACCGCTGAGCGGTGACCAAGCGAAGGGAAAGGATCTGTCATGACTACAGTATCAAGGACAAGGTCGTCGTGATCACCGGCGCGAGCAGCGGCCTTGGTGAAGCGGCGGCCAGACACCTGGCGCGAGACGGCGCCAAACTCGTTCTCGGCGCCCGGCGTCTCGACCGGCTGAATGCGATCGCCGACGAACTCGGCCCCGGCAGCGACGCCGTCGTCGAGACCGACGTAACTAAGGTCGATCAGGTCAAACGCCTGGTCGACCACGCCGTTCGGCTGCATGGCCGCGTCGACGTCATCATCAACAATGCCGGCCTGATGCCGCACTCTCCGCTGGAGCGCGGCAAGGTCGAGGGTTGGGACCGCATGATCGACGTCAACCTCAAGGGCGTGCTCTACGGCATTGCCGCAGCGCTGCCCTATATGAAGCAGCAGAAGAGTGGCCATGTCATCAACGTCTCGTCGGTCGCCGGCCACAAGGTCAATCCGGGCGGCGCCGTTTATGCCGCGACCAAGCATGGCGTGCGCATCATTTCCGAAGGGCTGCGGCAGGAGGTAAAGCCCTTCAACATCCGCACGACGATCATCTCGCCGGGCGCCGTTGCGACCGAGCTGCCCGACAGCATCACTGAACCTGACGTCGCCGAGCGCGTCCGCAAGGTCTACGCAATGGCGATCCCGGCCGACTCTTTCGCGAGTATGGTTGCCTTCGCCATGAGCCAGCCGGAGGATGTCGACGTCAACGAGATCCTGTCAGGCCGACCAAGCAAGAATATTGACTAGGGGCGGCCGGCTCAGGCCGCCTCTTAGCCCCAACCACCTGCGCTATTGCCCACGGAAATGCCCGCAGCTGCTAGCCGGACCACGGAATCGACTTCAGTGCCTCCATCACAACCCGGATGATCGGCACGTTGCGGATGTCGGCATGGACGACGAGCCAGAACTCCCGAGTCAGCGGCTGCCGCTGAGGAATAGCCTCGACGAGATCATCACGACCCGCCAGCATGAAATTTGGCAGCATGGCGATGCCGCCGCCAGCGCGCGCCGCCGCCAGCTGGAATTCCAGCGTCGTTGCCCTTAGTGCCACCTTCCTTCCCTCAGTCGCGTCGGCGAGCCGGATCGACTGCGGTGCGCTCGCCATCGTTTCATCGTAGGCGATGAAAGTCCGCTGTTCCTCCAACGTCGCGGCCAGATAGGCAGCCGTGGCATAGAAGCCGAAGCCGACATTCCCAAGCTTGCTGATGACGAAATTGCCCTGTTCCGGCTTCGTCATGCGGACCGCAATATCCGCCTCCCGCCTGTCGAGTGACGCATAGCGGGTCTCGCCGACGATGGTGATACCAATATCTGGGTGGCGGGCTCGCAAGGCGACCAGCGCTGCCGGCAACATTGCAGCCGCGAGCGTCGGTGGCGCGCTGATCCTGACCTCGCCGGCAAGCGTCGCGCCGGCCGCAAGCCCCAAGCGTTCGATGGCCTGCGCCTCCTGCCCCATCCGCTCCGCCATGCCCGCCACCCGCTCGCCCTCCGGCGTCAGCACGATGCGCCGACCGCGCCGGTCGACCAGCTTCACACCCATCTGCTCCTCGAGCCCGGCCACTCGACGGGCAATTGTCGCGTGCTCCACTCCGAGGGCGCGCGCAGCTCCGAGCAACGTTCCGGCACGAGCGAGCGCCGCGAAGTAGCGAAGGTTTTCCCAATCGATCATTGTTCATTTTTTCCCATGCAATGAGAAACGATAGGGAATTTTCGACCATAACGCCATGGGCGATGATGGCTGCAGCAGCAATCGGAGAGCACGTTTCATGGATAAGGCCGTTACGCTTCTCGCACCAGGAGGCATCGAGCAACTACAGGTATCAGAACAGCAGCCGCAGGAGCCTGGCGCAAACGAGATCCGCATCCGTCACGACGCGATCGGTATGAATTTCCTCGATATCTACCACCGTCGCGGGCTCTACGCCCTGCCGGCCTATCCCGCCGTACTCGGGGTCGAGGGAGCAGGCACTGTCGAAGCCGTTGGAAGCGCCGTCACGAGACTGAAACCCGGCGATCGCGTAGCCTATGCCGGCGCGCCTGTCGGCGCCTATGCCGCGACAAGGCTCTTGCCGGCGGCCCGCGCCGTTCTCCTGCCCGATGGCGTACCTTCAAAGGTTGCGGCCGCGTCCATGCTCAAGGGGCTGACAGCGTACATGCTCTTGACGAAGACCTATCGCGTCGAGCCCGGAACGACCGTTCTCATTCATGCCGCCGCCGGCGGGCTTGGAAGTATTCTCGTGCGGTGGGCAAAGTATCTCGGCGCTACAGTCATCGGAACCGTGAGTTCGGAGGAGAAGGCCGATCTCGCCCGCAGCTACGGTGCGGACCATCTGATCATCGGCCGAGACGCAGATGTCGTCGCCGCAGTGAAGCGGTTGACGGACAGCCGCGGCGTCGATGTCGCGTATGACGGCATCGGGGGCGGCATGCTGGCAAAATCCATAGCGGCCGTTCGTCCCTTCGGTGTCGTCGCCACAATCGGACAGGCCGGCGGGCCGATCCCGCCTGTCTCAGTTGATGAGCTTCGCCCCGGAAAATCGCTGACACATCCCAGCGTCATGGCTTACATCACGGACACTGCAGCCTACCTGACGGCAGCTGAAGCCGTGGTCGGAATGCTGGCTTCAGGCATAACGTCGACAATTGCCCGCGAATACCCTCTAGAGGCGGCTGCGGAAGCCCAGCAATTCCTTGAGGAAGGACGGGCGGCAGGCAGCCTGATTCTTGTCCCATAGGCGACGAAAGAGATACACAAAGCCTCGGAAATCATGTTAAGGGCCATGGCGTTATTCAGATGTGAAAGTCTTATCCATGGCCACTCCTCTCACAATCGCCGACCTCAAGAGCCTCGCCCAGCGCCGCGTCCCGAAGATGTTTTTCGACTATGCGGATTCGGGTGCCTGGACGGAGTCGACCTACCAGGCGAACGAGAGCGATTTTGCCAAGATCAAGCTGCGCCAGCGCGTCCTCGTCGACATGACGAACCGGACACTTGAAACGACCATGATCGGCCAGAAAGTGTCGATGCCAGTGGCGCTCGCCCCGACTGGCATGACTGGCATGCAGCACGCAGACGGCGAAATGCTGGCAGCCCGTGCTGCGGAAGAAGCCGGCGTTCCCTTCACGCTGTCGACGATGAGCATCTGCTCGATCGAGGATGTCGCCTCGGTTACCACCAGGCCATTCTGGTTCCAGCTCTACGTGATGCGCGACAAGGATTTCGTGCTCAACCTGATCAACCGCGCCAAGGCGGCGAAGTGCTCGGCTCTCGTATTGACCGCTGACCTGCAGATCCTCGGCCAGCGCCACAAGGACCTGCGCAACGGTCTCTCCGCCCCGCCGAAGTTCACGCCGAAGCACATCTGGCAGATGGCGACACGCCCCTTCTGGTGCCTCGACATGCTGCAGACCAAGCGCCGCAGCTTCGGCAACATCGTCGGCCACGCCAAGAATGTTTCCGATCTCTCGTCGCTCTCCTCCTGGACCGCCGAACAGTTCGACCCGCAGCTCTCCTGGGCCGACGTCGCCTGGATCAAGGAGCAGTGGGGCGGCCCGCTGATCATCAAGGGCATCTGCGACGTCGAGGACGCCAAGGCAGCAGCAGAAACAGGCGCCGACGCCATCATCGTTTCCAACCATGGTGGTCGCCAGCTCGACGGCGCCCCCTCTTCGATCAGCATGCTGGAGCCAATCGTCGATGCGGTCGGCCACAAGATCGAAGTGCATCTCGACGGCGGCATCCGCTCCGGCCAGGACGTGTTGAAGGCAGTCGCCCTCGGCGCCAAGGGCACCTATATCGGCCGCCCCTTCCTTTACGGCCTCGGCGCCATGGGTAAGGACGGCGTTACACTCGCGCTCAGCATCCTCCGCAAGGAGATGGACATCACCATGGCGCTCTGCGGCAAGCGCGACATCAACGACGTCAATTCTTCCATACTGCTCGGTCGGCAGTAAGAAAAGAAGCTACGGCATCCAACCGGTCGCGAGCGCGCCTGCCCAATCCGGGCGGGCGTTTTCATTTGCGAGGCGCGACATGGCCATGTAGTCGTAGGCGACCGTGCGGAAGGCAGGGAGCCAGCCGGTCTCGCCCTTTTCCAGGATACAATAGGACGCCAGCGGGTGGCCGGTCTCGACCTTGTGGTAATGCGGTCGATCGTCGTCATAGGCCGGGCAGCCGACGCTGCCGGGATTGACGATCAGCCTGTCATCGCTGAGGCGAACCAGTCGCGGGATATGGCTATGGCCACAGAGGATCAGCGGGAAATCCGCGCCCGTGGCCAACGCCTCGATCTCTGCAAGCGGCTTCAGGAAGACATGGCCTTCCGTAGACACGGATTCCAGCCAATAGGTGCTGTCGTTCGCAGGCGTCGCGTGGCAAAGGTAGACCTCGCTCCGATAAACGGCGCTCGTCGGCAGGCCGCGCAACCATTGCAGGTCGTCCGCCGTCAGCTGATCAAACGCTGCCGTGTCCGAAAGATGCATGGCCTCGCGCCGCTGTTCGATCAGATAGCGATCGTGATTGCCGCGGACGGTTAGCATGTCTCGCTCCCGCAGAAGCTCCGCAGTTCGCCCTGCCGTCAGCGGGCCGCTGAAACAATCGCCGAGATTGACGATCTCGGTAACGCCCTGCGCCGCGATATCGGCCAGCACCGCCTCGAGCGCCAGATGGTTGCCGTGTACATCCGCGATCGCCGCAAACCGCATCACCTAGCTACCGCGATAGGTCGAATAGCCGTAAGGCGAGATCAACAAGGGCACGTGGTAATGCGCGGTGACGTCGGCAATACCGAAGCGGATCGGCACGAGATCCAGAAAGGCCGGGTGTGGCAGAGCAATACCCTCGGCGCGCAGATAGTCTCCGGCATGAAAGACGAGTTCATAAGTCCCCGCCTTGAAGCTATCGCCGATCAGGATCGGCCCGCCGTCGACGCGGCCGTCGGAATTGGTCTTGACCGTCTTCATATGGCGACGGACCTCTCCTTCAAGGTGAAAGAGATCGATCCGCAATCCCTCGGCCGGCTTGCCGGACGCGGTATCTAGTACGTGGGTGGTCAGTCCGGTCATAGGCTCGGCTCGCTGATGATGAAGGGCCTTTCGAAGAAGTATTCTTCCAGATTGTTGCCGGGTCCCTCGCGGTCGACAACAAGGAAATCGCTTACGGCGCCAAGCGACATCAACGGGTGGTGCCAGGTATTGCGGCGATAGTTCACGCCCTGATCGCCCCGCGCCAGAAACACCCGCGGACGACCGGGCTTGCCGCCCTCGTCCTCGGAGACGACGACGAGATAGGGGCGGCCGGAGATAGGCGAAAAACTCTGGCTGCCGAACGGATGCCGCTCCATCATGCCAACTTCATAGGGAAAGTGGCGCGGCTGGCCGCGAAACAGGTTGATGATGACGCGCGCGCCCTCGCCTGCCGCTTCGGCAGCGGCAAGCGCATGGAAGCGCTCGGTCGTTCCGTTGTTGATATAGCGCATCGTTACCGGATCGGCTTCGATGATATCACCGAAGGGCGCAAAGGCGGATTTGGTCAGCGGAACAATATCGAGGATTTGAGACATGTCTTTATTCGCCTTCGGCACGCCAATTGCGCACGAGGTCAAGTCTGTAGAGCAGGTCGGGAACATCGTCTTTCGCGGTCGCCCAAATCTTGTCGAGATCGATGTCGAAATAGCCATGAGCAATACGATTGCGCATGCCTCGCATCGCGCCCCAAGGGAACTCGGGGTGCTCTACCATAAACTCGGGATGGATCTTTATGAGTTGTGCAGCGATCTCCGAAGCCATCAGGAGGCTCATTCCGACCGCCCGCTGAAGGATGATATCAGCCAGAAAGTGCTCCTTACTGACATCGGTGACCATTTGATGGGCATCGGTAGCGGCTTGCCGCATGCGCTCCAGCAGGTAGGAAATTCGCTCGAGGCTCATATGGGCTTCGCTTCCGAAAGGACACGGATACGCACGGGTTCGGGAAAGTCGCCGGGCGTCAGCAGATGGATGGACGTACCCAGCATCATCTGTTCCAGTGCGTCCTGCAAGCCGCCCAGCGTCAACAATGTGCTGCCCGGCAGCGCATCCACCAGAATATCCAGATCGCTGTCCGGCCGGTCCTCGCCGCGCGCCACGGAGCCGAAGACACGTGGGTTCGCCGCGTTGAAGCGCTTCGTCACTTCGCGGATCGCCTGCCTGTTCTTCTCCAGCACTTCGGATGGCCTCATGGCGCAACTATAAGTCACGGGCGCAAAAGAGAAAAGCACCAAGGAGCTGCCTGTCTCAACGCCCCGGCAGTATCATCTCAAGGCGCAGAAACGCGATACGCTCGACCTGTGCGGTGGCTGTTTCGAACTCTTCATCGCGCGTGTTGTCGATGCGCTTTTCGAAGGCAGCCAGAATGTCATCCTTGTTCAGGCCCTTAACCGCGATGATGAAGGGAAAGCCGAACTCTTCGACATAGGCCGTGTTGAGCTCGGTGAAGCGGCCATGTTCCGCGGCGCTCAGCCGATCGAGCCCGGCGCCTGCCTGCTCTTTCTTGCTGTCTTCGGTAAGCTCACCCGCTATCGCGAGACGTCCGGCAAGATCGGGATGGGCACGCAGCACGCCGAGCCGCTCCTCCGGACTCGCCGCCCGGAAGATGGCAACGAGCGCCGTGTGGACACGATCCACCGTCAGTTCGTCGCCGACGAAACCGTCGTCATAGGCACGCTCGGCAATGAACGGCGAATGTTCAAAGACACCGCCGTAGCGTGACACGAACTCGTCCCGCGAAAGCATCAGATTGTCTCCGGCTTGTGGTGGGCATGCCAATGCTGCGCGATCTCGATTCGCCTGGGTATCCACACCTTGTCGTGCTTCAGCACATATTCGATGAAGCGTTTCAACGCTGCGGCGCGACCGGGACGACCGACGAGACGGCAATGCAGGCCAACCGACATCATCTTCGGGCTGCCGGCCTTCCCCTCTTCATACAGCGTATCGAAGGCATCCTTGAGGTAAGTGAAGAACTGATCGCCGGAATTGAAGCCTTGCGGCGTTGCAAAGCGCATGTCGTTCGTCTCGAGCGTATAGGGTATGATCAGGAACGGGTTGTCATCGACACCCTTCACCCAAAACGGCAGATCGTCGGCATAAGAGTCAGAGGAATAAAGGAAACCGCCCTCTTCCATGACGAGGCGCAGCGTGTTGTCCGAAGGCTTGCCTTGGTACATTCCGTAGGGACGTTCGCCGGTCAGTTCCGTGTGGAGGCGCACGGCTTCCTGGATATGCTTGCGCTCGACGTCTTCCTGGAAGTCCTTGTACTCAAGCCAGCGGTACCCGTGGCTGGCGATCTCCCAACCGGCTTCCTTCATGGCCGCGACCGCCTCCGGGTTGCGCGCCATAGCAAGCGTCACCCCATAAACGGTGGCCTGAACCTTGAGCTCCGTGAACATGCGCCACAAGCGCCAGAACCCGGCGCGCGAGCCATATTCGTAAATCGATTCCATATTGAGGTTTCGCTGACCCGGCCAGGACGCGGCACCGACAATTTCCGACAGAAGGTTTTCGGAGGCAGGATCGCCATCGAGAATGCAGCTTTCGCCGCCTTCTTCGTAATTGATAACGAACTGAACGGCCACGCAGGCATCGCCCTGCCACTTCGGGTCGGGCGTGTTGCGACCGTAACCGATCAGATTGCGCGGATAAGTTTCGGATACCATGAAATCACCTTCCTGAAAGTCGGCGAAACGGTAGCATCCAGAGAAGGAATGTCGAGACGGAAAGTACGCAACAGAGTTTTGCCTTTGCGGCGCAAACTCTTAGGCCAGTGTAGGAACACGATCTCGACGTGCGCTGACCTTGCCCATCGGATGCAGCGAATGCACGCTAAACGGCCCGCCATTCCCCTCTTCGACCATCAGCGCGACATTGGCGACCTTGACGGGATCGGCGAGGACTGGCTCGAAGGCGTTCCGAAGCGCCTGCTCGACCCGTGGCATGTCGCAGTGGCTGACAGGACCGGTCAGCGGCATATGAAAGCGAAACTCGTCCATCACAAAAGGGCTGCCCCAGCGATACAGATTGGCGAACTGCGCCGCCGACAGGCCACCCGGGTCCGTCCGCTCGATTTCTGCCTCGCTCAACGGCGCCCGGAATCGGTCGAACTCTTGAACGACGGCACTGGAAAGATAGTGGACATGTTCGCAAGGCCGCGACGGAACGAGACTGTAGAATACACCGAGCCTCGCCACCTCAAGCTGATGGATGTGAAACGGCGTCAGCGTTCCACAGAAGCGCATCAGATCCCGCAGAAGTTGCGCCTCCGTTACGTCGGCGGCGAGGCGGAAGGGCGCCTTCAGAACACCTTGGAAGCCATAGCGGCGCGGTAGCGCCGTATGGAAGGCAATCTCGTGAATGCTCAGGCCGCGGATCGCTGTCGGCTCGACCATCTCGCCAGAGAACACGTTTCGACCCAACCAGTTTGCAGCCACGTGCGAAAGCGGGTCGCTCGCAGCGGGTGTAAAGCAAATGGCATAGCGCATCCAATTTCCTCCGTCGAACAAACGGCACAGCCCTCCGTCGGCGCCGCGGTTGCGCTAGCAGATAGGTGATTTGCATGACAGAATAACGAAAGGCAGGAGGTGCTAATTCACGTTTAGCGTGAAGCGACGCAGATGTGATTGGCGAGCAAGAAGCTTTCCGGCAGCGCGAAGGGCGGCTGGCGGCCGGCCGCGAGGTGGATCGCTGCCGCAGCCAGACGGTGCGCCAGGCCGAAGCTGACCTTGAAGCCGCCGGTCAATGCGATCAGGCCGGCATGGTCGGGATGGACGCCGATCATCGGATCACGATCGATCGCTTTCGGCCGCAGACCGGCCCACCGCTCAACAACGGGCGCGCCTCGCAACGCCGGCACCAATTGGGCAGATGCCTCAAGCAGCGCGTCGAGCTGCTCGTCCGTCGAGAATGGTTCGTCGAAGCGATTCTCGCTGGTGCTGCCGACGGCGACATGGCCGCCCTCATGCGCAACGATATACAGCCCGTCGCGAAAGATCGTCGGCAAGGACGGGGCTATGTCGACTTTCAGCAGGGCTGCCTGGCCTTTGACGGGCTGGCCCAGCGGCTTCACAAGGCCACCGGTATACCGCTGCAGCAATGGAAAGGATTGGTGGCCGGCAGCGACAATGCACTGTCTGAAAGCAATGTCACCTGCACTGGTAATCGCAACCTTGCGCTCAAGAGCGAGATCATCGACCGAAACGTTTTCGGCAACGCGGACGCTCCGTGCGTCGCGCAGTGATGCCGCTAGGAGCGCGATGAGCGACCGCGGCGCGACTCTGGCGGCAAGCGTGTCGTGCACGAAGCCGCTTTCACCTGCCGCTGCGTCCAGCCAGTTGTCCTGGGGAGGCTTGTCGAGCACGCGCCAGTGGTAGCGCTGCTCGCCGGCGATCCAGCGATGCTTGGCATCCCGGGAATGACCGAGCGCGATCTCGCGCAAATGCGGCTTCGGCAGCGGAATGAGGCGGCCCGAGCGCCTATAGCCGGCGGAAAGACCGGTCTGCCGTTCCAACGCTGCAATCTCCGCCTCCAGAGAAACGAGCGCATCGAACTGAAATTGCTTCTTGGCATTCCACTTGTCCGGCATGTGCGGCATCAGCGCCCCGAGCAGACCGCCGCTCGCGCCGTGACCAAGCCGGCCGGCTTCGATGAGCCATGCATTGATGCCCAGGCGTTCCGCCTGAACCGCTGCCCATAGCCCCATGATACCGCCACCGATGATCAGCAGGGCAGTCGATGATTGACCGGAACGCGCGGTCGGACTATCGGCTTTTGGCATGACAGATACTGATCCCGAAAAGAGTGCTGGCCCCCACCAGCCGCTGGAGTGGCGCGACGGCGATATGCCCTATTCACCGGCCTTTGGCGACCATTTTTATTGCCAGACCGATGGCCGGCTGGAATGCGGACACGTTTTCCTCGCCGGCAACGGCCTGCCGCAGCGCTGGCAGGATAACGGCGACTTCCTGATCGGTGAGCTCGGCTTCGGCACAGGTTTGAATTTCGCCGAAACGTGGCGGCAATGGAAACTCTTTCGGCGCAACGGGCAGCAACTACACTTCATGTCGTTTGAACTTTATCTGATGCGGCGTGGGGAAATCGACCGTGCGCTTTCTCATTGGGCCGAGATCGACATCGAGCGGCAAGCCCTGGCGGCCGCCTGGCCGGAAACGCCGGAAGCAAGCGTCTTCCTGCGGCTCGATGACCAGACGTCGCTCAGCGTTATCCACGGCCATGCTCTCGAAGGCGTCGCGGCCGCGCAAGCCGGCTTCGATGCCTGGTATCTCGACGGCTTCGCCCCATCGCGCAATGCCGACATGTGGTCTGACGAATTGATGCGCCTCGTCTGCGAGAAGACGAAGCCAGGCGGAACCTTCGCGACCTATGCGGCGGCCGGCTTTGTCCGACGAAACCTGATCGCCGCCGGCTTTGCGGTGGAGCGTCGTGCCGGCTTTGCCGGAAAACGCGAGATGCTCTGCGGCATCAAATCCTAGACCCCGCGTGCTGCTCGCTCGCGCGCAGCCACAGCGCAAGCTTCTCTTCGAGCAGTTCCGGGCTAATCGGTTTTGACATGTAATCGTCCATTCCGGCGTCCAGGCAGAGATCGCGGTCGACCTCCAGCGTATGCGCCGTCACTCCGATGATCGGCACGCGATGACCTTGTACGCGTTCGCGATCGCGTATTGCGCGCGTCGCGTCGTGGCCGTTCATGACAGGCATCGAGACATCCATCATGATGATGCGTGGTGCGCAGCGATCCCATGCCTCGACCGCCTCCTCGCCGTTGCCGACGACGAGAAAACTGAGGCCGGTTTCCTGCAATATCTGCGTAAAGACGATCTGGTTGACTTCGTTATCTTCCGCAACCAGCACGTCGATGAACTCCGCCGGCGGCCATTCGGAAGGCTCAGCTTTGGCGAGCGGAGGCGGCGCTGCCTCCGGAACCGTCTTCCCCGCCGCAGCGATCTGTTTCGTGCGACTTGCCCGCACGACGTCAACGATGGTGTTTCGCAGCACGTTGGCCCGCGCCGGCTTCATCAAATAGGCTTGACCGTTAAGCGCGGCGAACTCTTTCTCCGTCCCGGAAATGTCCATTGAGGTCAGGAAGATGATCGGCAGCCGTTCAAAGCGGCTGTCGGCGCGCAGCTTCCGTGCGATGTCGGCGCCGTTCATGCCCGGCATCTGGTAATCCAGCACGACCGCATCGATCTCGATGCCCAACTCGTTCGCTGCGGCGATTATTGCCATGGCCGCCGGTCCGTCCTCGGCGGCGGCCCCATCGAAGCCCCAGAGGTCCAGCTGCTCGGCCAAAATCTGTCGGTTGACCGCGTTGTCGTCGACGATGAGAACGCGCGCACCCGTCACGTTGACCGGCAAGGGCTTTGGAGCAAGGCGCGCCGCTGCCACGGTGAGAGGCAGGTTTACCGTAAAGACCGAGCCCTCCCCCGGTTCGCTGTCCACCTCGAGGTAGCCGCCGAACAAGTCGACCAGCCCTGCCGTGATGGCAAGGCCAAGCCCGGTTCCCTCATGGCGACGCGTGGAGGATGAGTCGATCTGCGAGAACTTGTCGAAAATGGAGTCGAGCTTGTCGCCCGGGATGCCGATGCCGGTATCCTCGACCCGGATGCGCGCCATGATTTCGTCTTCCGCGCCCGGCGTAAAGCCGACGTCCACAAGGACGTGACCGCGCTCGGTGAACTTTATGGCATTGCCGACGAGATTGGCGATGATCTGGCGGAAGCGGCCGGCGTCACCGATCACGGCCGACGGCAAATCGGGTGCCGCGCGCACCAGCAGCTCTATGTTCTTCTCAGCCGCCTGCGAAGACAGGAGCGTTGTAACGTCCTCGATCGCCTCGACCAAATCGAACGTCGTGCGCCTGAGGGTCATCTGGCCGGCGTCGATCTTGGAGAAGTCGAGAATGTCGTTGATAATCGTCACCAAGGCGTTGCCCGACTTGGCGATGATATCGATGAACGTCTTCTGGCGCGTGTCGAGATTGGTCTTCGCCAGCAATTCGGCCATTCCGAGAACGCCGTTCATCGGCGTTCGGATCTCATGGCTCATATTCGCCAGGAACTCCGACTTGACGCGATCGGCGGCTTCCGCCCGGGATAGCAACCGCTCAAGCTCGGCCTCACGCTGCTTCGCTTCGGTGACATCGGTGAACAGCGCAACCCAGTGCTGCCGCTCGCTGATCGTCGCATCCAGGTTAACCCAGCGCGCTCCGGCGACATGGAACGGCGTCGAAATCGGCTTCTTGGCCGCGATGTTATCGCGCCAGCTCTGCAGGATTTCATCTTCCTGCCCGTGAAAGTCGCCACGTTCGGCGCAAAACCGGAACAGATCGATCCACCCCCGTCCAACTGCGAGATATTCAGGTGGTATGGCGAGGATCTCGCTGAGTGGCTCGCTGGCAAGCAGGATGTTGCCGTCCTGAACGATCAAGAGGCCCTGCGACATCGCCCGTGTCGCGTCCTCCATCAAGTCGCCGAGATGCGCGAGAGCCGCCCGCGTTTCGTGAATTTCCTTCTCCCGCTGGCGGACCGCAGTGACATCAGTATAGGAAAGCAGGACGCGACCGTTGGAAAGGCGGCCGCCCTCGAACAGGACCCGCTTGCCGTTAACCCAGCCCAGTTCTATTGGCGGCTGCTGTTCCGCAGCAAAATGCTTCTCGCGCCGGGCAAGGATCTGCTCCGGCGTGAGCCTGTCCCCATAGCGACCGAGTTGGTGATTGCGACGGATGACGTCGATGAAGGCCAAGCCGTCGAAGCGGTCGTCACGTGGTAGATCCCAGACATCGTAGAACTCGTCATTGGCGTAGAGGACGTTGCGCTCTTCGTCGAGGATCATGACACCGACTGGGAGAGCACGAAGAATGCCTTCAAGATCGTCCGTCAGCGCCCGGCTGCGAGCCAAGTCGGATGCCGAAAGCGTCGGCTTGGCCCCTGTCAGCTGATCGCCGCCGTCTTGATGTGGAGCTGTCCTTTCAAAAATACCGAGCACATAGACGCGGTCTTCGGACGGCGAGAAACTCTCGATCCGCACCCGCTCGCGCCCGAAGCCCCTGCTGTCCAAACAAACGGCACTTTCCTCACTCGCGAAGACGAGCGCGCGCCGCTCCTTGTCTTCGCGGGCCTCCTCTTCCGGCGTATCGATAAGTTCTCGGCTCCGGCAGCCGATGAAATCAGGGATCTCCCTTCCGAAGAAGGATGCATAGGCCTCGTTGACGGCCACATAGCGAAGCTCGCTGTTCTTGACATAGGCGGGGCGCTCCAGATCCGCGATCCGGCGGCAGGCCAGCTCGAGAAGGTCCCCGCTCGATGTCAAAGTTGGTCCTCAGTCAGGAAAAGCTTACTCATCGAGCAAGTATAACGGGCGCTCTTTAACAACCCTTTAACCATAATGCAGCGGCACCCTGCAGGACGCAGGTAACCTGTGCTCTAGCGCCGGCGCGGCCGCTGCGATGCAGCAGTTCAAACCGAATAAACCCTGCGGAACTGTGGTATAGTTTCACTCGTTTCTAAAATGAACTCGTTCAGTTGGCCCGTATACCCGAACGGTTTCGCCTGACGGCTTCAGGAACAAGCATCGTCTACGAAAGGAGACGACCATGTCCGTACTTCATAAAAGCATGGCGGCGGGCTTAATGGCATTGACCCTGACGGGTACAACCCTCATCCCGGCAACGCCCGCGAACGCCAATCATGACTTCTGGGGAGGCGTTGCCGTTGGAGCAGTCGGCGGCCTGCTGCTGTCGCAGGTTGGGCGCCCCTACGCCTATTACGGCTATCCGGGCCCATACTATCGACCGTACTATCGGCCGTATTACAGGTCCTACTATAGGCCGTACTACCAACCCTATTATGGGGGCTACTACAGGCCGGCATATCGGAGCTATTACAGGCCTTATTCGCGGTACTACTACGCGCCTCGGTGCCATATCGTATGGCGGCACAACGGTTGGGGCGACGCTTACCGGACACGGGTCTGCTACTGAGAACGGCGCTGGCATAGGGTGTCGCTGCGGTGGGCGTTGAGCCTGTGCTCTTGACTTTTGGCCCCAACTAGACCAAATGCAGGCCAGCTTTCACCTTCCGGCCGCCGCGTGAGCGTGCCCCTGCCAGCAAATAGGAGCAGGAAGAAGGGCAAAAGCGCATTTCGTACAGGCCGCATCCCAAGACGCGGGCAAGAAGCGCTGGAAAGCTTTTTCCAACAAGACAAGTTCCCACTTCACGCGGGGTTCTTGACGCCAGAATGACACCGGGCCGCATTTTGCGATCCGGCCGATTTTTTTGGCGCGCCCTAAAAAGGTTATGACTTGACCAATTTTGAATCGCTTGGCATCTCCAAGCCGATCGTCGCCACACTTTTCCAGCTCGGCATCGAAAAGCCGACCCCCATTCAGGAAAAGGCGATCCCGCTTCTTCTCGAAGGCCGCGACCTTATCGGCCTTGCTCAGACAGGCACCGGCAAGACGGCCGCCTTCGGCCTGCCGATCATCGAAAAGATCATCCCTGAAGAGCGGCGTCCGGACAACCGTACCACCCGTACGCTGATCCTCGCCCCAACCCGCGAACTGGTGAACCAGATCGCCCAGAACCTTAAGAACTTCCTGCGCAAGTCGCACCTGCGCATCAACGTCGTCGTGGGCGGCGTCTCGATCAACAAGCAGCAGCTGCAGCTCGAAAAGGGCACCGACATCCTCGTTGCCACGCCCGGCCGCCTGCTCGACCTCGTCGCCCGCCGCGCCATCGGCCTCACCGCCGTACGCTACCTCGTTCTCGACGAGGCCGACCAGATGCTCGACCTCGGCTTCGTCCACGACCTGCGCAAGATCGCCAAGATGGTGCCGAAGAAGCGCCAGACGATGCTGTTTTCGGCAACCATGCCGAAATCGATCGCCGACCTCGCCGGCGAATACCTGACGGACCCGGTCACCGTCGAAGTGACACCTCCGGGCAAGGCTGCCGACAAGGTCGAGCAGTATGTCCACTTCGTCAACGGCAAGAACGACAAGACGGACCTCCTAAAGAAGTCACTCACCGAGAACCCTGACGGACGCGCGATCGTCTTCCTGCGCACCAAGCACGGCGCCGAGAAGCTGATGAAGCACCTCGACCACGTTGGCTATTCGGTCACTTCCATCCATGGCAACAAGAGCCAGGGCCAGCGCGAGCGCGCCCTCAAGGCCTTCCGTGACGGCGACGTCAAGACGCTGATTGCGACCGACGTTGCCGCCCGCGGCATCGACATCCCGGCCGTCAGCCACGTCTACAACTACGACCTGCCGGAAGTTCCGGATGCCTACGTCCACCGCATCGGCCGTACGGCCCGCGCTGGTCGTGACGGCATCGCGATCGCCTTCTGTGCACCTGACGAAACCCGTCTCCTGCGCGACATCGAACGCCTGATGAACATCAACATCGCTGTAGCCAGTGGTGAAGCGCCTGCCAACATGAACGCCACTCCGCGCCGCGGCAATGGCAGTGGCAACAGCAATGGCAATGGCGGCCACCGCGGCCAGGGTCGTGGTGGTGAAAACCGTGGCGGTGAGCGCCGTGGCGAAGGCCATCGTGCAGGTGGCCGCCCGGAGCGTCGTCCGCGCCCTGAAGCTGGCGACGAAGTCCGCGCCAACAATGAGGAGCGCCGCGAGCGTCGTCCGCGTCCTGAGCGCCAAACCCAGCGCAACGAAGACTTCCGCGGCCAGCGCCGTGGCGAGGCTACGCCGATGACGTCCGGCCCCGACAACGATCTGGCGGCAACGTCGGACTTCCGTCCGGCCCGCAAGCCGCAGCGCCCCCAGCATGGCAACCATGCCAATGGCGAGAACCGTCATCATCCCGGCGGCGGCGCCCGCAATGCGCACGGCCGCCCGGCCCGCAAACACGGTGAAGATCGTGGCGCGCAGGCCCACGGCGGCGAACGTCGCGAAGGCAACGGCGGAAACCGTCGCGGCGGTCCGTCGCGCGGTGGCAACGGTCAGCGCCGTGAACGCGCCTAATTGAAAAAAGAAAGGGCGGGAGAAATCCCGCCCTTTGCAATACGCGTCTCACGACGCCAAATGATCCCGCGGCCTTACAATCTCGCCTTGTGGCAATTGGCCCATTGCATTAGCATGCTGGTGCTGCTGTAGGGCGCGTCGGCTTCGGGCCGGAGGGGCATTGCCCGCCTACGTACGACAAAGTCAAACGTAAGCCGCGCCCATGCCAAATATCGAAAACCTCAGAAAACAAGCCAAGACATACCTGCGATGGCATCGCGAACGGTACTATCCGGTTGCGGCGCAGATCAGGTGGATCCTGCCCAGATATCGAGATCAAAGCGATCGAGAAATATTGGACGCCGACTTCAAGCTCAGCGATGCTCAGGAGCTTGTTGCCCGAAAGCATGGCTTTACGGATTGGCCGGCGCTGGTCAAAGGGATCGAAACCATGACGAAATCGAAAGCGTCGGACAGTAGACGTCCGCTCGTCCTCTCCGCGGAGCCGCAACTCTTCGTCTCCGATATCATTGCCTCGTGCCAGTTCTATGTTCGGAAACTGGGTTTTGAAGTGGCGTTCCAGTACGGAGAGCCGCCATTTTATGCCCAGGTGTTTCGCGACGGCGCGCGCCTGAACCTGCGAAAGGTCGGCGGGCCGGTCTTCGACGCTGGCTTCAGAGCGCGAGAAGTCGACGCCCTCTCCGCAACGTTAACGGCCGACGATCCGAAGCGGCTGTACCTGGAGTATCAGGCCGCCGGCGCATCGTTCCACCAGCCCCTGCGCACCGAGCCATGGGGCGCACGCAGCTTCATCGTGCAGGACCCCGACGGAAACCTGATCGCGTTTTCAGGCGAGGCGACCTAAGCCCGCTGCAGCTCGGTCGTATCTGAAGCATTGATGCTTACCTGAAGTTTCCCTGATGCTCGCGCAACCGTATACCCGGCGCTCAGCCCGAAATTGAATCGGTTTTCGGCTCGAAAATGTTCATCTGCTCACATTTTGAGCGGACGCTGAGGATTGACGGCGGGCGTGTCGACGCCAGCTATCGATAAATGCCCAGTTTTTCGTCTGTTTTGGCCCTCGAGAAGGATTCACGAATCTCGCGTTCAAACTGTGCATGGTTCTTGCATTGCCATTTGCGTTGTATTCAAATGAACAAAAAAGGGGAGCCACACCTTTGGCATTTGATGAAATGATCACCGGGGGCGAAAGTCCGCGACAGCCATATGAAAAATACTTTGAGTGGTACAGTAACCAAGATCGAGCGCATCTGATTGCAAAATCCCGGGACGCGGAGAACATCTTCCGCAAGACTGGCATTACCTTCGCGGTCTACGGACACGCAGACTCTTCCGAAAAGCTCATTCCCTTCGACATCATCCCCCGCATCATCTCAGGTCGCGAATGGCGCAAGCTCGCACAGGGTATCGAGCAGCGGGTAATCGCCCTCAACGCTTTTCTCGATGACATCTACCACAAGCAGGAAATCATCCGCGCCGGTCGCATACCGCGCGAACTGATCGAGAGGAATGACGCCTTCCTGCCCGAGATGATCGGCTTCCGGCCGCCCGGCGGCGTCTACACGCATATCGTCGGCACTGATATCGTGCGCACCGGCGAGGACGAGTTCTACGTGCTGGAGGACAACGCCCGCACACCCTCCGGTGTCAGCTACATGCTGGAAAACCGTGAAACGATGATGCAGATGTTTCCGGACCTGTTTCATGCCAACAAGGTCCGGCCGGTCGAAGACTATCCCTATCTGCTGCGCCAGAGCCTGGCATCGCTCGCGCCTCCGGGCTGCAAGGGCAAGCCACGCGTTGCGGTCCTGACACCCGGCATCTACAACTCGGCTTATTACGAGCACTCGTTCCTGGCTGACACGATGGGCGTCGAGCTTGTCGAAGGCTCGGACCTCCGCGTCATCGACGGCAAGGTGAAGATGCGCACGACCCGCGGCTATGAGGCGATCGACGTGCTCTACCGCCGCGTCGACGACGACTTCCTCGATCCCCTCACCTTCCGGCCGGATTCAGCACTCGGCATCCCCGGCATCATGGATGTCTATCGTTCCGGCAACATCACCATCGCCAATGCGCCGGGCACCGGCATATCGGACGACAAGGCGATCTATTCCTACATGCCCGAGATCGTCGAATTCTATACCGGACGCAAGCCGATCCTCGAAAACGTGCCGACCTGGCGCTGTTCCGAGCCGCAGAGCCTCAAATACGTGCTCGAGCACCTCGAGGAACTCGTGGTCAAGGAGGTACACGGCTCCGGCGGCTACGGCATGCTGGTCGGCCCGACGGCGACCAAGAAGGAGCGCGCCGATTTTGCCGAGAAGTTGAAGGCGAAGCCCGCCAACTACATCGCGCAGCCAACACTTTCGCTGTCGACCGTGCCGATCCTCGTCAACAAAGGCATTGCGCCACGTCACGTGGACTTGCGGCCATATGTTCTCGTCTCCGACAAGGTGCAGATCATTCCCGGCGGATTGACGCGCGTGGCCCTGAAAGAGGGTTCGCTGGTGGTCAATTCCAGCCAGGGCGGCGGCACAAAAGATACCTGGGTATTGGAGGACTGATGCTCGGAAGAACTGCAAACGGACTCTACTGGATGTTCCGTTACATCGAACGCGCAGAAAACATAGCGCGCCTCATCGATGCCGGCCTGCGCATGTCGCTGACCCGAAGCGGAACCGGCGACGACGACTGGGACGGCGTCCTGCAAAGCGCCGGCGTGCGCGAGACCTTTGACGAGGGGCACAGCAAGCTGACGAGCGCCGACGCGATCGACTACCTGCTGCGAGACCGCTCCAATCCCTCAAGCGTCATGTCCTGCGTCGACTACGGGCGAAACAACGCCCGCATGGTGCGCACCGCCCTGACCCGCGAGACCTGGGAAGCGACCAATGAGTTCTGGATCGAGCTAAAATCGCTACTTTCGAAGCGGCTGAAGGCCGCCGAGATGCCGGAGGCAATCGATGCCATCAAGCATCGCGCCGGGCTGATCCGCGGTGCCTTCCACGGCTCGATGCTCAGAAACGAACTCTACAATTTCGCCCGCATCGGAACCTTCATCGAGCGCGCGGACAATACGAGCCGTATTCTCGACGTGAAGTATTATGTGCTCCTGCCCTCGGTCTCGGCCGTCGGCACGTCGATCGACAACATCCAGTGGGAATCGATCCTGCGTTCCGTCTCCGCCCACCGCTCCTACAGCTGGGCGTATGACGGCGAATATCGGTCGATGAATATCGCCGACTTCCTGATCCTGAACGGCCAGATGCCGCGTTCGCTCGCCTATTGCTACGAGAAGATCGTCAGCGAACTCGGCTATCTCGCCAAGGATTACGGTGAGCGGCTGCCGGCGCATGATACGGCCGATTCCATCCGCAAGACACTCCAGACACGTGCCATCAAGGAGATCATGGATCAGGGCCTGCATGAATTTCTGGAAGATTTCGTCACACGCAACAACCAGCTCGGCATGGAAATTTCCGATGGTTACCGGTTCTATGCATAGGCGGGCATGAGATGAAGCTTAAGATAAGCCACGTCACCGAATATCACTACGAAGAACCGGCGGCCTTCTCGCTGCAGCGGCTGCGGCTGACGCCGCTCTCCGTTCCCGGACAGTCAGTCATCAACTGGTCGCTGCAGGTTGAGGGCGCTAGGCCCGAAGTCGAATACGACGATCAGTTTGGCAACCACGTCAACCTCGTCTCGCTGGAAGGCGAGCAGCGGGCGACACGCATCGTGGCCGAAGGCGAGGTCGAAACGGAAGATCGAAATGGGGTACTCGGCCCCCATAGCGGCTTCTGCCCGCTCTGGCTTTTCCTGCGTGAAACGCCGAGGACGAAGTCCGGAAAGCTGATCAAGGAACTCACCAAGGGTGTGAGCGGCGAGAACGAGCTTGCTCGCATGCACGCGCTGATGTCCGGCATACATGTGACCGTGACCTACTTGCCTGGGACCAGCGACACGGAGACCACGGCTGAGCAAGCGCTTGAGAAGAAGAGCGGCGTCTGCCAGGACCATGCCCATATTTTTGTCGCCGCCGCACGCAGCCTCGGCGTGCCGGCCCGCTACGTTTCCGGCTACCTGATGATGGAAGAGAAGATCGAGCAGTCGGCGACCCACGCCTGGGCCGAAGCGCACCTCCCGGGCCTCGGTTGGGTCGGCTTCGATCCGGCCAACAATATCTGCCCCGACGCACGCTATGTGCGTGTCGCCTCCGGCCTCTGCTACCGCGATGCGGCTCCCGTTTCAGGCATGCGCATCGGCACGCCGGGGGAAAAGCTCTCTGTCGTGGTCAAGGTTGAAGATCGGGGGCAGATGCAAAGCCAGAGCCAGAGCTGAAGGGCTGGCTTCCGAAGAACTCATATCGAGATACCGTTGTCCGAGCCGCCGCATAGCGGCTCGGATCGTTTTGGGCCATCGTTAGGCCAGCGTATAGGCCGTCTTGACGCTCGTGTAAAACTCGGCCGCGTATTTGCCCTGCTCGCGCGGACCGTAGGACGATCCCTTGCGGCCACCGAACGGAACGTGGAAATCCACGCCTGCGGTCGGCAGGTTGACCATCACCATGCCCGCTTCGGAGTTTCGCTTGAAATGCGTCGCGTGCTTGAGGCTCGTCGTGGCGATACCGGCAGACAGGCCGAATGGCGTGTCGTTGGCGGTTGCCAGCGCTTCTTCGTAGTCCTTGACGCGGATGACCGAGACAACCGGTCCGAAGATTTCCTCGCGCGAAATGCGCATCTGGTTCGTGGCCTCCGTGAACAGCGTCGGCTGCAGGTAGAAGCCGGGCGTTTCGCGGGTGACGAGTTCGCCGCCGAAGGCGAGCTTGGCGCCCTCCTTCTTGCCGATCTCGATATAGTCGGTGTCGGTCTTCAGCTGCTTTTCATCGACCACGGGGCCGATGTGCGTGCCCAATTTCAACGCATTGTCGACAACAAGCGTCTGCAGCTTTTCCGTTAGCGCCGCGACGAACTTGTCGTGGATGCCTTCGGTAACGATCAGGCGAGAAGACGCCGTGCAACGCTGGCCGGTGGAGAAGAAACCGGAATTGGCGGCTGCTTCGACGGCGACGCCAAGGTCGGCATCGTCGAGGACGACCATCGGGTTCTTGCCACCCATTTCCAGCTGGAACTTGCGGTTATGCTCGATCGAGGCGCTAGCGACGCGGCGGCCGGTACCGGTGGAACCGGTAAAGGTGATGCCCGTAACATCAGGACTGTCGAGCATGGCCTGGCCGACAACCGAACCCCTACCCATGACGAGGTTCAGCACGCCCTTTGGCAGGCCGGCACGGTGCAGGATGTCGACGATCGCCCACGAGCAGCCCGGGACGAGTTCGGCCGGCTTGAAGACGATGGTATTGCCGTAGCAGAGCGCCGGCGCGATCTTCCAGGCGGGGATCGCGATCGGGAAGTTCCAGGGCGTGATGATACCGATGACGCCGAGCGGGTCACGGGTGATCTCGACGCCAATATTCGGGCGAACAGACGGGATGACCTCGCCTGCAAGACGCAGCGCTTCGCCGGCAAAGAATTCAAAGATCTGCGATGCACGAATGGTCTCGCCGATTGCCTCGGGAAGCGTCTTGCCTTCTTCGCGGGCCAGCAGAGCGCCGAGCTCGTCCTTGCGAGCCATGATCTCGTCGCCGGCCGTCTTCAGGATGACATGACGCTCCCAGATGCCGGAGCGCGACCAAGCCGGGAAAGCAGCCTTGGCGGCGGCGATCGCATTCTTCGTGTCTTCGGCCGAACCATCCGCATAGAGGCCAACGACCTCGTTGGTATCCGACGGATTGATGTTCTTCGTAGCGTCCGTGCCGACCCATTCGCCGGCAATGAGGTTCTTATAAATGGTCATGGGCCGACTGGGCCTCCTTCACCGTTCCATTAAAAACGGTCCGGCCGCCGAAGCGGCCGGGCCTTGCGAAATCAGAGCTGCTTGACGGCAATCTCTTCTTCGGCGGCAATCTTCAGAGGGTTGCGCAGCGGCAAGCCGAATTCGGCGACTTCGATTTCGAAGACGTCACCCTCTTCAGCCTTGATGCCTTCCGCGAAGGAGAGCGTCGCGGTGCCGAACATGTGGACGTGGACGTCGCCGGGCACACGAAACAGGCCGTACTTGAAGTGATGGTATTCGAGGTTGGCGAACGTGTGCGACATGTTCGCTTCGCCCGACAGAAACGGCTTTTCGAAGATCACCTTGTCGCCGCGCTTGATGCGCGAGGTGCCGCGGATATCCTCAGGCGCAACGCCAATGCGGATTTCCGGGCCAAAGCTTGCCGGGCGCAGCTTGGAGTGCGCGAGGTAGAGATAGTTGATCCGCTCGGTCACGTGGTCGGAAAACTCGTTCGACAGCGCAAAGCCGATGCGGAAGGGTGTGCCGTCTTCCGCAACGACGTAGATCCCCGCCATTTCAGGCTCTTCGCCGCCATCGAGCGCGAAGGAGGGAGAAACGAGCGGCGCGCCCGGAGCAGCCGAACCGTAGCCGTTGCCCTTGTAGAACCACTCGGGCTGAACGCCCTTCTCGCCGGCCTTCGGCTTGCCGTTCTCGAGACCCATCTTGAACATCTTCATCGAGTCGGTGAGGGTTTCTTCAGCCGCCTCGGAGGTCTTCTTGTGCATGGAATCGCGCGTTGCAGCCGAGCCTAGATGCGTCAGCCCCGTGCCCGTCAGATGCAGGTGCGCAGCGTCGGGATGCGTCATCGGCGGCAGAAACTTGCCTTCGGCATAAGCCTTTTCGAGGTCGACTGCATCGCCGAGGCCGTGTGCTTCAATCACCTGCAACAGCGACTTGCCGCCGTTTGCGGCTTCCATGGCCAGCGCATAGACGCTGCCTGCGTTCTTGACGGCCTTCGCGGTACCGCCCGGCTCGCGCACGGCGACAATGATCTCTCCGTTCGAACCCTTGATCTGCGAAATCAGCACGGTCTTCATCCTTTTTTCGATAACGCGGAAAATGCTTCGCCAATCCGGCTCCCAGAATGAGCCGGATTGGCAAGTTCACATGACTGCGAATGCCTGGGCAGCGCCGGAGCGCTTAGCCCTTGTTCTTGTTGTAGACATCGAAGAAGACGGCGGCGAGAAGCACCAGTCCCTTGACCATCTGCTGGAAGTCGATGCCGAGACCGACGATCGACATGCCGTTGTTCATGACGCCCATGATGAACGCGCCGATGACGGCACCGGTAATCTTGCCAACGCCGCCGGATGCCGAAGCTCCGCCGATGAAGCAGGCCGCGATAACGTCAAGCTCGAAGCCAACGCCTGCCTTCGGGGTCGCCGAATTCAGGCGAGCCGCGATGATCATGCCGGCGAGACCAGCCAGGACACCCATGTTGACGAAGGTGTAGAAGCTCAGGCGCTCGGTGTTGATACCGGACAGCTTGGTTGCCTTCTCGTTGCCGCCCATTGCGTAGATGCGGCGACCGATCGTGGTACGGCGCGTCACGAAGGTGTAGGCCGCGATCAGCACGAGCATGACGACGAGAACGTTCGGCAGGCCCTTGTAGGTGGAAAGCTGGAAGCCAAGGAACAGGATCGCCAACGAAATGATTACGTTTTGGGCGATGAAGAAGCCATAAGGCTCGACATCGATGCCATGGCTCTCGTTGACCTTGCGGCGACGCCAGGCGAGATAGAAGAGCACGACAGTTCCCAGCACGGTCAGCACCAGCGACGTGGAATGCAGCGGAATTCCGGCGATATCGATCATTTCGCCTGGCAGGAAGCCCGTCGAGATAACCTGGAAGTCCTTCGGGAACGGGCCGATGTTCTTGCCGCCCAGAACGAACAGCGTCAGGCCGCGGAAGACGAGCATGCCGGCGAGCGTGACGATGAAGGCCGGAATGCGGTGATACGCGATCCAGTAGCCTTGCGCAGCACCGATGGCGCCACCGATGACCAGGCAGAGAATGCCCGCAAGTACGAAGTTCATCTGCCAGTTGACGGTCATGATAGCCGCCACCGCGCCGACGAAGGCAACGATGGATCCGACCGAAAGGTCAATGTGGCCGGCCACGATGACGAGCAGCATGCCGAGCGCCATGATGACGATGAACGAGTTCTGCAGAACGAGGTTCGTTAGGTTGACCGGCTTGAACAGAATGCCGCCCGTGTAGAACTGGAAGAACACCATGATCGCGACGAGCGCGATAAGCATGCCGTATTCGCGAATGTTGGCGCGGATATAGTCCGCAACGGAAACGACGTTGCTTTCCTCGGTGGCTGAAGGGTTGACCGGAGTCATTGTTTCTTCTCCCCTGAGCGCATGATAGCGCGCATGATGGTTTCTTGGCTCGCCTCTCCCTTTGGCAGTTCCGCAACGATACGTCCTTCATTCATGACGTAGATGCGGTCGCACGTACCAAGCAGTTCCGGCATTTCCGATGAGATCATCAGAACACCCTTACCATCGGCTGCGAGCTGGTTGATGATAGTATAGATTTCGTATTTTGCACCGACATCGATACCGCGGGTGGGTTCGTCCAGGATCAGGACGTCGGGGTCGGAGAACAGCCACTTCGACAGCACAACCTTTTGCTGGTTGCCGCCGGAGAGATTGACCGTTTCCTGGAAGATGCTGGAGCTACGGATGCGCAGCTTCGAGCGGTATTCCGATGCGATCTTCGATTCCTTGATGGTGTCGATGACCGTGGCTTTCGAGACCCCGGCCAGATTGGCGAGCGTCGTGTTGTGAACGATGTTCTCGCCGAGTACGAGACCAAGATGCTTGCGGTCTTCGGTCACATAGGCAAGACCCGCGTCGATGGCCTTGCGAACGGTGCTGACATCGACCGGCTTGCCGTGCATCGACACGTCACCATGGATCTTGTGTCCATAGGATTTGCCGAACAGGCTCATTGCGAATTCGGTACGGCCGGCGCCCATCAGGCCCGCGATGCCAACCACTTCGCCCTTGCGGACGGTGACGTTGATGTCGTGCAGAACCTGGCGGTCACGGTGATGCTGGTGGAAAGCGTTCCAATTCTTCACCTCGAGGATCGTTTCGCCGATCGGCACGGAGCGCGGCGGATAACGATCGGCGAGTTCGCGGCCCACCATGTTCTTGATGATGATGTCTTCGCTGATCTCTTCGGTCTGACAGTCGAGCGACTTGACGGTCATGCCGTCGCGCAGAACCGTGATCTGGTCAGCGACCTTGCGAACTTCGTTGAGCTTGTGCGTGATGATGATCGACGTCAGGCCCTGGTTGCGGAACTCGATCAGGAGGTCCAGCAGTGCATCGGAATCCTTTTCGTTGAGTGACGCCGTCGGCTCATCGAGGATCAGCAGCTTCACGCTCTTAGACAGCGCCTTGGCGATTTCGACCAGCTGCTGCTTGCCAACGCCGATGTCGGTGACGAGCGTTTCCGGCGACTCCTTGAGGCCAACCTTGCTCAGCAGCTCTTTCGTACGCTTAAAGGCTTCTTGCCACTTAATGATGCCATTCTGAGCAACTTCGTTGCCGAGGAAGATGTTTTCGGCGATCGACAGGAGCGGCACCAGTGCCAGTTCCTGGTGAATGATGACGATGCCGATTTCTTCGGAATCCTTGAGCGCCTTGAAATGACGGACGTCGCCTTCGTAGACAATATCGCCGTCGTAGGTTCCGGCTGGGTAGACGCCGGAGAGAACTTTCATAAGGGTCGACTTGCCGGCCCCATTTTCACCCACCAATGCGTGGATCTCACCCTGTCGAACCTTTAGGTTCACATTCTCAAGCGCCTTTACGCCTGGGAACGTCTTGGTGATGTTCCGCATTTCGAGGATTGTGTTGTCCATGGTCATAATCCAACGCCAGCAGCCAAAGGGACGCGGCGATCATAAAATTGAAGACCGGAACCCGCAAGCAGGGGGTTCCGGCCAACTTGGTACAATTATTACTTCAGCTGGTCAGCCTTGTAGTAACCGCCTTCTACGAGGATCTTCTCGTAGTTGGTCTTGTCAACTGCGACCGGGGTCAGCAGGTAGGACGGAACGACCTTGACGCCGTTGTCGTAGGTCTTGGTGTCGTTGACTTCAGGCTCCTTGCCTTCCATCAGAGCGTTGACCATGCCGACGGTAACCTTTGCGAGGTCACGGGTGTCCTTGAAGATCGTGGAGTGCTGCTCGCCAGCGATGATCGACTTGACCGACGGGACTTCAGCGTCCTGGCCGGAAACGACCGGGAGCGGCTGATCGCCGGAACCGTAACCAACGCCCTTCAGCGACGAGATGATGCCGATGGACAGACCGTCGTAAGGCGACAGAACTGCATTGACCTTCGCGTCGGTGTAGTTAGCCGAGAGCAGGTTGTCCATACGAGCCTGGGCCGTTGCCGGGTCCCAACGCAGCGTCCCAACCTTGTCCATGCCGGTCTGGCCGGACTTTACGACCAGCTTGCCGCTATCGATGTAAGGCTGCAGAACAGACATTGCGCCGTCATAGAAGAAGAAGGCGTTGTTGTCGTCCGGCGAACCGCCGAAGAGCTCGATGTTGAACGGGCCCTTGCCATCCTTGAGGCCGAGGGCGTCAACGATGGAGGTTGCCTGCAGAACGCCAACCTTGAAGTTGTCAAACGTTGCGTAATAGTCGACGTTGCCCGAGTCGCGGATCAGACGGTCATAAGCAATGACCTTGATGCCTGCGTCGTGAGCCTTCTGGAGAACGTCGGAAAGCGTCGTGCCGTCGATAGCGGCGATGACGAGAACCTTAACGCCCTTCGTGACCATGTTCTCAATCTGAGACAGCTGGTTCGGAATGTCGTCGTCAGCGTACTGCAGGTCGGTGGCATAGCCAGCGTCCTGGAGCTGCTTGACGATGTTGTTGCCGTCGTCGATCCAGCGAGCGGACGACTTCGTGGGCATCGCAATGCCGACAGTGCCCTTGTCGGCTGCCAAAGCCGGCATAACGAACGAAGCGACGCCAAAGGCCGCCGCTGCCATCAACGAGATAATGGATTTCATATCTCTCTCTCCCTTAGTTAATAAACGCGCGTGCGAAAAATCGCCCGCCCCGAAACTGTGGCAGGTTCCGTCTTGGATAATTACTTCAGATGGTGAGAAACGAAGTAGGTCTCCTCCACGCTCTCACGTGTTGAATGCCAACCAGCACACGGCGGCAAACTGGTATGGAATCCCATAACTGTCAAATAGAATAACTGGTAAAGTGCATAACAATTTTGGTATATCGTTAAAAAGTATTACTTTTAATGGAACGCGGATGGGAGGCCGCAACCATGGCGATCATTTCGGACCCGCAGACGCATGGTCACGTCGACATTCATACGGATATCTTTGCCGATGACGCCTTTTTGCGATTGGGCCTCAAGCTGAATCATCTGCGAATGATCGTCGCAATCGAAGATAGCGGGCAGATTTCCGCGGCGGCCGAAGCGCTGAACATTTCACAGCCGGCAGCCTCGCGAATCCTGTCCGAAATGGAATCGATCGTTAAGACGCCACTTTACGAACGCGTGGCACGCGGCGTCGTGCTGACGACCTTCGGACAGGCGCTTGCCAGACGCGCGCGCAAGATCATGCTCGAGCTGCGCGAGGCGGGCCGGGAAATCGCCGAACTCAAAACGGGCAAGGGAGGTACCGTCTTTATCGGCGCCGTCACTGCCCCAGCCATGAGCCTGGTCGTGCCGGCGATAAAGCGCGTTAGAAGCGCCCTACCCGGCATAGAGGTCACCATACAGGTTGAAACGAGCAACGTGCTTGCCCGCGAGTTGCTCGCCGCCCAGCATGACTTCATCATCAGCCGCATTCCCGATGATCTCAACCCGCGCCTCTTCCAGGTCCAGGAAATCGGCGTGGAGAAGGCCTGTCTGATCGTACGGGGCGGCCATCCGCTCTTGAAGAAGAAGGTCGCCTCCCTCGAGGACCTTCCACAATATGATTGGGTTTTCCAACCAGCGGGAACGCTCCTGCGCCGGACGATCGAGGACCTCTTCCTTTCTCGCGGCGTGCTGCTCCCGGAAAATATCGTCAACACCTCTTCGCTGCTGCTCACCTGTGCGACGGTTTGCCAGACGGATGCGATCGCGCCGATCGCGCTCGATGTGGCGCAGTTCCTGGCGACCCATCGGTCGAAGGCTTCGGATGTGCGGGTGTTGCCGATCGATTTCGAGATCAACGTCAGGCCCTACAGCCTGATAACGGTCAAGGAACGTGCGCTGCCCCCGAGCGCACGGCTGCTTTATGACCTGGTACTGGCCGAAAGCAAGAAGGCGGGAGTGCTCTGACAAGCCTTGCACCACCTTGTTCGGATCTAATGCGCCCCTCCAAGGGAGGCAATCATGCTGTTCGGCCAATCCGTGTTCCAGTCCGTGCTCGACCGCCTGAAGGCGGAGGACGATGAAACCGTCGAACAGGATGCACCCGCCGCCGCCCGCGTAAGCGGTCTCAATACCGGCCTCGCGTTCGACGTCATGGAAGGCGTCTCGGCGTCGTCAGCGCGACCCAACCAGGCATATTTCGAGACAATGGAATTCGCCGCATCGGAGACCGTGGCCGAGCGGTCGCCTGAGCCCTTGCCGCCTCCTGAACCAGAGCCCGAGCCGGTGATGCCCGATCACCTCGAGCGCATCGCGCCTGAAGATATCGCGGCCGAACTGGACATTTCTGCGCGTGATACAGCCCAGAGCCTCAGCGAAAAGCGCCGCGCCTTTGCCAAGCAGAACCATCCCGATCGCGTCAACCCGCTGTTCCGCGAGAACGCCACCAAGCGGATGACGATAGCGAACCTGCTGATCGACCAGGCGCTGCGCCACCTTGCCCGCTGACTAGTCAGCGTCCTTCTTGGCTTCTGTATCTTCTGCCTCTTCCGCGTCATCGGGAGATGGCGCCGTGTCCGCCTCCGGCGACTGCGGCTTGTAGTTCCAGAACAGCATATAGGCCGCATAGACGCCTGCGCCGCCCGACAGGACCGCCCAGAATGGATCGCCGGTGATCATTTCGACCAGCGCCCAGCCAAAGCAAACGGCCACAATCAGGATGCGAGCCCACAGCGGGCGATAGGCCGGATGGTTCGGATCGATGAGTTGCATATTTATCCCGCGCGGTATTTCGATGACATGTCTTTAGGATGGATTCCGTAAATGTGAAAGAGCGCCGGGCTTGACGCGGCAACCATTAAATGGAATGAAAATTCCACAAGCATCACAGTTCGGTTCATTTGTTCCGAATTCAAGGGAGGTTCTCATGACAGTCAGATTTGGTCTTCTCGGCGCCGGCCGTATCGGCAAGGTTCATGCGAAGGCCGTCAGCGGCGATGCCAATGCCAAGCTCGTTGCCGTCGCCGACGCCTTTCCGCAGGCCGCCGAAGCGATCGCATCGGCTTACGGCTGCGAGGTCCGCACGATCGACGCGATCGAAGCCGCCAAGGATATCGACGCCGTCGTCATCTGCACCCCGACCGACACCCACGCCGAACTGATCGAGCGATTCGCGCGCGCTGGAAAGGCGATCTTCTGCGAAAAGCCAATCGATCTCGACGTTGCCCGCGTCAAGGCCTGCATCAAGGTCGTCGACGAGACCAAGGCGAAGCTGATGGTCGGCTTTAACCGACGCTTCGACCCGCACTTCATGGCTGTTCGCAAGACGATCGATGATGGCCGAATCGGCGATGTCGAAATGGTAACGATCACCTCGCGCGATCCTGGCGCCCCGCCAGTCGATTACATCAAGCGTTCGGGCGGCATCTTCCGCGACATGACGATCCATGACTTCGACATGGCCCGCTTCCTGCTCGGCGAAGAGCCGGTTGCCGTCAGCGCGACCGCCGCCGTCCTCGTCGACAAGGCGATCGGCGAAGCCGGCGACTACGACAGCGTTTCCGTGATCCTGCGGACCAAATCCGGCAAGCAGGCAATCATCTCCAATTCCCGCCGTGCCACCTACGGCTACGATCAGCGCATCGAAGTGCATGGCTCGAAGGGCATGGTCGCTGCCGAGAACCAGCGTCCGGTCTCGATCGAGGTCGCCAACGGCGACGGCTATACCCGTCCGCCGCTGCATGACTTTTTTATGACTCGCTATACCGAAGCTTACGCCAACGAGATCGCGAGCTTCATCGCCGCAATCGAAAAGGGCGCGACCATCTCGCCGTCGGGCGCCGATGGCCTGGCTGCCCTCGCGCTTGCCGATGCCGCCGTGCAGTCCGTCAAGGAAGGCAAGCTCATCAAGATTGGCTGACGGCCCTCTCCCGACCGAAAGCCACCTGTGAAATGGCCGGGTCCCTGCCCGGCCATTTCTCGTTCCATCTGCACGATCCGCTAGGCGCACCGCTAATCCGATCCCTGGATACCGGACAAGACCAGCTCCTGATCGATCACCGACAATGCCCGGTCGAGATGACCCTCGAACACGAGGATCGATTCGTCGGGAACGACTCGGATCTCCGGCATTCCCTCCATCCGCACGACATGCGTCTGGCCAAGCCCTTCCTCGATCCCCGGTCGCAACAGATCATAGTAACGCGTTCCCGGCCCGGTGATGGCGATCGGCATGCGTTCTGTCAGACTTAGCAGACGCGAAAGCCCATTTCCGAGTGCAATACCGGCCTGCCTGAATGCCAAGGCAGACATGCGGTGCCCCTGTCGCGCTTGGGCGGCGATCTTGTCGAGCCCGGCGACCGGCACGAACTTGGCTGGGATCGTGTCGAGCGGCACTTCGAAGGCCATGCGCAAAATGGCGTAGAAGCCAGCATAAGCCTCGATGCATCCCCTGCTGCCGCAGCGACAAAGGCCGCCGTTTGCCATATGCAACATATGTCCAAAATTTGGGGCCGACACTTCACGCTCGCCCGGCCCCGTGCTCCGGACGATGCCGAGCCCGACACTATGTCCGAGCGACAAGGCGGCGAGCGACCGAAAATCAACCGGCCTCGCATTCGCTTCATGTGCGCCGAGTGCGGCTGCGACGAGCTGGGTCTCGTTCCCCAGAAAAATCCTGGCCTGCCAATCCGGCCGCAAGGCCGATTCGAAGTCGATCTGATTGCTGCCGAAAATCGGCGACCACACCAGTACAGGGTCGGTCGGATGCACCAGACCTTTGCTGCTGATCGATATCAGCAGCACCCTTTCCTGGGGCAGCTTCGAGCGTGAAAGAATGCGCGCAAGCCCCTGTTTAATAGAGGCAATAAACCGCTCGGCACCGGCGGGATCATGCGACCTTTCCTCGCTGAACCGGTCGATGAGTTTGCCTGCGTAGTCGACCAGCGAATATTGCACGCCGTCCGATGAAATGATCACGACGACAAGGTAGCCGCAGTCGCGCCGCTGTCGAAACAGCACGCGCGGACGCCCTCTTCCGCTACTTGGCTGCTGCTCGGATTTTTCAATGATTTGCGCTTTTTCGAGGTCAGCCGTGATTGCTGAAATCGTCGCGGAGGAAAGCTTCGTAAAGTCGGCAATCTCTGTATGCGCCAGCGCCCCATGTCGTCGAAGCGCAGCTAATACAAGGACGCTGTTTCTCTGCCGGACCAACTCCGTGCTCGACTTGGTCAGCATATATGCCGGCCTCTCCCCCTCGCATTCCGCCCTCGCTCACACCCCATCTCCAGCAATTTTTTCGCGACGCAACGAAGCCGGTAGTGCGGTGTTGACAGTTGAAAAAATCTCTGACACTTAATTTCTCGACTGTCGAGAAAATAATTCAAATTTCTCGCCAGCGAACCGCGGCGGCCGGAGGAACCACTGGCTGGGGCTGGCCGCTATTCACTCGGGAGGATATTTATGAAGTCTGTTTTGAAGCTGATGGCCGGGGCGGCCATCCTCGTGTCGGTGCACACCGCCGCAATGGCAGCTGATCTCGTCGTCGGCGTTTCCTGGTCGAACTTCCAGGAAGAGCGTTGGAAGACCGACGAAGCCGCCATCAAGAAGGCCCTCGAAGCCAAGGGCGCAAAGTACATTTCCGCTGATGCGCAGTCGTCTGCCGCAAAGCAGCTGACCGATGTTGAATCGCTGATTTCGCAGGGCGCGAATGCACTCATCGTTCTCGCCCAGGATAGCGATGCTATCGGCCCTGCCATCGAAAAGGCTGCTGCTGAAGGCATTCCGGTTGTCGGCTACGACCGCCTGATTGAAAATCCGGCTGCTTTCTACATCACCTTCGACAACAAGGAAGTCGGTCGCCTGCAGGCCGAAGGCGTATTCAAGGCCAAGCCGGAAGGCAATTACGTCTTCATCAAGGGTTCTTCGTCCGACCCGAACGCGGACTTCCTGTTCTCGGGCCAGATGGAAGTGTTGAAGGCTGCTGTCGATGCCGGCAAGATCAAGAACGTCGGCGAAGCCTACACCGACGGCTGGCTGCCGCAGAACGCCCAGCGTAACATGGAGCAGTTCCTGACCGCCAACAACAACAAGGTTGACGCCGTTGTTGCTTCGAACGACGGCACCGCCGGTGGCGCTGTTGCCGCGCTCGACGCACAGGGCATGGCAGGCACCGTTCCGGTTTCGGGGCAGGACGCCGACAAGGCTGCTCTGAACCGCATCGCGCTTGGTACTCAGACGGTTTCCGTCTGGAAGGACTCGCGCGAACTCGGCAAGCGCGCTGCTGAAATCGCGCTCGACCTCGCTGGTGGCAAGACGATGGACAAGATCGACGGTGTCACCACTTTCGAGGGCGGCCCGAAGAAGGTGAAGATGCAGTCGATCTTCCTGAAGCCGGAGGCCATCACCAAGGACAACCTGAACGTCGTCATCGACGCCGGCTGGATTTCCAAGGCTGAAGCTTGCCAGGGCGTAAAGGCCGGCAGCGTCAAGGCCTGCGATTAATCTTCGCCAGGTCAATCAACACGCCGGCGCCGCAGCGGTCTCGTTGCGGCGCCGGATGCGGATGGTGCCTCCTCCACGGACACTCCCGCCTCGTAACGCACCGAACGCTTTGATTCCCTGCCAGAATAGTGCCGCGCCTTGAGCGGCCATTTCGGAAGTCTCTCGGTGGTCAATTCAAGAACAGGGCAACCTCGGTTCGGGCTTTTCGGGCACCCGCGCCACGGCCCAAACAATGGGGGAAACGGCAAACCCATGGCAAACATCACGCAATCCTCATCGAGCCATCCGCGCTCGGCGGAGGGCAACGCTTTTACGCGCTTCCTGCGCGCAACCGAGATCGACACGCGCCTGCTTGGCATGGTCGCCGCGCTGCTCGTCATCTGGATCGGCTTTCATCTCTACACCGGCGGGCTCTTCCTGACGCCGCGCAACCTCTGGAACCTCTCGGTCCAGACGACCGAAATCGCGGTTCTCGCGACCGGCATGGTGCTTGTCATCGTCACCCGCAACATCGACCTGTCGATCGGCTCCATGCTTGGCCTTGTCGCCATGATCATGGGCGTCGTCCAGGCGAAATTCCTGCCGCAGTACCTCGGCTTCGACAACTCCTGGACCTGGCTGATCACGTTGGTCTGCGGTCTGGTTGCCGGAACGCTGATCGGTCTTTTCCAGGGCGTCATCATCGCCTTCCTGGGTGTCCCCTCCTTCATCGTCACGCTCGGCGGCTTCCTCGCCTGGCGCGGTCTTGCCTGGTACGTGACATCGGGCCAGACGGTCGCACCTCTCGACACGACGTTCCGCATTATGGGCGGCGGCGCTGAAGGGGCTGTCGGAGCCACGTGGAGCTGGATCATCGGGCTTGTCGCCTGTGTGCTGATCGTCGTCGGCATCATCGGCTCGCGCCACCAGCGCAAGCGTTTCAACTTCCCACGCCGTCCGCTCTGGGCAGAGTATTTCTTGGCAGTTCTCGGCTGCACCCTAGTCCTTGGCGCCATCTGGGTGTCCACCATCTATTACTGGCCGGTGGCGATCGCCAAGAAGTACGCCGAAGCCAACAACATCGCCTGGCCGGAAACGGGGCTCTTCATCTCCTACGGCATCGCCGTGCCGGTGCTGATCGCCATTCTCGTCGGCATCGTCATGACCTTCATCGCCACCCGCTTGCGCTTCGGCCGCTACGTCTTCGCGATCGGTGGCAACCCTGAAGCAGCCGAGCTCGCCGGCATCAAGACCCGCTGGGTCGCCGTCCGGATCTTCGCGCTTATGGGCTTTCTCGCGGCTGTCGCCGCGGCGATCTCGACCGCCCGCCTCAACGCCGCCGCCAACTCGCAAGGCACGACCTACGAGCTCTATACGATCGCCGCAGCCGTCATCGGCGGCACCTCGCTCGCCGGCGGCACCGGTACGATCGCCGGCGCAATGCTCGGCGCGCTGGTCATGCAGTCGCTGCAATCGGGGATGGGCCTCGCCAACGTCGACACGCCCATACAAAATGTTGTCGTGGGCGCCGTGCTTGTCGTTGCCGTCTGGCTCGACACCGTCTATCGCTCGCGGTCGAAGTAAAGAGGAGTCCTAGATATGACTGATCAACGCACTCCCCTTGTGGAAATGAAAAACATCTCGATCTCCTTCGGCGGCATCCACGCTGTGGACAATGCTTCGGTCGATCTCTACCCCGGCGAAGTCGTCGCCCTTCTCGGCCACAACGGCGCCGGCAAGTCGACGCTCATCAAGATCCTCTCCGGCGCCTACAAGCGCGACAGCGGCGAGATCCTGATTAATGGCGAGCCGGCAGACATCCGCAATCCGCGCGATGCGAAGAAGTACGGCATCGAGACGATCTACCAGACGCTCGCCGTCGCCGATAACGTCGATGCCGCCGCCAACCTCTATCTCGGCCGCGAGATCCGCACGAAGTGGGGCACGCTCGATGACGTCGCCATGGAAGCCTCCGCGCGTGAGGTGATGGGCCGCCTCAACCCCAACTTCCGCCGCTTCAAGGAGCCGGTGAAAGCACTTTCCGGCGGCCAGCGGCAGTCTGTGGCGATCGCCCGCGCGATCCTCTTCGATGCCCGCATCCTGATCATGGACGAGCCAACGGCGGCTCTCGGGCCCCAGGAAACGGCGCAGGTCGGCGAGCTGATCAAGCAGCTGAAGAAGGAAGGCATCGGCATCTTCCTGATCAGCCACGACATCCACGACGTCTTCGACCTCGCCGATCGTGTCTCGGTGATGAAGAACGGCCAGGTCGTCGGCCATGCCCGCACCGAAGATGTCACCAAGGACGAAGTGCTCGGCATGATCATCCTCGGCAAGGTGCCGCCAAAGGCCATCCCCGGCCCCGGCGCCATGCAGGCCTGACCCGCAGACGTGAGACATAAAAGTCCGCCGCCCGCAAGAACGGCGGACTTTTCATTTTGTAGATTGAAGCCAGCGAGAAGCTAGGCTAAGAACCTCGCATCGGACAAGGCGATTCAAGCGCCTCGGCATGCACCCGTAGCTCAGCTGGATAGAGTGTTGGATTCCGATTCCAAAGGTCACAGGTTCGAATCCTGTCGGGTGCGCCACTAACTCTCGGGTCCGTTCTGGACACATAGGTTACGTTTTATTCCTGAGACATAGGTAACACTTTTGGACCGAAAGGGTTCGGCAAAGGTTCAAGCCTGCATGTCTCATCATCGAAGTATCCCAGATCGTAGTCCATAAAGCTTGTCAGCCAGATATTGTCTTCGACCTGTTTGATGCCGACGGCCTGACCGGCGAAGACCAGACTG
>NZ_JBFTQH010000016.1:0-147778 GCF_056398905.1 Rhizobium sp. 01T417 | reverse complement strand
GGGTACTTTCTTGCGACGCTTGGAGTTCGGCTCGAAGACGCGGCGTCGTGCGGGCGCTGCCGTGAAGAATACTTCCCATAATGCATCCTCTTCCTGACGACTCAGGTTCAATGATGCACCATCACACTCAGGGACTACACACCTAGAGCGCTATCTGACCAGCGCAACGCGCCCGTCTGGGCCGGTGTCGACACGCCACTCCCGATAGTTGGAGATCGAAAAGTGCGGCGTTGCGAACGGCGTCGTATGCGTCTCTGTGATGACTGTCACATCCGCGCCCGCCGCTTCGCCTGCGAGAATTCCGGCAACGGCATCTTCGAACACCAGGCATTTCGTCGGATCGACTCCGAGGCGCTTGGCCCCCAGCAGGTAGCACTCCGGGCTCGGTTTCCCGGCTACCACTTCTTCACCGCTCACCATCGCCACGGGCGTCGGAATGCCTGCGGCGGCCATGCGCCGCCGGGCGAGTTCGATCGGTGCCGAGGTTACGATCGCCCACTTTGCCGGTGGAATGCTGTTCAGGAAATCGATCGCGCCGGGGATCGAGACGATACCTCCAACGTCCTCCATCTCCTCCTTCAGTAGCTGCTTTGCCTCATACTCCGGATCGACGCCTGGCAACGCCAGCTGGCGAATGACGTCGGAGGCGCGAATGCCATGGATCGTCTTGAGGAAAACCTCTGGCTCGAGGCCATGCCGCATAGCCCATTCCGTCCAGACGCGTTCGACCACCGCGATCGAGTTCAAGAGCGTGCCATCCATATCGAACAGGAAGGCGTCATAGAATTTGCCGGGAACGGAATGAGACGCGGTCACGAAGGCTTCCTTGGTACTGACTGGAATTACGCTCGCCGCCAACTACGATGCGTTTGGCAGAGGCCGTCCGAACGCGCGGGCGATGCTTCACTAACTAAGCCATCGAGGCGCTCCGGTATTGGATCAGCGAACTTGATCCAACAGGCGCTTGCATTCGAGGAGATCGTAGAGTGCTTCCTGAAGCAGCGCTCGATCCTCCTTGCCGACGCTCGACTTGCCGATCGAGATTTCCGGGGATTCTTCATCGCCACCGCCGAAATTGAAGAAGCGGCGTGTGATCGGCGGCTTCGCGCGGCCAACCACCTGATCCTCCTCGGACATTCCGACCCGTGGCTCGGCCGCATCACCGCCCTCCGGCGGGCCGCCCGTCAGCGCCTGGACGCTGGCGAGATCGCCATGCCCGATGGAGATGACAAACTTGTTGCCGTTGGTCTTCAGAAGTTTCTGCACGCCCTTGATGGTGTAGCCGTGATCATAGAGCAGGTGGCGAATGCCCTTCAGAAGATCAATATCCTCGGGCCTGTAGTAGCGGCGGCCGCCGCCGCGTTTCATCGGTTTGATCTGAGGAAACCGAGTCTCCCAGAAGCGCAGGACATGCTGTGGAAGGTCTAGGTCGTCCGCCACCTCGCTGATGGTGCGGAACGCATCGGGGCTCTTATCCAACATCCTTACTCCCTACGCGGTCTCGGGGTGCGCCGCGCGTCTGTTCGGCTGACAAGGCGCAGCTGTGTCTCACGAACGTCAGAACCGAGCCGCGACTCATCATATTTCAACGGTTTGACGCCGCGAATTCAAGTCACCTCTTGAATACCGCACAGATCGTTCAGGGAAGATTGCAGGTTGTTGTCGTCGAGCGAGAGGGACCTCCCTCTCCTCAGCCCAATCAGGAAGCCGGATTTGCGGCCTTCTGCTTGGTCTTGCGCAGAGTATGCGCCTTGAGGATCCGCGTCTTCAAGACATTGGAGGCCTTGAAGGTCATGACGCGTCGGGGAGAAATCGGTACTTCCTCGCCAGTCTTCGGATTGCGGCCGATGCGCTCATTCTTGTCGCGCACCTGGAACGTCGCAAAAGACGAGAGCTTGACGGTTTCGCCGCGAACAATCGCGTTACAAATCTCGTCAATGACAGTTTCCACGAGCTCAGCAGATTCGGTTCTTGAAAGACCGACCTTACGAAAAACTGATTCCGCCAGGTCTGCTCGCGTCACTGTCTTTCCGGTCATGGTTTCCCCGCCCATTTGCCAATTATATTATGAAAGCGGACAAAGAGTATTTGTCTTGCGCCTCACGGTCAAGCTCTTGTTCGTCGGTAGTTTTTTGGATTTTCGGGTTACCAGCGCAGGAGTGCTGCGCCCCAGGTGAAGCCGCCGCCCATCGCTTCCAACATCACCAGATCGCCTTCCTTGATCCGGCCGTCGCCAGCGGCCGTGGCCAGCGCGAGCGGAATCGACGCGGCAGACGTGTTGCCGTGGAGATCAACCGTAATGACTACTTTCTCAGGTGCAATATGCAACTTCTTGGCGGAACCGTCGATGATACGGCGATTGGCCTGGTGTGGCACGAGCCAGTCGAGATCGTCGGCGGTCGTTCCCGTGGCGTCGAAGGCGGCCTGAATGACGTCAGTGATCATGCCGACTGCATATTTGAAGACTTCGCGGCCCTCCATGCGCAGCTTCCCAACCGTGCCAGTCGTCGAGGGACCGCCATCCACATAGAGCTTCTCCTTGTGGGAGCCATCGGAACGCAGGTGCGCCGTCAGCACGCCACGATCAGCGGTCGTGCCCTTGCCCTCGGCAGCCTCCAGCACGATCGCCCCGGCGCCATCGCCAAAGAGGACACAGGTCGTGCGATCGTTCCAGTCGAGAATGCGCGAGAAGGTCTCGGCGCCGATTACCAGCACGCGCCTGGCGAGACCGCCCCTGATAAAGGCGTCGGCCGTTGTCACAGCATAGACGAAGCCTGTGCAGACGGCCTGTACGTCGAACGCAAAGCCATGGTGCATGCCCAGGCGGTTCTGGATATTGACGGCAGTCGCCGGGAATGTGTTGTCGGGCGTCGAGGTGGCACAGATGATAAGATCGATATCAGCTGGCGTCAGGCTTGCCTTGTCGAGCGCAGCACGCGCCGCAGCTTCGCCGAGTGACGATGTCGTCTCGCCCTCGCCCGCGATGTAGCGTTGGCGAATGCCCGTACGCTGGACAATCCATTCGTCCGATGTGTCCACGACATCTTCCATGTCGCGATTGGTCATAACGCGTTTCGGAAGTGCGGCTCCGAACCCGCGAACAACTGAACGGATCATATTGCTTAAACCCCGTCGCTCATGCGGCTTCCGGCCCGATCGGGGGGAGCCGCTTGGCATGATACTTTTGAAGATCGTTTTCTATTTTCTGATTGAGGCCATTCTTGGCCATGTCGTAGCCGACCTCGATGGCGGCAGCGATGCCTTCGGCATTGGCGCCGCCATGGCTCTTGATGACGACGCCGTTGAGGCCGAGGAAGACGCCGCCGTTCACACGGCTCGGATCCATCTTTTCGCGCAGCATGTCGAAGGCGCCCTTGGCGAAGAAGTAGCCGATCTTGGCAAGCAGCGTGCGCGACATTGCAGCGCGCAGATACTCACCGATCTGCCGCGCTGTACCTTCGGCCGCCTTCAAAGCAATATTGCCAGAGAAGCCTTCGGTCACGACGACGTCGACGGTACCCTTCCCCAGGTCGTTGCCTTCGACGAAGCCATAGTACTCGAGCGAGTCGATGTTGGCCTCACGGAGCAGGCGCCCCGCTTCCTTCACCTCTTCCTGGCCCTTGATCTCTTCGACCCCGACATTCAGCAGGCCAATCGACGGACGCTCGATCTCGAACAGCGCACGGGCCATTGCCCCGCCCATGAGCGCGAAATCCATCAACTGCTGCGAATCCGCGCCGATCGTCGCGCCCACGTCGAGAACGATGCTCTCGCCCTTCAAGGTGGGCCAGATGGCAGCGATCGCCGGCCGCTCGATATTGGCCATCGTACGCAGACAGAACTTGGCCATCGCCATGAGCGCGCCGGTATTGCCGGCCGACACCGCGACGTCGGCTTCCTTCGTCTTCACCGCTTCGATCGTCCGCCACATGGTGGAGATATAGCGACCGCGACGGAGCGCCTGGCTCGGCTTCTCGTCCATGCGGACGGCCAGCTCGCAGTCGTGGAAAACGGTCTTTTCCTTGAGCTTCGGAAACCTGTCGAGAACCGGCTCGCACTGTTCCTTCAATCCATACATCACGAAGAAAATATCGGGATGTCTTTCCAGTGCCTTGGCGGCGCCGGGGATGACAACCTGGGGACCAAAGTCGCCACCCATGAGGTCGATAGAAATTCTGATCACGCGTCCCTGATCCTTGTTTTTCGCCTCCGGCGGGCGAAATTTCGGCCAAAATACCGGTTTTCCCGTCGCTTACAACTGAATTGTGTCAAATCCCCAACGGGGTTCAGTCCTTTTTCCAATCCTTCAGCACGGCGAAGGCAGACGGCTTTTTATCGTTCTCTCCAGTGTCTTCTATGTGACCGGAGAACTCCACACCGGGCTTGCGCGGATAGGGATCGATCGCAAGAGCTGCGAATTCCGTAACCACCTCACCTGCGTCAATCGTATCGCCGGTGAAGCTTTCGGGAAGGTCCGGGCCATCGGGGTCCAGCACCATTTCGCCGGCATCATTGGCGGGCCGGCGCGCAAGCTTGGAATTCTCCGGCACGAAGATCTGCTCGAAGCTCTCGTCGATCTCCGATGGGACCGGATCGAGGGTCACGACGCAGGACTGGACGATGTTGGCACGCACCCTGCCCTTGATGCGCACACCATCCCGCTTCCACCGACCGATCTGGAGGTCAGCACCAAAGCTGTCCACCGATAGGACACTCCAACTGTCCGCAAGGGCTGCCAATTCGCGCTTGTCGGCCTCCAGATGCACCTCGACAGGATTGGCCGATATATGACCTACATTTACGAGGTAGGAGAACGGAACGTCGTCTCTTTTGTTTTTCATCGTCTCTTCCTCATGCTACCTTCGGAAGTGTCGCCGAGCCTGTCGCTATGACGTCCTCCGACTGAGACAAAAGATGGTCTTCGGCAACAAACATCCAGTCCGCGAGACCGCGCATATCCACCGGCTCATTCGCCTTCGGATGAATGTTTCGCACGAGCGCAGCAGCGAGTCCTTCGGCATCCCTGGTGTCCATCGCCTTGGCGTAGGCCTCCAGGCGGCCATAGAACATGCCGGCCAGCTTCTTCATGCGTTTGGGAACCGTGTTGTCACCGATCCCCAATTCACGGATGGAGTAGTCGATATCCTGGAAGAAGGCGTCGACGATTTCCTGCGCGATCTCCTGGCCGCTCGTCCCGGAGGTTCGTGTGCGCCGGAAGAAGAGGATCATCACCGCCGAAAGCATCTCGAAACGCCCCATCACCGTATCCGGGACATTCAAGCGCTCATAGAATTCCGGCATCCGTGCGGCCGACGTCAGTGCCTGATATTGCCGATCTACGATTACCTGGTTGTTGTTTTTCTTGCCAAAGAGCCCGAAGATCATCGTTTTTTCCGGAAAGGCCTCATTCTGGGCGCCAAGCGGCGTCCGACCTTGTTGCATGATTTCGAAAGCTGGTTTACCGAAGCAGGCGCGAATTGCAATGCCGAAGGTGGCCACTTTCGGGACAGCACCCCTTCTGTCCGCATGAGCCAACGGGATGTCTCTCCCCGGAATGGCCACAATGGTTTTGCATCAGCGATCTGAGGCCGGTGGCTGCCATTCATAATTTTAGGGAGTAGATGTCGTTGACGAAACGGTATTTCAAGTCTGACAAAAAATTCCTCAGCAATGCCGCTATTGCCATCATGATCGCCTCCGCCGGACTTTCAGGCTGCCAGACACAAACCGTCCTCAACGGTGGATATGTCGCCGACGAGCAGTCGCTGAATCTCGTCCCAGTAGGATCGAGCCGCGAGCAGGTTCTCCTATCCCTCGGCACCCCGTCCACGACGGCGACGTTCGATGGCGAAGTCTTCTACTACATCTCGCAGCGCCGCGAGCGCTCCATGGCCTTCCAGAAGCTGAAGGTGGTCGATCAGAGCGTGCTGGCGATCTATTTCGACAAGGACGGCATCGTTACGCGCCGTGCGAACTACACCCTCAAGGACGGCAAAATTTTCGATACGATTACCCGCGTCACCCCGACGGGCGGCAAGGATTTCACCTTCCTACAACAGCTGCTATCGGGCGGCAGCGCGGCGAACGCTGCGAAGGGCCTCTTCGGTGGCGGCACCTCGCAGCCGGCCTCGCCGCAGAACCCGGCCAGCCTCCGCTAAAGCGGGAGCGAACTCTCAAAGAAAAACCCGCCGGATCGCTCCGGCGGGTTTTTAGTTTCGGCGATGTGCCTCAAGCCAGGACGGCGAGAAGCAGAAGAGCGACGATGTTGGTGATCTTGATCGCCGGGTTAACGGCAGGACCAGCCGTATCCTTGTAGGGGTCGCCGACCGTGTCGCCGGTCACCGATGCCTTATGCGCGTCGGAGCCCTTCATATGGCGAACGCCGTCCTTGTCGACGAAGCCGTCCTCGAAGGATTTCTTGGCATTGTCCCACGCGCCACCACCCGAGGTCATCGAGATCGCGACGAACAAGCCGTTGATAATAACACCGAGCAGCGATGCGCCCAGCGCCGCGAAAGCGGAAGCCTTCGAGCCCGAGATGATCAATACACCAAAGTAGACGACGATCGGGGCAAGAACCGGCAGAAGCGAAGGAATGACCATCTCGCGGATGGCTGCCTTGGTCAGCAGGTCAACCGCCCTGCCATAGTCTGGACGCTCGGTCCCTGCCATAATGCCGGGCTTCTGCTTGAATTGACGGCGAACCTCTTCGACAATTGCGCCGGCCGCGCGGCCGACGGCGGTCATCGCGATGCCACCGAAGAGATAAGGAATGAGACCACCGAAGATCAGTCCGGCAACGACGTAAGGATTGGAAAGATCGAAGGAGATGTCGCCAATACCTGCAAAATACGGGTACTTGTCACCGTTGGCGGCAAAGTATTTGAGGTCGTAGGAATAGGCCGCAAACAGAACCAGGGCGCCGAGGCCAGCGGAACCGATCGCATAGCCCTTGGTAACGGCCTTCGTCGTATTGCCGACTGCGTCGAGCGCGTCGGTCGACTTGCGTACTTCCGGCGGCAGGTGGGACATTTCCGCAATGCCACCGGCATTGTCCGTCACCGGACCGAAAGCGTCGAGAGCAACGATCATGCCGGCAATGCCGAGCATGGCGGTAACCGCGATGCCGGTGCCGAAAAGGCCGCCGAGCTGATAAGTCGCCAGGATGCCACCGACGATGACAATCGCCGGGAGGGCTGTCGATTCCAGCGACACCGCAAGACCCTGGATGACGTTCGTGCCATGGCCGGTCACAGAGGCCTGGGCGATCGAATTGACTGGGCGCTTGTTGGTGCCGGTGTAATATTCGGTGATGACAACAATCAGCGCTGTGACGAGCAGGCCGATCAGACCGCAGACAAAGAGATGCGTGCCGGTAATGTCCTCGCCACCGACCGAGCCAATCGAACCCCAGCCGATGGTCAGTGATGTCGCTACGCCAAGGCCGATGATCGACAGCAGGCCGGTGACGATGAGCCCCTTGTAAAGGGCGCCCATGATCGAGCCATTGCTGCCGAGCTTGACAAAGAACGTACCAATGATCGAGGTGATGATGCAGGCGCCGCAGATCGCAAGCGGGTAGAGCATCGCCGATTCAAGAACGGGTGCGCCGGCAAAGAAGATTGCGGCGAGAACCATGGTCGCGACGACGGATACGGCGTAGGTTTCGAAAAGGTCAGCTGCCATGCCAGCGCAATCGCCGACGTTGTCGCCGACGTTATCGGCAATTGTCGCGGGGTTGCGCGGATCATCTTCCGGGATACCCGCTTCGACCTTGCCGACGAGGTCACCGCCGACGTCAGCGCCCTTGGTGAAGATACCACCGCCGAGACGGGCGAAGATCGAAATCAGCGACGCACCGAAGCCAAGCGCGACGAGGGAATCGATGACTTCGCGAGAGCTGCCTTCGTGCCCAAGCACGACAGTCAGCACGTAGTAGTAGATCGACACGCCAAGGAGCGCGAGACCGGCCACCAGAAGCCCGGTGATGGCACCCGACTTGAATGCAATCTCAAGTCCGGCGGCCAGGCTCTGGGATGCCGCCTGCGCCGTGCGAACATTGGCGCGCACCGAGACATGCATGCCGATGAAGCCAGCAGCGCCTGACAGAACAGCGCCGATGAGGAAGCCGATTGCAGCCGTGCCGGAGAGCAGCAGCCAAGCTGCAATGAAAACGACGATGCCGACGATTGCGATGGTCTTATACTGGCGCGTCAGATAAGCCTGCGCACCCTCACGAATATAGCCTGCAATTTCCTGCATGCGCTTGTTACCCTGATCGGCGGCAAGCACCGACCGGGTTGCCCAGATGGCATAGACCACCGAGAGCAGACCGCATGCTATTACCCATAAAAGAATGCTCATTTCGCTCTTTCCTCCAAAAGAGCCGGAGCTCACTCCCTCTCCGGCTGCGAATACGCCGACTCGATTTCCTCCCACAGAAATGCTGCAACGCCGGGCGGAGATTGCGTGGAGGAAAACGGCGCGTCAAGCCCGTAAGAGCCAAAAGCCCTTGCAGCACAATGGGAACGGAGGATTCTTGGAGGTCGGGCCTGCCGACCCGGCAGAACGCTACTTCTTGGCTTCGCCGCGCACCTGCTTTGCGATGCGGTCAAGCACGGCGTTGACGAGCTTCGGCTCATCGTCGCTGAAGAATGCCTGAGCGATTTCGACGTATTCCGTCACGATGACCGCAACGGGAACATCCTTGCGTTCGAGAATCTCGAAGACGCCGGCACGGAGGATCGCGCGGACCGTGCTATCGAGACGCGACAGCGCCCAGTCGTCCTGCAAGGCGGACGCAATCATTGGGTCAAGGCGACGCTGCTCCCGCACGACGCCTGATACGATCGAGCGGAACCAGGAGGGGTCGGCCTTCAAATAGGTCTCACCGTCGAGTTCCTGGCCCAGGCGATGCGCCTCGTATTCAGCCACGATCTCCAGCACGCCGGTGCCGCCAATATCCATCTGGTAGAGCGCCTGAACGGCAGCAAGGCGCGCAGCACCTCGCTGGTTTGCAGCCTTGACCGGACGCTCCGAGTTCTCGTTGTTCATTCGTTATGCACCCAACTTCTTCTTCAGCTCTATCATCGTAAGAGCTGCGCGGGCGGCAAATCCGCCCTTGTCCTTGTCCGAACGGCGGGCGCGAGCCCAGGCCTGATCGTCATTCTCAACTGTAAGAATGCCATTGCCAATGGCAAGGGATTCGCTCACGGCCAGATCCATCAGCGCGCGAGAGGATTCGTTCGACACGATATCGAAATGGTAGGTCTCGCCGCGGATGACCATACCGAGGGCGACGTACCCATCATACTGCGTGCCCTCATTATCTGCTCCGTCGAGCGCCATGGCAATCGCCGCCGGAATCTCGAGAGCGCCCGGAACGGTGACGACCTCATAGGTCGCGCCGGCCTCTTTCAAGGCGAAGGTCGCGCCTTCAAGCAGGGCATCGGCCATGTCGTCGTAGAAGCGTGCTTCGACGATCAAAATGTGGGGAGCGGTTTCTCGCGCCATGCTTCACCTTCAGTAGCTAGAGGACTTCACCATTCGGCAGGCCGCGGTCAAAACACGCCGCGACCCGAATGGCAAGCAAATTCCGACCATGATTGGATGCCGAATCCGGAATCCCGGCAACGGCGGAGCGGGCAATTCTTGCGTCATTTTGCGCCGGCGTCGGACCGGCGCCTCGAAGATGGCAAATGAAGGGCAATTCGCATGAACAATATGTGACTAAATTCCAGATACTTATGAATTGAAGGCGGATGATCCGATTACCAATTTCAGCTGCGTAACGCTGACGATCCACTGCCGACGGTCGATCGTCAGAGCAGATGAAAGGATACCCCATGAATCGCGTTGCAGCCATCGCCTCCGCAGTCGCTACCCTTGCCTTTGCAGATGCCAGCCGTGCCGAAAGTCTCGACATGACCACCCCGTCGGGCATCGAACGAACGCTCCGCAGCTTCAGCGGCGCAAATCTCGATATTCGGCAGGTGGCCGACCACGGCAGATCGAAAAATATCGGAGCGCCCAATTCATTTGCCGCACACAGTGTCCACGACATCCAAGTGATCCGTGCGGCCATTGCCGTCAACAAACCCCTTATGCATCAGCTCAACGCCCGAGGTGTGCTGCTCGGAAACATCGTCAACGCTGATCAGGCCGCGGACGGCGGTATCACGGTCTACTATCGATAAGGTCAAGGGCGACAGCGGAAGACTGTCGCCCGTCACGATGCTTTGCGGGTTGTATTTTCTCGCAGGATGATGCCTTTTCTCCGGAAACAGGAGAAGACAATGTCCGGCGTATCGAAGCCCGTCATCAACGTCGCTGATTTGAAGCTTGAGCACTGGAAGCAAGGGGATCTGTACGAAGGGACGGATGTCTCATTCGGCTCGCTTCTCGGCCTTGCAGGTCTCGGCATAAGCTACAACGAAGTCCCGCCCGGCAAATCCAGCTGTCCATTCCACAACCATCACGTGGAGGATGAGCTGTTTTTCGTCATCGAAGGCACCGGCGAATATCGTTTCGGTCCTGATCGCTATCCGATCCGGAAGGGTGACACGCTCGGCGCTCCAGCCGGGGGACAAGAGACCGCCCACCAGATCATCAACACTGGTTCGACGCCTCTGATCTACCTCGGCATTTCGACAATGGCGAAAACCGAGATTGTCGAATATCCCGATTCCGGAAAGTTTCTCGCCAAGACCAATCGCGACGAGGGACAAGCGAACCGCTTTCGCTTTATCGGCAGCGAGCATGGCAAGCTGGACTACTGGGACGGCGAGCCGGGTGCTTGACCTCCATCCGAGGGAACACTTCAAGATGACCAGCATTCCTACCATCGAGACAGCGCGACTGCTGCTACGTCCGCACACCGTTGACGATTTTTCTGACTATATGACGATGTGGAGCGACGAAGCGGTGGTGCGCTTCATCGGAGGTGTCCCCTCCACCCGCGAACAGGCCTGGGCACGCATGCTGCGTGTCGCCGGCATGTGGCATCACATGGGTTTCGGATTTCTGGCGATCGAGGAAAAGCAGTCAGGGCGTTTCATCGGGGAAGCAGGCTTCCTCGACATGAAACGGGATATGCACCCCGTTTCCACGGAAGGCACTCTGGAGACCGGTTGGGGACTGATGCCCTTCGCGCAAGGGCACGGCTACGCCAGCGAAGCGCTCACGGCGCTGATCGCCTGGGCGGAAGAGCGGTTCCCCTCCAAGCCAATGACCTGCATTATCGACCCGGGGAACGATCCCTCGCTGCGCCTGGCGCACAAGCTCGGCTTTCGCGAAGTCCAGCGATGCAACTATAATGGAGAGGTTATTCTGCTTTCGCGGTCGGGAACTCCGCCAGCCTAGCGGCATAGCGCGCCATGGTATCGACTTCGAAATTGACGAAGTCGCCTGCCTTGCGTTCGCCCCAGGTCGTGACCTCAAGCGTGTGACGGATCAGCAGGACGTCGAAATCGGTACCGTCCACCGCGTTGACGGTGAGCGACGTGCCATCCAGAGCGATGGAGCCCTTAGGTGCAACGAACTTGGCGAGATGTTCAGGCGCACGCAGGCGAAAGCGCGTCGCATCGCCCTCTTCCGTCACCGAGAGGATCTCGGCCTTGCCATCAACATGACCGGAAACGATGTGGCCGCCGAGTTCGTCGCCGATCTTCAGCGAGCGCTCGAGATTGATGCGGGTACCTTCCTTCCACGTCCCGATCGTCGTTAGGCGCAGAGCCTCTTCCCAAGCTTCGACCTCGAACCAGCGGCCGTTGCTGCCCTCGCCGGGCAGGCCGGTCACCGTCAGGCAGATACCGGAGTGCGAGATCGAGGCGCCCATGTCGATGGTCGCCGGATCATAGGCAGTGGCGACACGCAGCTTGATGCCTTCCTTCAATGGGGAAACAGATTCGATCTTGCCGACGTCGGTGACAATTCCGGTAAACATCAAAGCTCTCTTTCGTATTCGTCCAGGCGATCGTCGCCAAACATGAAGGTGCCCCTGTGCAGGAAGCCCGATGGCATATCGGTCTTCTGGACCGGCGATTCAATACCGTCCTGCCCGATCACCGCAGGGCCTTGATAGAGGAGGATGCGGTCGATGTAACCGGCATCCAGGAAAAGCTTCGCCGTCCGCGCGCCGCCTTCGATGACAAGCGAAGAAATTCCGCGCGATGCTAGTGCAGGCAGCAGTTGGTCGGGCCGGTAGGGACTGCATTGGACCACTTCGACGCCAGCCTGATCCAAAGCGTCTCGTCGTGCGAGAAAGGCCTCGTCCTCGCTATTGTCGAAGCGGGGCGGTTCGGCCGCGACGACGATCAATGGCACCTGCTTGGCCGTAGCGACCAGCTTGCTGTCCAAGGGCAAAGAGAGATCTTCATCGAGCACGACACGAACCGGTGAGCGGGCCTCAAGTCCAGGCGTGCGAACGGTGAGCAAGGGATCATCGGCGATCGCAGTCCCGATCCCAACCAGAATCGCATCGGTTTCGGCGCGCAGCTTCTGCACCTCTACCCGTGCCGCAGGCCCAGTGATCGCAATCTGCCCCTCGCCCTTTTTTCCGATCATGCCGTCAGCGGAAACCGCAAGCTTGAGAGTCACATAGGGCCGGTTCTTCGTCTGCCGTGTGAGGTAAGCAGCAAGCGAACGCTTGCCTTCCTTTTCGAGAATTCCTGACTCGACCTCGATCCCCGCATCGCGCAGCATGGCAATGCCCCTGCCCGAGACACGCGGATCCGGATCGGTGACGCTTATCACCACACGACCAATGCCGTAGGCAATCAGCGCCTCCGCGCAGGGTGGTGTCTTGCCGTAATGCGAGCAGGGTTCGAGCGTGACATAGGCGGTGGCGCCGCGCGCCAGTTCGCCGGCTTCGGCCAGGGCCTGCGGTTCGGCATGGGGACGCCCGCCGACTGCCGTCACTGCACGGCCGACGATCTGACCGTCACGCACGATCACGCAGCCGACGGAAGGATTGGTAGATGTCTGGCCGAGATGCAGGAGACCCAGGCGGATCGCCTCTTCCATGAAACGCGCGTCGTCTTCCGAAGCGCTCATGAGCTAGTTGTCCAGGGGATCGCGGGCGATCTTGGCGTTGATCTCGGAAATGACTTTCTCGAAATCCTCGGCATGCGAAAAATCCCGATAGACAGAGGCATAGCGAACGAAGCCAACATCATCCAGGCTCTTCAATGCTTCCAACACCTGAAGGCCGATCTGCTCGGAGCTGATCTCGACTTCGCCGGAGCTTTCAAGCCGTCGAACGATGCCGGATACCGCACGTTCGATGCGGTCGCGGTCGACGGGACGCTTGCGCAGTGCGATCTCGAAAGATCGCACCAACTTGTCGCGGTCGAACGGTACCTTGCGGCCGGTCTTCTTCGACACCATCAGCTCGCGCAGCTGCACGCGCTCGAAGGTCGTGAAACGACCGCCGCAATCGGGACAAATACGCCTGCGGCGGATGGACGTATTGTCCTCCGCCGGGCGTGAATCCTTGACCTGTGTGTCTTCCGATCCGCAGAATGGGCAGCGCATGCGCTATCCTTAGCCCATGTAATCATACATTGGGAAGCGGTTGGTCAGCTCGACCACCTTGCCGCGAACGGCTGCTTCCACGGCTGCGTTCCCCTCGTCGGAGTTGGCGACCTTCAAGCCGTCGAGAACCTCACCGATGAGGTTGCCGATTTCCTTGAATTCCGCTTCCTTGAAGCCACGCGTCGTGCCGGCTGGCGCGCCGAGGCGCACACCCGAAGTTACGAATGGCTTCTCAGGGTCGAACGGGATGCCGTTCTTGTTGCAGGTGATGTAGGCGCGGCCGAGGGCTGCTTCGGCACGCTTGCCGGTCGCGTTCTTCTTGCGAAGATCGACGAGCATCAGGTGGTTGTCGGTGCCGCCGGAGACGACATCGAGGCCGCCGGCGATCAGGGTTTCCGCAAGCGCCTTGGCGTTCTTGACGATCTGCGCGGCGTAGTCCTTGAACTCCGGCTCCAGCGCTTCACCGAAGGCGACGGCCTTGGCGGCGATGATGTGCATCAGCGGACCACCCTGCAGACCGGGGAAGACGGCCGAGTTGAACTTCTTCGCCAGATCTTCGTCGTTCGTCAGGATCACGCCACCGCGGGGACCACGCAGCGATTTGTGGGTCGTCGTCGTGGCAACGTGGCAGTGCGGGAACGGCGACGGATGCTGGCCACCGGCGACGAGACCGGCGATGTGCGCCATGTCGACCATCAGGTAGGCGCCGACCGAGTCAGCGATCTCGCGGAAGCGCTTCCAGTCCCAGATGCGGGAGTAAGCGGTGCCGCCGGCGATGATCAGCTTCGGCTTATGCTCTTCGGCCTTGCGGGCAACTTCGTCCATGTCGAGCAGGTTGTCGCCTTCGCGCACGCCATAGGACACGACGTTGAACCACTTGCCGGACATGTTGACCGGGGAACCGTGCGTCAGGTGACCGCCCGAGTTGAGGTCGAGGCCCATGAAGGTGTCGCCCGGCTGCAGCAGTGCAAGGAACACGGCCTGGTTCATCTGCGAACCGGAGTTCGGCTGAACGTTGGCGAAGTTGACACCGAAGAGCTTCTTGGCGCGTTCGATCGCCAGTTCTTCAGCGATATCGACGAACTGGCAGCCGCCATAGTAGCGCTTGCCCGGATAGCCTTCGGCATACTTGTTCGTCATGATTGAGCCCTGGGCTTCCAGCACCGCGCGGGAAACGATGTTTTCCGAGGCGATGAGTTCGATCTCGTGCCGCTGGCGGCCGAGTTCCTTGCCAATCGCGCTGAAGATTTCCGGATCGGTATCGGCAAGCGAGCGATTGAAGAAGGTCTGGGTGGAGGCATTGGTCATGAGCGGGCTCCTCAACTGGAATGCGCGAAGGTATTAGCGCCCCGCCCTTTCAAGGGCAATACGGAGAACGACATTTGCTAGGCAATCTACGCGCCGCGCGTTCTATGCCCGACAGGACAACAAAAAACCGCGCCAGAGAGGCGCGGTTTCTTCAAAACCAAACGCGATCCAATTGACTTATTGAACCGGCTGCTCCGTGGTTGCGGTCGTGTCGAGCGCAAGCTCGGCGTTGCCGTCGAGCTGATAGATATCGTCGCGGAACTGCACGACGCCATCCGGCATGCCCCAGGCGGAAATGTAGACGAAGTAAACCGGCACTTCTTCGGCGAGCTTGATCGGCGTGTTGACGCGGGTCGTGATGACCTGCTCCATCTGCTGACGCGACCACGGCGGGGTCTCGCGCAGCAGCCACGTCGTCAGATCGCGAACGTTCTGGACGCGAACACAGCCCGAGGACTCAAAGCGCATCAGCTTGTTGAAGAGACCCTGCTGCGGCGTGTCATGCATATACTCGCCGTTCTTGTTGTAGAAGTTGATCTTCGTGGACGCCATGGCGTTGATCTTGCCCGGGTCCTGACGGAACATGAAATTCGGAGCCTTCTCGGCATTCCAGTCCACCGTTTCCGGCGCCACCTCGTTGCCCTTTCCGTCGATCAGGCGAATGGCATTCTTCTCGAGATAGGTCGGGTCCTTGCGCATCAGCGGTACGATGTCTTTTTCGACGATCGAGCGCGGTGCCGTCCAATAAGGATTGAGGATAACTTCGTAGATCTTCGAGTTGACGAGATGCGTCGGACGGCTGAGACGGCCAACGACCGCAGCGTGGCGCGTCGCAACGCTGCCGTCTTCCACGGCCTCGACGTAGGCGGCCGGAATGTTAACCATCACGTGGCGGCGTCCGAGCTCTTCCGGGAAGGTCTGGATGCGGATGAGGTTGGTGTTCAGCTGCTGCAGACGAACATCGGCCGGAATGTTCATGGCCTTCAAGGTGAACTCGCCGATGACGCCGTCGGCCGGAAGGCCGTGGCGCGCCTGGAAGCGCTTGACGGCGCCGTCGACATAGGAATCAAACGCCGAAGACATGCCAGCCTCGCGCGGTAGGTCGCCTGTGATGGCAAGACGCTGGCGAAGGCTCTGGACGGCCGGGTCGGTCACGCCGATCTGCAAGCGCTGCTGGCTTGGGCTGACTTCGGGCCAACCGCCAGCCGAAGCGATCTGCTGATACTGGGCGATTGCCTGCTGGATGCTCGGCACCGACTGCGGCCCGAGAATCGGCGTGTTGGAAACGACGGCCGTTGCGGTGCGGGACGCAGCCTTCGCATCGAACTGATCGTCCCAATCGCCGCGTTGTGGAGCATTAATGAGCGAGTCGATCGCCGATTGCGCGAGTGCGGGGGCCGCCAATGCGCCCGCGCCAACCATTGCCGCAGACGTCAGAAACGCCCGACGAGAGAAAGCTTCAGTACCGATTTTCTTCGACATTCATCCCAACCACTAAATTGCCGCCGCTTGAGAGACCGGCAGCCTTCGCTATCCCTGCGAGAACGCAGATCTCTCTATCAACCCGTCGCTACGGCGCATCGCACAATCTCTCTGCCGGCGATCACATGATTGCGAGCAGGGAGCGCGAGGTTGTCAGACCTCAATTTGGGAAGCGCCCTTTGCCGTGTATTTCCGCTGACATGCTAATATGGCCAATTCGTGTCGCCCTGCACCACGCTCAACCGTCGGTCGCGGGCGATGCGCAAAGAACCATATCCATCCACAGAAATGTGGCGGTTAATAGCGGCTAAAAAACGGCTTGAATACAGTCGATTATGCTTGCCTGCCATGCGTTGCAAAGATGTCACGACCTCGCAGACAAGGCGCGGATTACGCGCGTCCGGTCCGCCCACTGCCTGCAACAAATAGAGCTGACGTCGCGACCGCGTCGCGTGATTCCCGGGAAACCCCAAGCTCGTCGCGGAGGTCATTGTCCAAGTCGGCGACCGAGTACGCAGCCCGGCAGCGAGACGCTGCTAACGGCGAAAAGGCGCTACGGAATACCGTTGCGCCCTTTCGTGCCTTGGAGGTCCGATAAGCCAGCAGGGAAGTTGGCTTACGAGATTACAGGCGATAGAGGATCTGGTCGTTCCAGAAGCGGTCCAGACGGGTAAGCAGCTTGTTCATCTGCGTGAATTCGTCGGAGCCGATGCCGCCAACCTTGTCGATCGAGCCGACGTGACGTTCATAGAGCTTGGCGACGGTTTCAGCGATGTCCTGACCCGCTTCCGTCAGGCTGATGCGGACCGAGCGACGGTCGATGCGCGAGCGCTGATGGTTGATGAAGCCGAGATCGACAAGCTTCTTGACGTTGTAGGAAACGTTGGAACCCAGGTAGTAACCGCGGGAGCGAAGTTCGCCGGCGGTGAGCTCGGAGTTGCCAATGTTGAAGAGAAGAAGTGCCTGGACGGCATTGACGTCGCTGCGACCCTGGCGGTCGAACTCGTCCTTGATGACGTCGAGGAGACGGCGGTGAAGACGTTCAACAAGATGAAGGGATTCCATGTAAAGATCACGGATGCCTTGTTCCTGCTGGTCACGGAAGTTCGACACCGCCTGCGGCTTGATTTTCGTGTTCATGATGACTGCCTCACTGTTTTGTTTGGCGGTGTTGGTTCTCTTCCCGCCTTGAGACAGACCCTATCGAATACAAATAAAATTCTACTTAAACCGCAGGCTTAACAGTGCCTTACCGGAAACCCTAGATGTATCAGGGTAAATCAACGCTTACCTGCTGGCGCCGCTTGCGCTTTTCGTACCAGAGCGCAACACGGAATCCCAGGTAGACCAGGACGACCGCGGCATGCAGCAAAACGATCAGCCGGTTGGACCCGAAAACCTCCGGCATGAAGCCGTACATGATGATCTGTCCGCCTGCCGCGAGCACCCAGATAACCGGCCCCCAGGAGACGGCCAGCCATAGACCGAGAGAGGCGACGGGGAAGAGAACGGCGAGGCTGGTGCTTGCGACCTTCCACGGAAGGCTGAGCAGATCGAAGCGCCCTGCCCCGACCAGCGAATAGCCGACGAGCATCGCCCAATACTGCAATCCGAACCAGAAGCAGGAAACGGCGACAAGCCGCAGGAACAGGATGAAGAGAACGCTGGTCAGCGTCCGCTTAGGTATCGTCGGAGAATCAGCGTCCATGTCTCAAACAATAGGGTTGCCGTTGCGACTTCGCCAGCGCCTCCTCCATTGCGGCCAATCGTCCGGTTTGGATTTCGGCCACGCCATGATAATGAGCGCTTCGACAATTGGAATGGCAGAAAGCTGGAAACCACCATGCAGGACAAGACCCATCTCGTCGACGAGATTACCGGCCATCGGCGCATGCGCCGCAATCGCAAGGCCGATTGGACGCGGCGCCTCGTGCAGGAGAACCGCCTGACGGTCGACGACCTGATCTGGCCGGTTTTCGTCGTTCCCGGCACGGGCATCGTCGAAGCGATCCCGGCGATGCCCGGCGTCAACCGCATGAGCGTGGATAGGCTGGTCGAAGCCACCAAGGAAGCGGCCGATCTCGGCATCCCTGCGATCGCGACCTTCCCGAACATCGAAATGGAACTGCGCGACGAAACAGGCTCGAACAGTCTTGAAACCAACAATCTGATCAACCAAGCGACAATCGCAATCAAGAAGGCGGTGCCCAATATCGGTGTCATCACCGACGTCGCGCTTGACCCTTTCACGAGCCATGGCCACGACGGGATCCTGCGACAGGGCGAGATCGTCAACGACGAGACGGTCGATCAGGTTGCGCGCGCGGCCGTCATGCAGGCCGATGCCGGCTCTGACATCATTTCGCCGTCGGAGATGATGGACGGCAGAATCGGCGCCATCCGCCGCGCCCTTGACGCTGCCGGGCACCAGAATGTTGGTATTATGAGCTACGCCACCAAATTCGCCTCGGCATTCTATGGCCCCTACCGCGAGGCGATCTCCACCGGCGGTCTGCTCAAGGGTGACAAGAAGACTTACTACATTGATCCGGCAAACGGCACCGAAGCCATCCGCGACGCCGCGCTTGACGTGGAGGAAGGTGCCGACATGCTGATGGTCAAGCCGGGCCTGCCCTATCTCGACATCTGCTGGCGCATGAAGGAAGCCTTCGGTCTGCCGACCTTCGCCTATCAGGTTTCGGGGGAGTACACGCAGATCAAGGCGGCCGCGATGAACGGCTGGATCGACGGCGAGCGCGCCATGCTGGAAACCCTGCTCTCGTTCAAGCGTGCGGGCTGCGACGGCGTCCTCACCTACTTTGCAGTCGAGGTGGCAAGAATCCTAGCCAGGCGCTGATTGCGCGCCAATATTGCATTTGAGGGAAGCGATACCATATCAGCGGCATCGCTTTCTCGAAAGGAGACCGTAACGATGACGCTCACGCCCAATCCGCTCTATGCTGCACCGGACGACTGGCGCGCCTATAGCGGCACGCTGAGCCGTCGTGTCTTCGCATTCATCCTCGACTACGTGATCATTCTGCTGCTCTGCATACCGGCGGCGGTCATTCTTTTCTTCCTGTCGATCGTCACACTGGGGCTCGGATTCTTTCTCTACCCGGCGCTGTTCGTGATCGTTGCAGGCCTGTATTTCGGCTTTACGGTGGGCGGTTCCCAGCAGGCCTCATTCGGCATGCGCGCAATGGGCATTGCCATCATCCGCGTCGACGGGCAGCCGATGGACTTCCTGACGGCCATCGTTCACCTGGCGCTTTTCTGGATCCTGAACTCAGTCCTGACGCCGCTGATTCTGCTGGTTGGCCTGTTCACCGAACGCAGCCGGTTGATCCACGATTTTCTGGTTGGCACCGTCACGGTACGCACCGCCTGATCAGGCTCGCCACAAGCTAAAATAAACGCTGCTCCCGACCTTTGCCGGGAGCCTTTCGACGCCATATCCAAAAGTATGACGCGCGACATCGGGCAGGAGAACGGCCCCGCTGTTGACGTTTTTTATTCTTAAGTCATCCTGTCAGATAAGCAGCGAACCAAAGGAAATCTCCGCAACAGATGAATACGCAGACGACGCCATCACCGCAGTTCTACCTGACTGCTCCGGCTGCGTGCCCCTATCTGGCCAACGAGATGGAACGTAAGGTCTTCACGCATCTCGTCGGTCCCCGCGCAGCGGAGATGAACGATATCCTGACACAGGGCGGCTTTCGCCGGTCGCAGAACATCGCCTATCGTCCGGCCTGCGAGGCCTGCCGCGCCTGCATTTCCGTGCGCATCCTCGCACAGGAATTCCTGCCGACGAAGTCGATGAAGCGCGTGCTGGCAACGAACGCCGACATCATCTCCACGGAATTCCCTGCCCAACCTTCCAGCGAACAATATTCGCTGTTCCGACGCTATCTCGATTTTCGCCACCAGCAGGGCGGAATGTCCGACATGACGGTGCTCGACTATGCCATCATGGTCGAAGACACCCATGTGAACACCAAAATCATCGAGTATCGGCTTCGAAAGGAAGGGACGGGCCTGGAAGAGCGCCCGACCGGCGAGCTCTTGGCCGCCGCCCTTACCGATACCATGAGCGATGGCCTGTCCATGGTTTATTCCTACTTCAACCCTGACATGGATCGCCGCTCCCTTGGCACGTTCATGATCCTTGATCACATCAGGCGCACAAAGGCCTTGGGTCTTCCACACGTCTACCTCGGCTACTGGGTTCAAGGGTCGAGGAAAATGGACTACAAGACTCGCTTCCAGCCGCAGGAGCATCTGACTTCGCGCGGCTGGGAACGTTTCGATCCCTCCGTATTGCCCGAAAGCCCGCGCTACTAAATGCTCCTCCCCTCCCTTTCCGATCATCGGAAAGGCCTGCTGCTGACGGCAATCGGCGGCTTGGCTCTTTCCATGGACATTCCACTGGTGCGGCTTGCTCACGGCGACATGTGGTCGATCCTGGGCATGCGCAGCATCACGACGGTCGCCGCCGCGCTGCTGGTGATCTGTCTTATCAGATACGCCAAGGGAGCATGGCCCGTGCTCGTGCCCGGCAGGCACGGCCTTGCGACGGGACTGCTCTACGGCTGCTCGACGCTGACCTTCCTGCTTGCCGTCTTCAACACGGCGACGGCCAATGTGGTTTTTATCGTCGCGTTCAATCCGATGTTCGGCGCTCTCTTGTCATGGATTTTTCTCAAGGAACGTCCTACGGCATCCACGCTCGTCACCATGGCGGTCATGGTGTTCGGTGTTGGCCTGATCGTGCATGATGGATTGGCCGGCGGCCATCTCTTCGGCGATGCCATGGCACTTCTCAGCGCCTTTATCCTCGCATCGGCGATAACCATTGCCCAGGCGTCGCGTCGGGAAATGGGCTTCGTGCCCTTGCTTGCCGCCGCCCTGCCGGCGGCCCTCGGCTTTGCAAAGGCCCTGCCGGTCGGGCTAGCCATAGAGCATCCCGCCTGGATCATCCTCAACGGTACGCTTCTGATGCCGGTCGCCTTTTGGTGCCTAGCTACCGGACCACGCTATCTCTCCGCGCCCGAAGTCGGCATGTTCTATCTGCTCGAAACCATCCTGGCTCCGATCTGGATATGGCTGATCTTCGCGGAAGCCCCACCGACGATGACGCTCGTAGGCGGCACGATCCTGGTCTGCGCGATTATGCTGCACTCGCTTTGGATGGTTCGGCGGAAGCCTGCGCGACAATCTCTGGCACACTGACCACCTGCATCGCATCGAGTTCGCGCTCGAGCCCCTGCATGACGTGGACCCAGCCCTTCCGCGTCTCTTCTTCGAACTGGCCCCATTGGGCGCACATTTCGTGCGAGAGCGTCAACCGCGTGCCTTCGGCGAGCGGTTCGATGTCGATCTGTATTCGATCCGCATTGTGATCATGTTCGGCTGCCGAGAAGCAGAAGACCATCCGCCGCGGTCGGCGCAATTCGAGAAATACGCCGTAATGCACCGCATCGCCTGTCGGACGTCGGTCGATGACGAGAAAATGTCCGCCGACCTTTGGATCGATGTCGGCTCGGATAACGCGTCCTTCGTCGCTTGCGAAAAGGAAGCGTTTGGCGATCTGAGGGTTCAGCCATGCGTCGTAGACGGCGCAGGGCGAGGCATTGAATGTATGCGCAACGTTCAAGGTGATGGTATTGCAAGCACTCATCAACAATCCTCCGTGATCGGACATGGCACTCTCCAGGAGCACCACACTCGATCATTCCGTCCGCCTGCGGAATGACGTCTGTCCATGTTGTGATTACAGGCCAGAAGTAGAGGAGTTGCTCCGCTCGCCAAGAGCGAGGCGCAGAATTATTTTCGCTTAGCCGGCAAACTTGCCGCTGCGCGGGAAGCCTTTCGGAACGGTCCGACCAGCGGTGGCGCGATCGCCAAGCCATTCGGCAAGCTCGTCCTTGTTCTTCGTGAAGGTGCGGCCCGCGCTGTCTTCCCAGACGAGGCCGTCTGATATTGCGAAACAGCGTACGTCGGAAATGCCGCCATCCTTGTAGCGCTGCAGGCGGACGCCCTTGCCGCGACCCATTTCCGGAACCTGCGACAGCGGGAAGACGAGCAGTTTGCGATTGTCGCCGACGACAGCGACATAGTCGCCACTGACGGGAACGATCAGCTTCGTCTCATCAGGCATGGAGACATTCATGATCTGCTTGCCCTTGCGGGTATTGGCGACCATGTCGGTCTCGGCAACAACGAAGCCGTTGCCCGCCGTCGAGACGATCATCTGCTTGCGGGCAGGATCGTGAACGAAGGCGGTCAAGACGTCCTGATCGTTGTCCATATCGATCATGATGCGCAGCGGTTCGCCATGACCTCGACCGCCGGGCAGCTTGTCGCCGCCAAGTGTGTAGGCCTTGCCACCGGTGGTGATGATCAGGATCTTGTCGGTCGTCTGCGCAGGGAAGGCAACCTTCAGCGCGTCGCCTTCCTTGAAGGTCAGGGTCGCGGTGTCGGAGATGTGCCCCTTCAGAGCGCGTATCCAGCCCTTTTCGGAGACGACGACGGTGATCGGCTCCTTCTCGATCATCGCCTGCTGGATAGCCTGCTCGTCGGCTTCCGGCGCGTCGGCGAACTGGGTGCGGCGACGGCCGAGCTCGGTCGCCTTGGCGAACTTCTTCTTCACTTCGCCGATTTCCCAGGCGACGGTCTGCCACTGCTTTTCTTCCGATGCCAGCAGTGCCTCGATCTCGCCCTTCTCCTTGGTGAGTTCGTCGAACTCGGTGCGAATCTCGAACTCCTCGAGCTTGCGCAACGACCGCAGCCGCATGTTGAGGATCGCTTCCACCTGATTGTCGGTCAGGGACCAGCGCGCGATCATCACCGGCTTCGGCTCGTCCTCTTCGCGGATGATGCGAATGACCTCATCGATGTTGAGGTAGGCGATCAGCAAGCCGCCGAGGATTTCCAAGCGGCGGTCAATGGCCGCCAGGCGGAAGCGCGAGCGGCGCTGCAGCACTTCGCGGAGATGGTCGAGCCACTCCTTCAGGACCTCGTTCAACGCCATGACGCGCGGGATGCGGCCCATGGAGAGAACGTTCATGTTCAGCGGGAAGCGGCTTTCCAGTTCCGTCAGCTTGAACATCGATTCCATGAGGATCGTCGGATCGACCGTCCGGTTCTTCGGCACCAGCACGACGCGGACATCTTCGGCGGACTCGTCGCGAATGTCCTCGAGCAAGGGCAGCTTGCGCGCCAAGAGAAGTTCGGCGATCTTTTCGATCAGGCGGGACTTCTGTACCTGGAACGGGATTTCGGTGACGACGATCTGATAACCGCCGCGGCCAAGATCCTCGGTCTCCCACTTGGCGCGTGTACGGAAACCGCCACGGCCAGTCTTATAGGCCTCGATGATGCTTTCACGGCCATCGATGATGATGCCGCCGGTCGGGAAATCCGGACCGGGAATAAACTCGACCAGCTTCTCGACGGTAGCATCGGGATGCTTGATGAGATAGAGGGCCGCGTCGCAGAGTTCGTGGACATTGTGCGACGGAATGGACGTCGCCATGCCGACTGCAATGCCCGACGAGCCATTCGCCAGCAGGTTCGGAAAGGCGCCCGGCAGGACGACCGGTTCTTCGTCTTCCTCGTTGTAGGTCGGGCGGAAATCGACCGCGTCCTGATCGATACCCTCAAGCAAGAGGCCGGCCACATCCGTCATGCGCGCTTCGGTGTATCGATAGGCGGCAGCGCTGTCGCCGTCGATATTGCCGAAATTTCCCTGCCCGTCGACGACAGGGTAACGCTGTGAGAAATCCTGCGCGAGACGCACGAGCGCATCGTAGACAGACTGGTCGCCATGCGGATGGAACTTACCGATGACATCGCCGACGATACGAGCACATTTCTTGAACGCGGAATTGGGCCGAATGCCCATTTCGCTCATGGCGTGAATGATGCGGCGATGCACCGGCTTCAGGCCGTCGCGCACGTCAGGGAGCGCACGATGCATGATCGTCGATAGCGCATAGGCCAAGTAACGCTCTTCAAGCGCCGCCTTCAAATCGACCGGAAGGATACTGTCGTCGTCTCCGCCAGAGGGCGGCAAAATCTCTTGTCCCATATGTCCTGACTAGCCGAGATGGTTGTTTTGAGCAAGGAATCCGGGCATTCCGGCTGTGGATGAAGTCTTGGCGTACGAGAAAAGAATGCCCCGAGACGCTTTGCCTGAATTTCGTCGTTGTTTCGTTTTCCCTTCAACACAAATTTAGAAATCCGCAAATATAAACCACGACCGAACCACAATAGACCGACGGCGAATTCTCGCTCGCCGCACAACGCCGCCACCAGAGGACCCAAATGACTTTTTACCGGACGACACGGCTGATGCTTTCGAGCGTCGCCTTTCTTTCTCTCGCCGGCTCGGCTTTCGCGCTCGACGGCCAGGATCTGCTGAAGAAGATCAACGCAGCCTATAGCCAGCAGGGCGGTACGATCGTTGCCGACGGCGTCGATGTCAACGGAACCACCGTGACGCTGAAGAAGGCAAGCTTCAAACCAAACAGCGGCGAAGCGGTGTCCATCGGCGACATCACCATGACCGGCGTAGAAGCAGACGAGGATGGCAGCTACTATGTCGAGGAAGCATCCTTCCCGAACGTCAGCGCCACGAGTGAAGGCTCCACCTTCACGGCATCCGACCTGACCCTGAGCGGCATTTCGATCCCCGCGGATCCGAAGGGCGAAGGCCTCGACGCAATGCTCCTCTACGAAAATGCCCACAGCGGCCCCGTGAAGGTTGTCCAGAATGGAGAGGAATTGTTCTCTCTCGCCGAAAGCGACCTCAATCTGACGCTTCGCGAAGATGAGTCCGGCTTCGATTTCGATGGTGCCTTCAAGGGCTTGAAGGCCGATCTCAGCAAGGCAAGCGACGCACAGAGCAAGGAAGCAATCGAGAAGCTTGCCCTCCAGCATATCCAGGGCGACATCACAATGAAGGGCGCCTGGGACCTGACGCCCGGCACGATCGACGTTTCCGAGTTCGCCTTCGACTTCAACAACGTCGGCAAGCTGAACCTGGCCTTCAAGATCTCCGGCTATACGATGCCCTTCGTGAAGTCTCTGCAGGAAGCCGCCAAGCAGGCCGAAGCGAACCAGAACAAGGAAGAGGCGCAGCAGGCCCTCGGTCTCTCGATGCTCGGGCTAATGCAGCAGCTGTCGTTCGAGAGCGCCCAGATCCGCTTCGACGACGCTTCCATCACCAAGCGTGCGCTCGACTACGCCGGTGGCCAGCAGAACATTTCCGGCCAGCAGATGGCGGACTCGCTGAAGGCAATGACGCCGATCATGCTGGCACAGCTCAACATTCCGGAGTTGCAGAACGCCATATCGGCAGCCGTCAACACCTTCCTCGACAACCCGAAGAGCCTGACGCTTGCCGCCGCACCGGCGAAGCCCGTTCCGTTCCCGATGATCATGGGCGCTGCCATGGGCGCACCGAACACGCTGCCGCAGGTGCTTGGGGTCAAGGTTTCGGCGAACGACTGATGCGCCGAGCTCGAGTTTTTGAAACCCGGCGTGCAGTTGCCCGCCGGGTTTCTTTGTTTTTGCAAGGTGGTCGCTGCCGGTTAGGCGGCGTAGCGGCGTAGCTCGTTCATAGCGTGCCCGACCATCTCCAGCAGTTCTGCAGTCGTGGCACCGTCACGCGCCTGTACCGACATGCCCTGGACGATCGCACCGAGGAAGCGCGCAAGCGATCCGGCGTTCGCATCCTGCCTGATATCCCCTTCCTTCATGCCGCGCTCGATGCGAGCGGTGAACAGGCCAAGCGTCTGCAATCGCAACGACGAGACGTGGTGCGCAATGTCCCCGCTCTCGGAAGCACAATTCAGAACTGCAGTGGAGATCATGCACCCCTTGGGATGTTCCGGGGCGGTGAATAGGGCGGCCGATGTCTCGAGGAAGCGCCTGAACGTCGACACCGTATCGATCTTTTCTTCAAACGGATTGCCGGGATTCGGCCGCGGCATGCGCCGGTACTGATTCAACGCCTCGCGATAGAGTTCCGCCTTCGAGCGGAACGCCGCATAGAGGCTTTGCGGGGTGATCCCCATCGAGGCGGTCAGATCGGCAATCGAGCTGCCGTCATAGCCGTGCTCCCAGAAGACGTCGCGCGCGGCCGAAAGAACCGTTTCGCGATCGAAGGCGGGCGGGCGGCCGCGCTTTCTTTGTCCGCTATCTTGTGTGCCGTCATTATTTTTCACAATGGTCACTCTAGAAATATTTCTCGATCCGGTTTATTCAGGAACGGTCATTGTGATTATAGGAGGTTCGATCCGATGAGTCTTCCCCTTGAACCCCAGGATGCACAGCAGACAGTCGGCTTCGCGAACGCGCTCGATGCGGTGATCGACCGCACCATCGCCGCAAAGCGCCTCGTCGGTGCGGTGGTCCTGATCGCCCAAGACGGTGATATCGTCTATAGCCGCACCGCCGGCCTGGCCGACCGCGAAAGGGGACAGGCCATGGCCGAGGACACGATCTTCCGGCTCGCCTCGATCACCAAGCCGATCGTCACGATCGCCGCCATGCGGCTTGTCGAGGAAGGCCGCATCGGCCTCGACGACCCAGTGACGAAATGGCTGCCGGATTTCCGCCCGCGTCTTGCCGACGGCACGGAATCGGTCATTGTCATCCAGCATCTGCTCACCCATACATCCGGCCTCAGCTATCGCTTCACCGAGGAAGACGGCCCCTATGCCCGGGCCGGCATTTCCGACGGCCTCGATCAGCCCGGCCTGCCGATTGCCGAAAACCTGAAGCGGCTTGCGAGCGCCCCTCTTCTCTTCGCGCCCGGTTCGAACTGGCAATATTCGCTCGCCATCGATGTCATCGGCGGCGTCATCGAGAAAGAGACCGGCAGTTCGCTCGGCGAGGCGGTGGCAAGACTGGTGACCGAGCCACTCGGCCTGGCTGACACCGCCTTTGCGGTGCGCGACCGGGATCGGCTGGCCGCCGCCTATATGAGTGCCTCGCCACAGCCGGAGCGGATGGGCAAGGAAGCGTCCGTGCGGGCGCTGACCGGTTTCGTGCGTTTCGCGCCGGACCGCATCTTCGATCCGAACTCCTATCATTCCGGCGGCGCCGGCATGGCGGGAACGGCAGGCGAGGTGTTGGCGGTTCTGGAGACGATCCGCAAGGGTGGCGCGCCGCTTCTCTCGTCCGAGACGGTCAAGACCATGATGGCGGATCAGGCGAACGGCGTGCGCCAGCCTCTCGATCCGGGCGTCGGCTTCGGCTTCGGCTGGGCGGTGGTGACCGATCCGGTCGCCGCACAGGTGCCGTGGTCGAAGGGGACGATCCGCTGGGGCGGCGCCTACGGCCACAGCTGGTTTGTCGATCCCACAAAGAACCTGAGTGTCGTGGCGCTGACGAATACGGCACTGGAGGGGATGTGGGGGCAGTTTACGGTGGATCTGCGCGACGCGATCTACACAGCGCTCTGAAGCCAGAAACAAAAGAAGCCCGACGCGCGCCGGGCTTCTTTTCAATCATGTACTCTGCCTCAGTCCTTCTTGACCGGCGGGATCGGGCGGATCGCAAGTTCGCGCAGCTGCGTCGGCGTTGCCGGGGTCGGCGCGCCCATCAGAAGGTCCTGCGCCTGCTGGTTCATCGGGAACAGCGAGATCTCGCGCAGGTTCTTGGCGCCGACGAGCAGCATGACGATGCGATCGATGCCGAAAGCGGCACCACCGTGCGGAGGCGCACCGTACTGGAAGGCGCGGTAGAGGCCGCCGAAACGATCTTCCACGTCCTGCTGGCTGAGGCCGATCTTTTCGAAGGCGGCGACCATAGTTTCCGGCGACTGGTTACGGATCGAGCCCGAAGCGATTTCGAAGCCGTTGCAGACCGCGTCGTACTGATAGGCCTTGATGCCAAGCGGATCCTGGTTCATCAGAGCGTCGAGGCCGCCCTGCGGCATCGAGAACGGGTTGTGGGCGAAGTCGATCTTCTTTTCTTCCTCGTTGTATTCGAAGAACGGGAAGTCGACGATCCAGCACAGCTCGAAGCGGTCGCGGTCGATGAGGTTCAGCTCGTCGGCGGCGCGGGTACGGGCTTCGCCTGCAAACTTGTAGAACTTGGACGGCTCGCCGGCGACGAAGAAGCAGGCGTCGCCGGCATCAAGGCCAAGCTGCGTGCGGATCGCTTCGGTGCGTTCCTCGCCGATGTTCTTGGCGAGCGGGCCGGAGCCGCCGATCTTACCGTCTTCTTCCTTCCAGAAGATGTAGCCAAGGCCGGGCTGGCCCTGGCTCTGCGCCCAGGCGTTCATGCGGTCGCAGAATGCGCGCGAGCCGCCGGTCTTTGCCGGGATCGCCCAGATCTCGACCTTCGGGTTCGAGGCGATCATGCCCGCGAAGACCTTGAAGCCAGAGCCGGCGAAGTGATCGGTGACGGCTTCCATGACGATCGGGTTGCGCAGATCGGGCTTGTCGGAACCGTACTTGCGGATCGCTTCGTCGTAAGGAATACGCGGCCATTCCTTGGTGACTGGCTTGCCTTCGGCAAATTCCTCGAAGATCGAGGTCATCATCGGACCCATGGTGTTCCAGATGTCTTCCTGCTCGACGAAGCTCATTTCGAGGTCGAGCTGGTAGAACTCGCCCGGCAGGCGGTCGGCGCGCGGGTCTTCGTCACGGAAGCACGGCGCGATCTGGAAGTAGCGGTCGAAGCCGGCAACCATCAGCAGCTGCTTGTACTGCTGCGGCGCCTGCGGCAGGGCATAGAAGGTGCCGGGATGAATGCGTGATGGCACCAAGAAGTCGCGCGCACCTTCCGGCGAGGAGGCCGTCAGGATCGGCGTCGTGTATTCGGTGAAGCCGATATTGCCCATCTCGCGACGCATGGCAGAGATCACCTGCGTGCGCTTGACGATGTTCTTGTGCAGCGTTTCGCGGCGCAGGTCGAGGAAACGGTACTTCAGGCGCACGTCTTCGGGATAATCAGGCTCGCCGAAAACGGGCAGCGGCAGTTCCTTGGCGGCGGAGAGAACTTCGATCTCCTGCGCATAGAGTTCGATCTCACCGGTTGCCATGTTCTTGTTGACGGTGTCTTCGGTGCGCGCCTTCACGAGACCGTCGATGCGGATGACCCACTCGCCACGAACCAGTTCAGCCTGCCTGAAGGCCGGAGAGTCCGGATCGGCGACGACCTGTGTAATGCCGTAGTGGTCGCGAAGATCGATGAAGAGAACGCCGCCATGGTCGCGAACACGATGGACCCAGCCGGAAATCCGGACGTTCGCGCCGACATCCGACTTGCGGAGGGCTGCACATGTGTGGCTGCGATAGCGATGCATAATCTCAATTCCCGGTATTTGGCTTAAGACGGCAGCAAGGGGCTCTGATGGCTCTCCCGTACCGACAAGAAAATCGGGCGGAAAAGCGCATGGACGGTCTGATTTGTCAAGGGTTGGCGCACCGAGCCTGCGCTTTGCGAGCGGTTATAGCGTGCTGCAACCCCGTGCTGGTGAACAGCCGTGCGGCAGTTTAGCAGCCTCGCACCATATTGCTGAAACTCTCGGTCAACTTTAAAGAGGAGCGATATCGTTCGTGTGGAGCCTCGAAATGCCTCTTCTCACTCGCCGCAATCTGCTGAAAACGTCTGCAGTCGCAGGTGCCTACGGCGTAGGGATCGGGATCGCGGACAAGTTCGGGCTGGCGGAGGCTGCACCCGCGCCGCAGGTGCTGAAGGCCGTGAAGACGACCGCTGGTATCACCGACGCAGGCATCACGAAGGACATCATGACCTGGGGCGATGGCGGCATGCCGCCCATCTTGCGAATGACGAAGGGGAAGCCTTTTGCTGCCAGGCTCACGAATACGCTCGACGAGCCGACGACGATCCACTGGCACGGTCTGAGAATCGCCAACAAGATGGACGGGGTGCCCTTCCTGACACAGCCCTACGTCTATACCGGCGACAGCTTCGACTACGCCTTCACCCCGCCGGATGCCGGCACCTTCTGGTACCACCCGCATTGCAACACGCTGACGCAAATGGGTCACGGCATGACAGGCCTTCTCGTGGTGGAGGATCCTGATGACCCCAAATTCGACGAAGAGGTCTTGCTCAACTTGCGCGACTGGCGCCTCGGCGGCGATGGCCAGTTCATTGCGGCTTTCCGCCCGCGCGACGCGGCAAAGAGCGGCACCTACGGCACTGTCAGGACAGCCAATTGGCGTCAGGAGCCCCAGTATGATGCGCCCGCCGGCGGCCTCGTTCGGCTGCGGATCGCCGCGACCGACGTCACCCGCATCTTTTCGTTGAGGATGCAAGGGGCCGAGGCGACGATCATCGCGATCGACGGCAATCCGGTGCCAAAACGTTTCTCGCTCGATCTGCTGCTGATCGGCCCCGGCCAGCGTCTCGATCTCGTCGTGCGGATGCCGGATAGCGAAGGCGCCATTGCCGCGCTTGAAGACATCCGCGGTACAACACCGAAGACGATCGCCAAGCTTCGAGCCGTCGGAACATCGCTGAAGCGCAATGTCGGCGATCTCGCCGCGCTCGGCGAGAACCCTGTGGCCAAAGCCGACCTGTCTTCCGCAGAGAAGATCCCGCTCGTCCTCAGCGCCACGGCAGAAAGCGGAGCGGCCGACAGCATCTGTGGCACGCTGGGCTACAACTTCTGGGCCATCAACAAAGTGCCGTGGCCAGGTGACGGGCCAGACCCGACTGCGCCCCTGGCAGAACTGAAACTTGGCAAAAGCTACATCCTGCAGCTCGAAAACGTGACGCCGCACACGCACCCCATCCACCTGCACGGCATGAGTTTTACGGTTCTGTCGTCATCGACGCGGGATGTCACGCCCCTTGTCAGCGACACTTATCTCGTCCAGCCTGACGAAAAGGTGCAGCTCGCCTTCGTGGCCGACAATCTCGGCGACTGGGTGCTGCATTGCCACATCATCGAACATCAAAAGACCGGTATGACCAGTTATGTTAGAGTTGTTTGATAGGTCTTTGCGGGTTCTAGTTGACATATCCGGCCGAAAGGAGAAGGAAGGTTCAACTATGTCTATCCTGCGAATGAATTGAGATGATCGAAACTACCGCCGATTTGGAGGCGGCCTGCAAAGAGCTGGCCAAGTCAGAATTCATTACCATCGACACCGAGTTTCTCCGAGAGACGACGTTCTGGCCGGAACTCTGCCTGATCCAGATGGCAAGCCCGACGACCGAGGTGCTGGTCGACCCGCTCGCCAAGGGTCTCGACCTCCGACCGTTCTTCGAGTTGATGGCCAATCCGGCCGTCCTAAAGGTCTTCCATGCCGCGCGCCAGGATATCGAAATCATCTACAACCGCGGCGGACTGATCCCGCATCCGATCTTCGATACGCAGGTTGCCGCGATGGTATGTGGCTTCGGCGACTCGGTCTCCTATGATCAGCTGGTCAGCCGCACCAAGGGCGTTCAGATCGACAAGTCTTCGCGCTTCACCGACTGGAGCCGCCGGCCGCTTTCTGAAAAGCAGCTGGACTATGCGCTTGCCGACGTGACGCATCTGCGCGACGTCTACCGCTATCTCAAAGCCGAGCTGGAACGCGAAGGCCGCTCCTCCTGGCTGCGGGAGGAGATGGATATCCTTGAGGCCCGCGAGACCTATGACATGCATCCTGATGATGCGTGGCAGCGCCTGAAAATGCGCCTGCGCAAGCCGCAGGAGCTTGCCATCCTGAAATATGTCGCCGCCTGGCGCGAGCGCGAGGCCCGCTCCCGCAACGTGCCGCGCTCACGCGTATTGAAGGATGACGCGATTTACGAGATCGCCCAGCAGCAGCCGAAGGACGCCGAAGGGCTCGGTCGCTTGCGAACGATCCCCAAGGGTTGGGAGCGATCGGCTGCCGGCGTAGCTGTCATCGACGCCGTCAATGCGGCCCTTGCCTTGCCAAAGGCCGACATGCCGCACGCCCCGCGGCAGACGCAGCAGCCGGAAGGTGCTGCCGCTGCCGCCGAACTTCTGAAGGTCCTTTTGAAGCTGATCTCGGAAAAACATGGCGTCGCGCCGAAGGTCATTGCCAACAGCGAGGATCTCGACAGGATCGCAGCGGAAGGCGAAATGGCAGAAGTCGCCGCGCTGCACGGCTGGCGCCGGGAGCTTTTCGGCGAGCCGGCGCTGCAGCTTATCCAGGGCCAGGTCGCTCTTCGCTTCGTCGGCAAGAAGGTGGAGACGGTGGCACTCTAAGCGCCATCAAGCGGACTTTTTTCGCGCATAGTCATCGCCAGATCGATTTGATCCAAGAACGCCGGCTTGGCGCGCCTTTCGGAAGCGCAGTAGTGTTCCTATGTGGCTTGAGCACCGCCGGCGAAGCGACCGCGAAAAGGACGACATGAGGGAAATATCTCCAGTTCAGAACTGGTTGTTGATCGCGCTTGTTATCGCTGCGAGCGGCGTTCTCTACGACATGCGCTTCTATGGCGGCCATCCCTTCGTGGGCGCAACCTTTGCGCTGTTCATCGGCATGCCGATCATGGCCTTTGAGCGCAAGGTGATCCTGCGTGGTCTTTACCGGCGCATGCAGGCGTTGCCGACGGTGACGTTCTTCCTCGCCAAGATCTTCGCCTACGAAATCCTGATGAGCATCGGGTTCGCGATCGCCGGCCTCTCCATGTGGTGGCTCGGCGTCTTTAGTCCGGCATCTTGGGTCAATGCCGTTGTCCTGCCTTTCGATGCCTTCCTCTATGCACTTGCGGTGTGTGCGCTTATCATCTTCGTGCTGCGCATCCGCGAATTGCTGGGCCGAGACATCTTCACGAGCATGCTTTTCAGCCGCTACAGGAAGCCAATCAGTGAGGAGCGGGTTTTCCTGTTCATCGACCTGGTGGATTCGACGTCCTTCGCCGAGAAGCATGGCGATCTCCGCGCGCAACAGATGCTGAGCTCGCTGTTTGCCACCTTTGCGGAGCCGGTGAGAAAGTACAGGGGCACCATCGACGACTACGTGGGCGACGCCGCCATCATCAGCTGGCCATTGGAGCGCGGGATCAAGTTCGCGCGATGCGTGAACTGCATCTTCGACATCATCGGATCGATAGAGGCGGATGCCGAGAACTGGCTGAAGACATACGGCCAAGTCCCTCGCCTGCGCGCCGCTCTCCACGGCGGTACGGTGATCACGGCCGAAATCGGGGTCGACCACCATAAGATCACCTATTTCGGCGACACCGTAAACACCGCCTCCCGACTTGAGTCGCTCTCCAAGACGCTGAACCGATCAGTCCTGATCTCGAGCGACCTTGCCCAGCGGATCAAGATGCCGGAGACCGTCTCGGTCGAGGACCTTGGAAGCCACGCCGTCAAGGGCCGGGGCCAGAGCCTCGGTGTCATCGCGCTCGCCAAAGCGGACAACCACAAGACGTCACCAAAGCTTCATGCAAGCGTCAACGCACCGACATGAAAGCCTTGCTATTCGAGACCCGCATTCCAATCCCTGGGGGTTTCGATGAAAAATACTCTTCTTGCTTCTGTTTCATTTCTTTTTTTGATCGCCGGTTCAGCCGCCGCTGACCAGCAGGAATTTCCGGCAAAGCTTGCAAGCCAGGCCATTCTGCCCGCCAACACGCTCGTGGCGGCTCCCGCCGATGCGCCAGAGTTCCTCAAGCATTCCGGCAAATTCACCACTGCTGACCGCAAGCGCACCGAAGCGCTCAACAGCGTTCCCGGCAAGGACGGCGCACGCGTCACCGATCTGAAACTGCCCTTCGATGGGCAGCCGATCCAGGGCTTCTCCGGCATCAAGAGCATGCCGGACGGCACGTTCTGGACGCTCTCGGATAACGGCTTCGGCGCCAAGGCCAACTCCAGCGACGCGATGCTCTCCCTGCATCAGGTCAAGTTCGACTGGCAGGCCGGCAAGGTCGATGTCGTCAAGAACCTCTTCCTCTCCGATCCGGACAAGAAGGCCCCCTTCCCGATCGTGCTCGAAGGCGCCGAAAACCGCTATCTTACGGGTGCGGACTTCGACATCGAATCCGTGCAGCCCGTCGCAGACGGCTTCTGGATCGGCGAAGAATTCGGACCGTACCTTCTCAAGTTCGACACCGAAGGCCGCCTGACCGACGTTACTGCGACCACGGTCGATGGTAAGCCGGTCATGTCGCCCGACAATCCGGTGCTTTCCATCCAGGCAAACCCGACCGCGAAGACGCCGATCTTCAACCTGAAGCGCTCGGGCGGCTTTGAAGGTCTTGCTATGTCCAAGGACGGCAGCAAGCTCTATGGCCTGCTGGAAGGCGCGCTTTATCAGGACGACGGCAAGATGGAATCGGTTGACGGCCACACCGCCATCCGCGTCATCGAATTTGACACTGCTTCCAAAAGCTGGACCGGTCGTACGTGGTTCTACCCCTTCGAAGACAAGGGCGTTTCGATCGGCGACTTCAACATGCTCGATGGCTCGACCGCACTCGTGATCGAGCGCGACAACGGCGCCGGCACCAAGGACAAAGCCTGCGCCGATTCCAAGCAGCCGAAGCCGGATTGCTTTGAAGCCCCAGCCGAACTCAAGCGCATCTACAAGATCGAATTCAACGACGCCAACGTCGGCAAGGCTGTTCGCAAGATCGGCTACATCGACCTCCTGAACATCAAGGACCCCGACAACAAGAAGAAAGCTGGCAGCAAGGATGGCGTCTACGACATGCCGTTCGTGACGATTGAGAACGTCGATCGCGTCGATGCCACGCACATCATCGTCGGCAACGACAACAACCTGCCCTTCTCGGCCGGCCGCGCCGTCGATAAGGCCGACAACAACGAGTTCAGCCTGCTTGAAGTCGGCGAACTTCTGAACGCGAAGTAAGTCTCGGGCTTCGCCAAGAAGCCCCGCTCGGAAGGGCGGGGCTTCTTTGACCGGAATGCTCGATCTACGGACGTTCGAAAGTTCGGCTCAGCGCTCGGTCGCGCCCTTTCCGGCGATAATGTGATCGCGAAACTTCACAATGCGTGACGTGCGCGTAACGGACGTCTTCGCCCCGTTGAGATTGATCACGTAGCTCTTCTGTCGCCCGGGCGTCAATTCGTGAAAGGCTTCTGCAAGTTCAGGGTCGGAATCCAATGCCTCGACCAACTCGTCAGGCAATTCGAGTTCGCTTTCTTCCTTTGGCGGTTTAATGCCTGCCTCTGCATATCCCATCGCCTCCTTAAGGTAGGACAGGATGACAGGTTCCATCTTTGCCACTAGGGCGTTGTCCACAAAGCGGATCATGTCGGGATGCCGGGTATTCGGCCCCTGCTTCTCGAGAACGCCTTCGGAATCCTTCATGAGCGCTGCGTTGAAGAACGTGGCGCGAAAGTCGCTGCGAAAGGCACCGAGGATCACGATATTGCGGCCTTCGTGCATGTAGCAGGGATGCGCCCATTTCACCGTCTCGACGAGCCCGGCCTCGAGGCAAATTCGGCGAAGGTCGTTCAGGCCGTCGATCCATTGCCGCGTCGAACAGTCCGGAGTCGCAAAGCGCTCGCAGCGTCCGCATCCCTTCGTGAAGAAGTCCTCGATATCTGTGATCATGTCTCTGCCCGCATTTCGTTTGTGTCATTGGCCAGTTGAAGCATGTCAAACAGATACGTCAACCTCGCCGATAGCCGCCGGACTGCGCTACGCTGCATGCATCGGCAATATTGGCGGGCCAGGCATCGGGGCATGCGGTCTCCCGCTATCCGCAGCGAGCCTTCGGATCACCGGACGTCGATGGGCCATCCGTTGGTCGGCTTTCGCGGAACGTCAGTTCCGCGCCGAGTGCTATTCGAAGCGGAAAGCCAGACGCTTGTCCGCCAGCTTGGCAAGCTGCTGCAGCCGGCCATCGAGACGCTCACCTGCAAAGTCGTGATATTCCGCCGGCACTACGAACTCCAGGTCGAGATCGGGCTTGGACGATTTCTGGAAGGTGAGATTGCGCACGACGCCGGGCATCGATGCCGAAAAGAGATAGACGACACGCAGCAGGCCGCCGAGGAGCTTGGCGCGCTCGATAAATCGCGGCGTTGCAATCGTACCAAGAGGCCCCGTGGCGCCGTCGTCATAAGGCCCTTCGAACCTGTAGTAGTTCGTCAGCGCAATGAAGGCGCGGCCAGGATGGCTGATGCCGACAAAGGATGAGTGAGCGATAATGTTCAGCGCCTGCAGGCCGCGGTAATCGGGATGCGCGCGCCAGCTGATGTCGGCAAGCAGACACGCAGCCTGGCGATAGCGCGCCTCCTCTTCCGTCTCCGTGATGCCGAAATAGGGCATCATGCGGCCTGTCCAGTCCGCCAGCTCCCTGGCGTGTTCCGGCGAACGGGCGCGCAGAATGGCGAGTTCGCCAGCGGCCGCAAGCAGTGGATCGCTGCGGCGCTCGCTCTCGGAGAGCAATGAATAGAGGTAGCCTTCGCGCACGCCCTGCCCCGAGAACGAGATGACAGAGGGTTTCATCGCGCTCAGGACTTCCTTCATGGCAACCGCGCCGAAGGGAAGCAGCGCGCGGCGATGCTTCGAAACGGCCATCCACGCAGGATCCTTCGAGTCCTTGGCAATCTCCACCTGATCGAGGAATTGCATCATCGCATCGAACGGAACCTCATAACCCTGCATCATGTGCAGCGGATATTCCGTCATTTCCATGTGCAGCTTCGCGATGTTTCGCCAGGTACCGCCAACGGCATAGAAAGTGCGCCCAGCCCCCTTCGCCAGCAGCTTGGAACTTGTTTTCACATGCTTGCGAGCAAACGTCCTGGCCTTCTCCATCGAGCCGCCGGCATATTCGGACAGACGAAGCCCACCGAGCGGCAAGGTAACCCCCTTGCCGACTTCCTTGCCCTTGATGTCAATCAATTCCAACGAACCGCCGCCGAGGTCACCGGCAATACCGTCTGGCGCATAGAAGCCGCTGACAATGCCGAGGGCGGAGAATTTCGCCTCTTCCTCGCCGGAGAGAACGCGGACCTTGCGCTGAAGAATGGTCTCGGCCTGATGGATGAAGTCGGGGCCGTTCGATGCTTCGCGGGCAGCCGCGGTCGCGAGAACGTACATGGTGGCAGCGCGCGCCTGATCGGACAAAGCCTTGAACCGGTGCAAAGCCGCCAGAGCGCGCTCGACGCTTGCCTCGTCCATCTTTCCGGTCAGCGCGATGCCCCGTCCGAGGCCGCACAACACCTTTTCGTTGAAAAGGATCGTCGGCGATCGGGACATGCCTTCATAGATGACCACACGGATCGAGTTCGACCCGATGTCGACGACGGAGACCGGGGCAATACCGGGAAGGCGCCCCTGGGCTTCTGATTCAACCATGCAGGTCCAATATTACTTGTTGTTTCGGCCAGAAAGCAGACCGGCGATCAGCTTGGGTGCACTGGATTTCAAGGCTTCGCCACGGCCGGACAGGCTGGGGTTGGTCATGAAATACTGCTGCGCATTGAACGGCTCTTCGCCCTTGCGCACTTCCATGCGCCTTGACGTTCCGTCGGGCAATATCTCGTAGCTTTGCTGGTTGTCAATGATATTGCCGAGCATAATCTGTGACAGGACCTGCTCGTGAACCGTCGGATTCTTCAAGGGTACCAGCGTTTCGACCCGGCGATCGAGGTTACGCGGCATCATGTCGGCCGAGCCGATATAGACCAGCGCCTTGTCCGACGGCAGCCCGTGACCATTGCCGAAGCAGAAGATGCGGCTATGCTCCAGGAAACGGCCTACGATCGATTTCACGCGGATATTTTCAGAGAGACCGGCAACTTGTGGACGCAGGCAGCAGATGCCGCGGATCACGAGATCGATCTCAACGCCGGCGCGGCTTGCCGTGTAGAGCGCGTCGATGATCTCCGGGTCGACAAGCGAATTCATCTTCATCCAGATCGCCGCCGGCGCACCACCCTTGGCGTGTTTGATCTCCTCGTCGATGTGACGAAGGATTCGGGTGCGTAGCGTGTAAGGCGAGACCGCAAGCTTCATGCTTTCTTCCGGTTCGCCATAGCCGGTAATGAAGTTGAAGATGTTCGCCATGTCGTGGGCGACCACCGGATTGCACGTGAAGAACGACAGGTCGGTATAGATCTTCGCGGTGACCGGATGATAGTTACCGGTGCCGAGATGGCAGTAGCTGCGCAGCTTGCCCTCCTCCCGCCGGACGATCAGCGACATCTTGGCGTGGGTCTTGAGCTCGATGAAACCGAAAACGACCTGTACGCCGGCGCGCTCCAGATCGCGGGCCCAGCGAATATTTGCCTCTTCGTCGAACCGTGCCTTCAGCTCCACCAGAGCGGTGACAGACTTCCCGGATTCGGCCGCGTCGATCAGCGCACGCACAATCGGGCTGTCGTTCGACGTGCGGTAGAGCGTCTGCTTTATCGCCAGGACGTCAGGATCGCGCGCAGCCTGGAGCAGGAACTGGACCACCACGTCGAAAGACTCGTAGGGATGGTGAACCACCATGTCCTTTTCACGGATGGCAGCGAAGCAGTCGCCGGCGTGCTCGCGGACGCGTTCGGGAAATCGCGCATTGTAGGGGGGAAATCGAAGGTCGTCGCGCGGTGCCTTGGTGATCTCGGAGAGAGTGTTCAACGCAAGGAGGCCCGGCAAAACCGCGACGCGATTGTCGGGAACGTTCAGCGCCTGCACGACGAACTGGCGCAACGACGCCGGCATTTCGGAATCGGTCTCGATGCGGATCACCGATCCACGGCGGCGGCGCTTCAGCGCGGTTTCGAAGAAGCGCACGAGGTCTTCGGCCTCTTCCTCGACTTCGATATCGCTGTCGCGGATGATCCGGAACGTACCCGAGCCCTGCACTTCGTAGCCGGGATAGAGCCGGTGAATGAAGACGTTCGTCACGTCCTCAAGCGTGACGTAGCGGATCGTATTGCGATCATCCGGCAGGCGAACGAAGCGGTCGAGAGCCGGAGGCAGGCGCAGCAGCGCTGTCATCGGTTCGCGGCCGCTCTTGCTGACAAGCTGCAGGCCGATCGAGAAGCCGAGGTTCGGGATGAAGGGGAACGGATGCGCCGGGTCGATGGACAGCGGCGTCAACACCGGGAAGATCGCCTGCTCGAATTCTGTCGCGAGCCACGCGCGATCGGATTCGCTGAGAGCTCCCGGACGCACGATCAGGATGTCTTCCTTGGCGAGGTACTGCTGGAGCACGGCAAGCGATGCCTGCTGCTCCATCTGCAGATTGTCGATCTCCTGGAGGATAGCATCGAGCTGTTCGGCCGGAGTCTTGCCGTCCGGCGAGCGCATCATAATATTCTGACGTACCTGCCCTTCCAGACCGGCAACGCGCACCATGAAGAATTCGTCGAGGTTTGCGGCCGAGATCGACAGGAAGCGGACCCGCTCGAGCAGGGGATGTTCAGTGTTCAGCGTTTCCTCGAGAACACGGCGATTGAACTGCAACCATGAGAACTCGCGGTTGATGAAGCGCTCGGGGCTAGCCAGCAGTTCTTCTAGCGAAGGCGCAGTCTCATCGGTTTCCGGAGTGGGTTCGTGATGCTCCGTGACTGCGCTGTCCATGGTCTGATTGTCCCGTTTCATTCGGCCAAGCGAATTATATCAGTTTCACGACGGAACTGTGACAGTCAATCCGACGGTTCCGAATTACCCAATTCATTCAACACTTCAGCGGCCAGAGCTCGGGTAATCTTTGTGCCGCGAGAGAGGGCGAGCCGGTCCAGCCTGTCGACGATCGTCTGAGCCGTATTCAGCGATCGTTCCATCCTGACAACGATATAGAGGACCAGTTTGTCATCAATATAAAGCTGGCGGTCTGCAAACAACTTTACCATGACCTGCGACAGCAGTTCCTCGTCCGGCTCGCCAATCTCGACGACGGTCGCGGCCTTGAGGCGTGAGCGCAAATCCGGCAGCTCCACCGGCCACGACATGGGCCAGAGGCGGCTTGTCATCAGAAGGCTGTGGCCGTTCTCCCGCACGCTGTTGATGACATGGAAGAGTTCGTTGTCATCGAACCCTACCCGATCGACATCCTCGAAAAGCACGGGACCGTTCGCCGCATCAATAGCCGCGTTGGCGCCGGCCTTCGGATGGATCTCTACGGCGCCGCTATGGTCCTTCCAGATATTCGCGAGATGCGATTTTCCCGAGCCCACCGGACCGGCGAGGATCACCACGGGAGAAGGCCAATTCGGCCAGGCATCAACGATGGAGACCGCAGCGGCAAGCCGTTCCGAGATCAAGAGATCATCGCGCCCGGTCGCAGCATCGTGCGAAAAAGCCAAGGGAAGCTGCTCGACGGCGGTGCGCCTTGGACCAGCGTTTTTCACATCAGTCATTGGGATCAGCTTTTGTCTTGCCGACCTGGCCCTCTTTCGAGTGGCCGGCATAAAGATCGCTCTGAAGGTAGCGCGAAAGGGCAAAGCGGACAAGCACGCCAACGGCCGCTGCCGCCGGTACGGCAACCAGCAGACCGACAAAGCCGAACAGCGCACCAAAGGCAAACAGGGCGAACATCAGCCACACCGGATGCAGCCCGACACTGTGGCCTACCAGCTTCGGCTGCAGGATGTTGCCTTCCATGAATTGGCCACTGAAGAAGACCGCGAGCACCGCGCCGACCCAGATGTAGTCCGGCCAGAACTGAACGATGGCAACGCCGACGGCAAGAACAAGCCCCACCAAGGAGCCCACATAGGGAATGAAGCTGATCATGCCCGCAAACAGGCCGATCAACAGGCCGAAGTTCAAACCGACCAACGACAGGCCAACCGCATACCAGACGCCCAGGATCAGGCAGAGCGAGCCCTGCCCGCGGATGAACCCGGCGATCGCCTGATCGATTTCACGCATGATCTGGTGGACGTTCGCCACGTAGTCGCGGGGAATGTACTGATCGACCTTGGCGATCATGCGGTCCCAATCAAGCAGCATGTAGAAGGCCACGACGGGCGTAACGATCATCAGCGAGATCACGTTGACGACGGCAAGGCCGGAACTCCAGACCTGGCCGAAGAGACCGGTGAGCAATCCAAATCCCTGCGACAGGATTTCGGAGAAGTTGTTCTTGATCGTTCCGAGCTGGTTCCTCACCCAATCCGGCATGAGGGAGTTCTGCGAGTTCGTGATAAATGTCTGCAATTGCTCGATGTAGCCCGGCAGGCGACCGGCAAAGTCGCTGAACTGGCTCGCCAAGACCGGTATCAAAATCATCAGGGCCAGCACGATCATGATGATGAAGGCGATCAGTATGACGATCGTCGACATGAGGCGGCTCAGCCCAAGGCGTTCCAACCGGTCCGCGACCGGATCGAGGAAATAGGCCAGTGCCATCCCGGCCAGGAACGGCAACAAGATCGAGCTGAAGATGAAAAGGAAGCCGATGAAGAAGGCAAGAACGATCAGCCAGAAGATCACCTGGCGCTTCAGACCTGCCCCGCTAACCTGCTGTGGCATCACATTCCCCGCTGATCGACTGTCTCGATCTTTCGCATCATACAGATGCAACCTTTCGAGCACATAGGATGTGGCCGAGAGAATGGTCAACCCCGGCGCTAAAAATCCAGAGAGCCTGCGTCAAAAGAGCGGGAAATTGGGGCTTTTTCCATGCAATCCCTTGCATGTAGGCCCGTGTCATGCAATGGCGACCCAAATATTGAGGCGGTGACATTTCCCGCCCCCGCGCAGCCATCGGAGAGCAGTATGAGCCAGTCTGGAAAAAACGGCCTGACCTATAGCGACGCAGGCGTCGACATCGATGCCGGAAACCTTCTGGTGGAGAGGATCAAGCCGGCTGTGCGCTCGACGCGCCGTCCGGGCGCGGACGGCGAGATCGGCGGCTTCGGCGGTTTGTTCGACCTCAAGGCTGCCGGCTTCACGGATCCGGTTCTCGTTGCCGCCAATGACGGCGTCGRCACCAAGCTGAAGATCGCCATCGACGCCGATTATCATGATACCGTCGGCATCGATCTTGTCGCCATGTGCGTCAACGATCTTGTGGTCCAGGGCGCAGAGCCGCTGTTCTTCCTCGACTACTTTGCGACAGGCAAGCTCGATCCCGACCAGGGTGCGGCGATCGTCGAGGGCATTGCTGCCGGCTGCCGCGACGCGGGTTGCGCGTTGATCGGCGGCGAGACTGCCGAAATGCCGGGCATGTACTCCTCCGGCGACTACGACCTTGCAGGCTTTGCCGTCGGCGCTGCCGAGCGTGGCCAGCTGCTGCCGTCAGGCGACATCGCCGAAGGCGATGTGATCCTCGGCCTTGCCTCCTCAGGCGTTCACTCCAACGGCTTTTCGCTGGTGCGCAAGATCGTCGGGATTTCGGGCCTCGCCTGGGATGCCCCGGCTCCGTTCGCGGAAGACAAGAGCCTCGGCGAAGCGCTGCTGACGCCGACCCGCATCTATGTAAAGCCGCTGCTGAAGGCGATCCGCGAAACCAAGGCCATCAAGGCACTGGCGCACATCACCGGCGGCGGCTTCCCGGAGAATATTCCGCGCGTCCTGCCGAAGCACCTTGCAGCCGAGATCGACCTTACGGCCGTGAAAGTTCCGGCCGTCTTCTCCTGGCTGTCGAAGACCGGCGGCGTTGAAGCCAATGAAATGCTGCGTACCTTCAACTGCGGCGTCGGCATGATCGCAGTCGTTTCGGCTGAGAACGTCGCAACCGTCACTGCCGCTCTTGAAGCTGAAGGCGAGACGGTCGTAACGCTCGGCCGGATGATTGCCCGCGCCGAGGGCGCGGCCGGCACGCTCTACAAGGGTACGCTCGCCATATGACGACGTCACGCAAACGCGCCGTCGTCTTCATCTCCGGCGGCGGTTCCAACATGATGGCGCTGGTCACCGCTGCCAAGGCTGCCGACTATCCGGCGGAAATCGTCGGGGTGATCTCCGACAGGGCCGATGCCGGAGGGCTTGCCAAGGCGGCAGCCGAGGGCATTCCGAGCTTTGCCTTCGTTCGCAAGGATTATGCCAGCAAGGAAGCGCACGAAGGAGCGATCTTTGCCGCGCTCGATGAGCTATCGCCTGACATCCTCTGCCTTGCGGGATATATGCGGCTTCTGAGCGGCACCTTCATCCAGCGCTACGAGGGCCGGATGATAAATATCCACCCTTCCCTGCTGCCGCTGTTCACGGGTCTGCATACCCACCAGCGAGCGATCGACGCCGGCATGCGGATCGCCGGCTGCACCGTGCACTTCGTGACCGAAGGCATGGACGAGGGCCCGGTTATCGGCCAGGCCGCCGTTCCGATCCTCTCCAACGACAGTGCAGAAAGCTTGGCCGCCCGTGTGCTCACCGTGGAGCATCAACTCTACCCGCAAGCGCTGCGGCTCCTTGCCCACGGCAAGGTGAAGATGGAGGGCGGCAAGGCCGTCAGCACCGGCGCTGCGGCAGCGCCGGCGGAACGTAGCAGCGTTATCTCGCTGATCGGCGAAGGGGCCTAAAGCACGGCGCGATCTTTTGGTTTCGCTTGCCCTACTTTAGTTTTTTGCTTTCACGCATGTGTTTGTCCTGAAAGCGGTTCCCACTTTCGGAGACATGCTCTTGGCCTCAGGCGGCAAGCGCCCGAGGCTGGTGCAGGGTGCCGTCGCTGTAAACGAAACGGCCTTTGCGGAACGTCGCGCGGATGCGGTGCACGTCGCCGGCTTCAACAACCACGAGATCCGCCTGCTGCCCAACGGCGATCTCGCCGCGATCCAGAAGACCTGCGGAACGCGCCGCATTACCGGTCGCCATGGCAACGGCGTAAGGCAGGCTCGTGCGGTCGGCAATCTTGAAGATACCGGGCACGAAGGCCGCGGGATGATAATCGGCAGCGATGACGGTCAGCAGGCCAGCGGCCGCTGCATCGATCGCACTGAGATTGCCGGACATGGACTGGCCGCGCAGGGCGTTCGGAGCCCCCATCAGCGTCCAGAGACCGCGATGCCGCGCTTCTTCCGCCGCCGGAAGCGTCACCGGAAATTCGCTGATCGTGACACCGAGATCGTGCATTTGCGCGACCTTCTCGGCGCTATCGTCATCGTGGGAGGCGAGCGACAGCTTGTGTTTCAGGGCGAGATCGACGACCTGTTTCAGCTTGATCTCGATCTCCGGATTGTTGCGCATCTCGATGCGCTTGGCGACCATCTCGGCGGCCATCTCCTCGGAAATGGCCCGGCGCTCGGCAATGCTCAGGATGTAGCTCTGGATGTTGTTATACTGCCCCTGCCCCGGTGTATGGTCGGTCAGCGAGACCATGTCGACGTGGCCGGCTTCAAGCAGCTTCTCGAGCGCCGGCGCGGCACCGAGGTTGGTGATCTCATAGCGCGCATGGACGCGGTGATCGATAAGCAAATCATCCTGGAGTCGGTTGATACCCTCGATGACGGCCGAGGTGGTCTCAAGCGAGCGGACATGGCCGTAGACGCTTTCCGTTGCGAAGGAGACGGCGGCAAACGCCGTCGTGACGCCTGCAGCGGCCAGCTTCTTATCCAGTTCATGGATGCTGAAATCGATCGGCATCGGCGCATTCGGGCGCGGCGCGATCTCGCGCTCCACCATGTCGCCGTGAAGGTCCACGAAGCCCGGCATCAGCAGGCGCCCACCACCATCGATTGCGGCGTTGGCGACCGGTTCCGGCCTGATTTCAGCGATTACGCCGTCCTCGACGCGCACCGAGCCGCGGCTCACGATCTCATCTGGAAGGACGAGAGTAAAATTGCTGAGCCACATCGGTTTTTCTCCAAGCGCGTATTTATGACAAGGCGGAGCGCATAGCGCTGATTCATGACATCGGTATGAACGACGAACCGCGCATGATTGAACCTGCGGCTATCGCAGCGACCCGCGGTTCAATGTGGCCCATTGCAGCAACGCAATCGTCTTCAGATCAACAAGTTCCCCACGCTCGATCATCGCCATCGCCTTGTCGAGCTGCACTTCCAGAACTTCGATATCTTCGTGCTCGTGAGCAAGGCCGCCGCCATCCGATACCCGATCGGTGGTGTCGAACGTCGCGGCGAAGAAATGCAGCAGTTCCATGCTCGAGCCCGGCGAACTGTAGGCCTTGAAAAGGAAGCGCACATCGCGGACGCGAAAGCCGGTTTCTTCTTCAGCTTCGCGGCGGATCGCCACTTCCGGGGCATCACCATCCAACAGCCCTGCCGGGGCTTCGATGACCCAGGCCGGCTCACCATGCAGGAAGACCGGCAGCCGGAACTGCCGCACGAGGACAACGGTGTCTCGCTTCGGATCGTATAGCAGGATCGTCGCCGCCGGCGTGCGATGGTAAACCTCGCGCTGCAGCCGATGCGTCTCGCCGTCGGAATCCGTATAGTCGATCTGGAAGTCGCTCAGGCGCGTCCAGCCGTTCGAGAGCGTCTTTTCATCAACGATCTCGGCTTTTGCCTTGTCAAATTTCGTCATGCAACATCCCTGCGGAGCCAGACCTTGTTGTCGTGGACCGCCGCGCCGCCATAGGGCGCGACCGGATCGGCGCCGGTCAGCACGTTGATCCCTTCACCGTCGATATGCGCCTTGTTCGGCCAGAGGCCTTCGGCAATCAACACGCCCGGCTTGACCTCCTCGGTGACGCGCACATGGATCCGAAGGTCGCCACGGTTGTTTCCGATCCGCACGAGGTCGCCATGCTCGATGCCGCCTGCCGTCGCATCGGCGGGGTTCATCATCAGTTCCGGCCGCCCTTCCTTCTGGCGCGAGGTCTTCGTCTCGGAGAAGCTGGAATTCAGGAAGTTGCGCGCCGGCGACGTTGCCAAGCGGAACGGATGCTCGCTATCGGCAAGCTCGATAACATCGACCTGATCCGGAAACGCCGGCAGCTGCTTGTATGGTCCGAGAGCACCGACAGCGGCCGGCGGCTTGTTCGGCGCAGGGCCGTCGACCCAGTCCGGGCGGAAATGGAACTTGCCGTCAAGATGCGCGAAGCCCTTGAGGAAATGCGCATCCTCGAAATCCGGCTGACGGTCGAACCATTTGTGTTCGAGGAAATGGTCGTATCCCGGCAGGTTGCCGGCTTCGAGAAGCCGATCGATCATTTCGCGGGCCGTGAAACCGAAACCGGGGCGATCGGCGACACCGAGACGCTTTGCCAGTTCTTCGATCACGAACAGGTTCGTCCGGACGGTCTCCGGCGGCTCAACCAGCTTAGGGCCGAGCAAAATGTGGTTCTGGCCCCCGGCGCGATAGATATCGTCATGCTCGACGAACATCGTTGCTGGAATGACGATGTCGGCCATCTCGGCCGTCTCCGTCATGAACTGCTCGTGCACCGCGACGAAGAGGTCCTCGCGAGCGAAGCCGCGTTTCACCAGCCGTTGTTCGGGGGCGATGTTCACCGGATTGGTGTTCTGGATCAGCATTGCCGTCACCGGGCCGCGATGGCGGAGCGCCACGGCATCGCCAGTCAACGCGCGGCCGATCTGCGACTGGTCGATCATGCGGATATCCGCATCCTTCATCGCCTTGCCGGTCAGTTCCGCATTGTTCATGCGGAAGATATCGCTGTTGGAATGGAAGGCACCGCCGCCTTCGTATTGCCAGGAGCCGAGCACCGTCGCGATCGAGGCCGCCGCATGCATGGCAACCGCGCCATTGCGCTGGCGGGTAAAGCCGTAGCCGAGGCGGAAATAGGTCTTCTTCGTTATGCCGACGAGGCGCGCGAAGGCTTCGATCTCATCGACGGAAAGGCCGGTGATGGCGGCGGCCCACTCGGGCGTCTTCGTCCTCAGATGCGCTTCAAGGCCGGCAGGATCGTCGGCATACTTTGCCATGTACTCGCGATCGGCATAGCCGTCGCGGAAGGCGATGTGCATGACGGCGCATGCCAGCGCGGCATCCGTACCCGGCTTGACGATCAGCGCCATGTCGGCCTGCTTCATCGTCGGATTGTCGTAGATGTCGACCACGACGATCTTGGCGCCGCGCTCCTTGCGGGACTTGATCGCGTGGGTCATCACGTTGACCTGGGTGGACACCGCATTCGTACCCCAGATCACGACGCAATCGGTGCCGCCCATCTCACGCGGGTCGGGTCCGCGCAGCGTTCCCGTCGCCATGGTGAAACCGGTCCAGGCCGGGTTGGTGCAGATCGACGAGAAGAAGCCGGAATAGCGCTTGGCGTGGCGCAGGCGCTCGATCGAGTCGCGCTGAACCCAGCCCATCGTTCCGGCGTAGAAATAGGGCCAGATCGCTTCGCTACCGTCCCTGGCTTCCGCCTTGACGAAGGCTTCGGCGATTTCATCCAGCGCATCGTCCCAGGAAATCTGCTGCCACTGCCCTGCCCCCTTGGCGCCTGTTCGGCGCAGCGGGTGCATCAGCCGGTCCGGATGATAGAGGCGCTCGGCGTAGCGCGCGACCTTCGCGCAGATCACTCCCGAGGTGTAGCTGTGATTGTTTGCTCCGCGCACACGGCCTATGCGGCCATCGTCGCCGATCTCCACCTCCAGCGCGCAAGTGGAGGGACAGTCGTGCGGACAGGCGGTGTGACCGAGCCTAACATTCGACTTGGCGGATTTGGCGTGAATGGGGGTCGCAATGTTCATGGCTTTTCTATATTCGAACCGGAAACCGGCCAAAAGCCACAAATGTCGTCGATCAGGTGAATTCATCACGGGCATCAGCGAAAATGAACTACCGCCATATCTACCACGCGGGCAATTTTGCCGATGTGCTCAAGCACGCCGTCCTGGCGCGACTGATCCGCTACATGCAGAAGAAGGATGCGGCCTTTCGCGTGCTCGACACGCATGCCGGCATCGGGCTTTACGACCTCTCCTCCGAGGAGGCTCAAAAGACCGGTGAATGGAGCGAGGGCATCGGCAAGCTCCTGGACACAGAGCTTGCTCCACAGGTCGCCGAGTTGCTGGAGCCCTATCTATCCGCCGTGCGTGAGCTAAACGCGGAGGGCGGCATCCGCCTTTATCCCGGCTCTCCAAAGCTCGCCCGCATGCTGTTTCGACCGCAGGACCGGCTCTCCGCGATGGAATTGCATCCGGAGGACTTTGCCCGGCTGCATCGGCTTTTCGAGGGCGATCATCAGGTGCGGATCACCGAGCTCAACGGCTGGCTCTCGCTCGGCGCACACCTGCCGCCGAAGGAGAAACGCGGCATCGTCCTGGTCGATCCGCCGTTCGAGGAAGATGGCGAATACGAACGCCTTGTGGATGGTTTGGCGAAAGCCTATCGCCGCTTCCCCGGCGGCACCTATTGCCTGTGGTATCCGCTGAAGAAGGGGGCGCCGATCAAGGAATTCCACGAGGCGCTGCAGGCCCTCGACATTCCGAAGATTCTCTGCGCCGAGCTCATCGTCCGCAGCGACCGGGGGATCAATGGATTGACCGGCTCCGGCCTGATCATCGTCAATCCGCCCTTCACGCTGAAGGACGAGTTGCATGCGCTTCTACCCGCGCTCAAGGACCATCTTGCACAGGATCGCTACGCGTCGCATCGAGCGTTTTGGCTGCGCGGCGAAACCAAGGCGGCAAAGGACGATTGACCGACTCTAGCTGGCGCGAAATAGTCGCGCCAAGACATGACCGTATGGAAGAATGACCATGAAGATCCTTTGCGCACCGACGTCTCCCTATTCCAGCAAGGTGCGCATGGCGGCGCGCTATCTGGAGCTCGACGCCATCGAAATCCGAGTGGATACCAATGCCGGCCCGGCGATCCTGGTCGATAACAATCCGCTCGGCAAAATCCCGACACTGCTAACCGACGATGGGCTGTCAATCTTCGACAGCGTCGCGATCATGCACTATTTCGACCGGCTGAAAGGCAAGAAGCTCTACCCTGCCAAGAACGGCAAGCGGACCGAGGCGGAAATCCTCGAGGCACTATGCGACGGTATCTGCGATTGCCTGCTGGCGATCGTTTATGAGCGGCGCTTCCGCGACGAGGAAAAGGTCCACCAGCCGTGGATCGACCGGCAGTGGAAGAAGGCCGTCAGCGGCTTGAACCATCTCAGTGTGCACCTGCCAAAGATCGGCAAGCGGCTGCACGGCGGCCACTTCGCGCTTGCCGCCACGCTCGGGTATCTCGATCTGCGCTTCAAGGAACAATGGGAAGCCGATCATGCCGAACTGATCGGCTGGGGCCGCGAATTCGAAAAGAAGTTTGCCGCCTACGGCGAACTGAAACCCCAGACCTGAGACGTTCCTTTGTCGGCCCTGACGAAATCGATGAAGGCCCGGAGCGCCGTCGGCAATTGCCGGCGGCTCGGATAATAGAGGAAGAAGCCCGGATAGAAAGGGCACCAATCTTCCAGCACGCGTATCAGCCTGCCCTCTGCGATCGCCGCTTGCGCCTGCTCTTCGAAAAGGTATCCGAGACCGCAACCGCGCAGCACGGCATCCTGGATAATGTCCTGATCGCCCAATGTCAGGGGACCACTGACTTCGATCTCCAGTTCGATGYCGCCGCGCTCGAACTCCCATCGATAGAAGGCGCCACCGGCAAAGCGGTAGCGCACGCATTCGTGGTCACGCAGATCGTGCGGCGTCAACGGACGGTTCCGGCTCTCGAAGTAGCTCGGCGCGGCAACTACCGCAAAACGGTGGCGCGGACCGATCGGCACCGCAATCATATCGGCCTCGATGCTTTCGCCAAAGCGCACACCGGCATCGAAGCCCGATGACACCATATCGATCAGTCCGTCATCGATGACAATCTCGACCTCGACGGATGGATAGGCCTTCAGGAAACGAGAGACGATCGGCAACAGCACAAGCTTGGTGGAGACCCGCGCCGCATTGATGCGCAGCTTGCCATGCGGTTGGCCGCGGAAGCTGTTGAGATCGTCGAGGGCTGCATCGATGTCGAGGAATGCCGGTCGGATGCGGTCGTACAGTCGCTCGCCGGCCTCGGTCAGAGCTACGCCACGGGTCGTCCGGTTGACAAGGCGGACTGCCAACCGTTCCTCGATTGCCCGCAGCGCGTGACTGAGGGCAGACGCCGTGACACCCAGTTCGACCGATGCCTTCCTGAAGCTTCGGTGGTTGGCGATCGCCAGGAAAATCGCAAGATCGGTCGAACGGACACGTTTCATTGATGAATTTTTCTCAGCACCCTATGAAACACAACGTAAATTCTCTCAATTATGCCAATACGCTACCTTCACTCCGTAAGCAAATCGCAGCGCAACGGACAAAGGAGATCGTCATGCGTGTTTGGTTCATTACAGGGGCATCGCGTGGTTTCGGCGCCCTCATCGCCCAGGAAGCTCTCAATGCCGGCGACGCCGTTGTCGCTACGGCGCGTAACCCGAAGGGTCTTGAAGAGAAATTCGGCAATCATCCCAATCTGCTCGCCGTGTCGCTTGACGTGACGGACGAAGCCTCGGCGCACAAGGCAACTGAAGCAGCCGTCAAGCGCTTCGGCAAGATCGACATCCTGCTCAACAATGCCGGTTTCGGCCTGCTCGGCGCCGTGGAAGAAGCAACCACTGAGGAGATCGAAAAGCTCTACGCAACAAACGTCTTCGGCCTGCTGAAGGTCACCCGCGCGGTCCTGCCGCACATGCGTCGCCAGCGCTCGGGGCAGGTGCTGAATATCTCGTCCATCGGCGGCTACGAGTCGCATGCCGGCTGGGGTATCTATTGCTCGACCAAGTTCGCGGTCGAAGGTATCTCCGAGGCTCTCGCTGCTGAAGTGGCCCCACTCGGCATCAAGGTGACGGTCGTCGAGCCCGGCTTCTTCCGCACCGACTTCCTCGACGAGAGCTCACTGGCCGTTAGTCCCAGCTCGATTGCCGACTACAAGGAGACGCCGGTCGGCGCGATGCGCGAATTCGCAGCCGGCCATAACCACCAGCAGCCCGGCGACCCTGCTCGATTTGCCAAGGCGATGGTCACGCTGGCGCATTCGGACAATCCTCCGCTGCGCATGCCCTTCGGGAGCGATACCGTGGCGGTGATCGAAGCCAAGAACGCCCATGTCGCCAAAGAACTCGCTGCATGGCGTGAGCTTGCCGTCTCGACTGACTTTCCCAAATAGGCCGCAAGCAGTTCATCGCAGAAACAAAAAAGCCGGGCTGGGAACCCGGCTTTTCCGCATTCGATGTTCGGCTTAGAACTTGACGCCGATACCGACCTTGACGCTGTGCTCGTCGTAGCCACGCGAAATGTTCGCGCCGCCGACGTGGAAGTCGCTGTCAGCGTAGTTGGTGTAGCGGTACTCGACACGGGCCGTGATGTTGTTGGTGACGAAGGTTTCCGCTCCTGCACCAACCGTGTAGCCGAGCGACGTGTCAGTGTCGGAGCCAGCGGCGTTGCTGAACTTGTTCTTGGTCGCAGCGAGACCGGCCGTGCCGTACAGCAGGAACGGATTCAGGTCGTAGCCGATACGGCCGCGGATCGAGCCGTTGACTTCGTTCTTGCCTTCGCCGCCGCCAGCAGCGCCGTCAGCACCGGAATAGCCGATGTCGGCTTCGGCACCGTAAACGATCTGGCCAGCCTGCCAGTTGTAGCCGGTGTAGACTTGGCCGCCGAGCGCACGCGCGTTGTACTTGTTGCCAAAGCCGCCCATGTTGTAGGTGCCGGCACCACCGAGGTAGAAGCCCTGCCAGTTGGCAGCGGGAGCCGGCTCATTCTGTGCAACCGGAGCTTCCGGGATCTGATCAACGGCATCGGCTGCATAAGCGGCGGAAAACCCACCAAGGGCAACGGTCGAAACCAACAGGCTAGCAATAAACGTACGCATACTCGTCTCCTTTCAGACCCGCGCCCTTCGTCAACTGTCCTACAGCGAAGCATTCGCGGGTTATTACAAATGTCCCTTGCGGTTCGGAAGGGAAATTGATGCCCAATTGAGGATTTGAAAGAGCCAAATTGTGATTTGATTGTGGCGCGGGGGCGGCTGAAATTCGATGTTGCTTTGCCGCAACAGACTATTTGTTAACCATAATGAATGGTTAAATCATGAATACTTATTTTACGGAATTATATTCTTAAATAATACATACAATAATTCCGGCAACATCGCAATGAAAACGGCTATTTATCTCATCTTCTCCCGCGCCTATATAAGCAGCGAACAGAGTTGCGCGGCGAAAAGGCATTATTTTGAACAAGAAAAGACTTCGAACGGCGCTGGTGACGGGGGCGGCGAAAAGAATAGGCCGGGCAATCGCTTTGGATTTGGCTGCGAATGGCTTTGCGGTCGCAATCCATGCCAGCCGCTCGATTGAGGAGGCCGAGAATTTCGCGGCGGAATTGCGGCAAAACGGTTCCCGGGCGATTGCCGTAAGGGCAGACCTTACGGAAGTTGGCGAGACGAGCGACCTGATAAAAAGGGCATCGGAAGCGATCGGGCCAATCGATCTCCTCGTCAACAACGCCTCTGTTTTCCACGAGGACTCCGTCCGCCACATCGATGCCGACGCCTGGGACGAGCACTTCGCGGTCCATGTTCGCGCCCCCTCGATTCTGTCGGCCGGCTTTGCGGCGCAATTGCCCGACGAGACGGATGGTCTCGTCGTCAACATCATCGACCAGCGCGTTTGGGCCCTGCGGCCGAGCTTCTATTCCTACACACTGTCTAAGTCCGCCCTGTGGACGGCGACGCAGACCATGGCGCAGGCGCTCGCGCCGCGTATCCGTGTCAATGCGATCGGTCCCGGCCCCTCGATGCCGAGCGAGCGACAGTCGCAAGAAGACTTCCAAGCGCAGGTTTCAGCGCTTATCCTCAAACGAGGGCCGCAGCTCGGGGAATTCGGCAAAACGATTCGCTTCCTCTACGAAACGCCCTCGATCACCGGTCAAATGATTGCCCTGGATGGCGGCCAGCATCTTGCCTGGCAGACGCCCGATGTGGCGGAGATTACGGAATGAATTCAAGAAAGCTGCCGGATGGCGGCGTTCTTTACGACGAAACGGACGACGCAGACGACGAAATCGAAGTGGAGAGCGACGTCTCCGCTGCGCCCACCACGACTGCGATCGATTGGAACGAAGGCGGGGTGAACGAAACCGGCCTCGTCGGCGCCGACCTGATCGCCGAATTCGTCAAGCGACTGCCCAACAGCCCTGGCGTCTACCGCATGTTCAACGAAGCCGGCGACGTGCTTTACGTCGGCAAGGCCCGCAGCCTGAAGAAGCGCGTCAGCAACTACGCGCTCGGGCGCGTGCACTCCAACCGGATCGCCCAGATGGTACGGCTGACGGCGAACATGGAGTTCGTGACGACCCGCACCGAGACGGAAGCGCTGCTGCTTGAAGCGAATCTTATCAAGCGCTTGCGGCCTCGTTTTAATGTGCTCTTACGTGACGATAAGTCGTTTCCCTACATTCTGATCACGGGGGACCACCGCGCCCCGGCCATCTTCAAGCACCGCGGCGCCCGCGCTCGCAAGGGCGACTATTTCGGTCCCTTCGCGTCAGCCGGCGCCGTCGGTCGGACGATCAACTCGCTGCAGCGCGCCTTCCTCATCAGGACTTGTACCGACAGCGTCTTCGAGACGCGCACCCGCCCCTGCCTTCTCTACCAGATCAAGCGCTGTTCGGCGCCATGCACGCATGAGATCAGTGACGAGGGCTACGCCGAGCTCGTGCAGGAGGCCAAGGATTTCCTCTCCGGCAAGAGCCAGAAAATCAAGGAGCATATGGCCGAGGCGATGAATGTCGCTGCCGAGGATCTCGACTTCGAACGCGCCGCCGTCTACCGCGACCGCCTGGCTTCGCTGTCGCATGTTTCCAGTCACCAAGGCATCAACCCCGCGGGCGTGGAAGAGGCGGATGTCTTTGCGATCCATCATGAGGGCGGGATCTCCTGTATCCAGGTGTTCTTCTTCCGCACTGGGCAGAACTGGGGCAACCGCGCCTATTTCCCGAAGGCTGACCCGCAGCTCTCGGCTGCCGAGGTGTTGAACGCCTTCCTCGCGCAGTTCTACGACGACAAGCCGGTACCGAAGCAAATCCTGCTGTCGGAGACCGTCGAGGAACTCGAACTGCTCGCTGCCGCGCTCGGCGAAAAGGCCGGACACAAAGTATCGATCCTCATTCCGCAGCGCGGAGAGAAACGTGACCTCGTGGAGCACGTGATTGCCAATGCCCGCGAGGCGCATGGCCGCAAACTCGCTGAAACCGCGTCGCAATCGCGGTTGCTCGAGGAGTTCAAGGAGACCTTCAAGCTTCCCTATGTGCCACAGCGCGTCGAGATCTACGACAACTCGCACATCATGGGCACCAATGCGGTCGGCGGCATGGTCGTCGCGGGACAGGAAGGCTTCGTGAAGAGCCAGTACCGGAAGTTCAACATCAAATCGACCGACATCACGCCGGGCGACGACTTCGGCATGATGCGCGAGGTGATGACACGACGCTTCTCGCGTCTGCTGAAAGAAGAAGGCATTCCCGATCGCAGCCAACCGGCATCGCCGGCGGATGCCGCCGACATGCCCTTCCCCGCTTGGCCCGACGTCATCCTGATCGACGGCGGCCAGGGACAGATGACGGCCGTGCGTGCGATCCTTGAGGAATTGGGGATCACCGACAGTGTGATCGCCATCGGCGTTGCCAAGGGCGTCGACCGCGACGCCGGGCGCGAGCGCTTCTTCCCACCGGGACGCGAGAGCTTCACGCTGCCGCCGCGCGATCCCGTACTCTATTTTATCCAGCGCATGCGCGACGAAGCGCACCGCTTCGCCATCGGCTCGCATCGCGCCCGGCGCAAGAAGGAGATGGTCAAGAACCCGCTTGATGAGATCGGCGGGATCGGACCGTCGCGCAAGCGCGCCCTGTTGCAGCACTTCGGAACCGCGAAAGCGGTCTCCCGCGCCGCTTTGTCCGATCTGATGACCGTCGAAGGCATTTCGGAGACCGTCGCCAAGCTGGTTTATAATCATTTTCATGATGACGCCGCGAAATAGGTGGCGTCAGTCGCAAATTCCACGCAAAGGCAGCGAAAAAATAGAAAGAATGTTGACGCTTTACGCTCAAAGCCGTCATCTACGAGCACATAACTTCAGAGACATGTTTCATGGCATCGCGCGCATATAATATACCGAACCTGCTGACCTATGGCCGCATTCTGGCAGTACCGTTGATCGTGCTGTGCTTTTTCCTCGAAGGAAAGCTGGCGATCAGCAATACGGCACGATGGGTGGCGCTGTGGATCTTCATCATCGCGTCGATCACCGACTTTCTCGACGGCTATCTCGCCCGCATATGGAACCAGACGTCGAACATCGGCCGAATGCTCGATCCGATCGCCGACAAGCTGCTGGTCGCCTCCATTCTTCTCCTGGTAGCGGCCGACCAGACGATTGCCGGTTGGTCGATCTGGGCTGCAATCACCATTCTCTGCCGCGAGATCCTGGTCTCCGGTCTGCGCGAATATCTGGCGGCCCTGAAGGTCAGCGTGCCCGTGACACGGATTGCCAAGTGGAAGACGACGGTGCAGCTGGTTGCGATCGCGTTCCTGCTCGCTGGCCCTGCTGGCGACGAAATCTTCCCATACACAACGAAGACCGGCATCGGCCTTCTCTGGATCGCAGCACTGCTGACGATCTATACCGGCTATGACTATTTCCGGGCGGGCCTCAAGCACATCGTGGATGATGAAGAATGACAAAGCTCGTCTATTTCGCCTGGGTGCGCGAACGGATCGGCAAGGCCGAAGAAGAAATGACCTTGCCCTCTTCCGTCGTTTCCGTTGCCGACCTTCTGAATCATTTGAAGACGATGGGCGAAGAATATGAGACCGCGCTTCAGTTTCCAGACGTCATCCGCGTCGCGGTCGACCAGGAGCACGTCGAGCATGACGAACCGATCGGCAACGCCAGGGAGATCGGCATCTTCCCGCCGATGACCGGAGGCTGAAGTGAGCAGCAAGGTCGAGCCTTATATTCGCGTCCAACGCGAGGACTTCGACCTTCAGGCGGAAGTCGATCGGCTCAGTACGCAAACCAGCGGCATCGGCGCGATCGTCACATTCTCGGGCCTGTGCCGTGACGAAGGCGGCAAGCTTGCAGCACTCGAACTCGAACACTATCCGGGCATGGCCGAGGCCGAGATGAGCCGGATCGCCAACCTTGCGATCGAGCGCTTCGGGCTCCTCGGGCTGACCGCCATCCACCGTTACGGCAAGATCGCCGCACGGGAGAATATCGTGCTTGTCATCGCCGCGGCGCCGCATCGGCAGGCCGCGTTCGATGGCGCGAACTTCGTGATGGACTATCTGAAGACAGCCGCTCCCTTCTGGAAGAAGGAGCACGGCAAGGATGGTTCGACGGGCGGATGGGTCGCGGCCAAGGATGCGGATGACGCTGCCCGCGACAAATGGAAATAGTCAGGGTATCGCCCGCTCCCTCCGGCTGAGGACGAGAAGAAGCACGAGCAGCGAGAACACCACAAGGTCACGCCAGAGATAAGGGCCGTAAGCGCTCCACATCGTCTCCGCGACACCGAGACCGGCGGCACCGCCGGCCGACTTCAACGGATCTGAATATCCGCCGACGGCTGCCACCATCAGCACCTTGAGGCCGAACATCAGGCCAGCACCGAAATCCATCGTGCCGTAATAGAAGGTCGCAAGAATGCCGCATGCCGTGGCGATCAGGGCAGCCGCCGCGTAGGCGACGAGAAAGACGCGATCGGCGCTGGTGCCACATAATTCTGCGGCCAGGGGATCGTCGGTCACGGCCCGCCAGACGCGGCCCCAGGAGGTCAGCCTCATGACGGCAACGCCGAGCGCGATCATGGCGCACATCAATGCGGTATTGATCAGCTGGATCTCAGTGAGCGTCACCTTAAACGCCCCGTCATTCCAGAAGACGACGACGCTGTTCAGGAACGGCGAAAGCCATAGGCTCTTGGTGTCGGATGCGAGCCTCGCCGTCTCCATCAGCACGATGGTGATGCCGAGCGCCGCGACGATCACGGTGTTCGACGACTGGCGAACCAGCGGCAGCATGATGGAACGGCCAATCCAGACCGAGGCCAGCATCGAATAGATGAGCGAGAACAGAGCCCCCAGCGCCAGCGCAGCCGGCAGGATCAACCAGAGCCTGTTGTAGCCAAGATCCGTGAAAAGCAGGAGAATCTGGCCCGAGAACGCGAAGATCGCGCCATAGGTGATGTCCGCACGCTTAGTGACCCCGAAGGCGACGGCGTAGCCAAAGGCAAGCGCACCATAGAGCGCAGCCAGCGGTACCGCGTTCGCCAATTGCTGCAGCAGATAGGCCATCAAAAGCTCCTGATTGCTTAAATCATAACTAGCAAAACTTATTTTACCAGTTATATTTTCATCATGAGCTTTGCCTGGACCCCACACCGCTTTTCCGGAGGCGCATTGGCGCTGGATGTCGCCAACAGCGTCGTGCTTCGCCATGACGGGGCGCGACGGATCGACCGTTTCGAAGCACCCGCTCAACTGGAAGCCTTTCCGCAGGCAGCGGCGGAATTCTGCGCTGAGCGGGCGCTCTTCGGCGACATGGCCGCTCCGGCCCCACAGAACAAAAGAAACTTTCTGGAGTTGCGCGAGGCGACGGACAGGTATTTCCGGACTCGTGTTTCAGGCGAAACCGATGACCGGCTGCTCGCCGATCTTCTGGAAGCGCTGGCGCGCACGTTGCGTGGCGCCAATGGAGCAAACGGCCTTGATGCGGCAACAGCCCATTCGGTGTTGCGGCTGATCGCGATGCCGGATCCCGAGCGCATGAAGATCTGCCGCAACTGCGGCTGGCTCTTCATCGACCGGAGCAAGAACAGAAGTCGCGCCTGGTGCGACATGGCGGTGTGCGGCAATCGCGCCAAGGCGAGCCGCCACTATCGCCGCAGGAAAGAGGAGGAAGCGCCATGAAAGCGCTGTTGATGGCCGTTTCCGTTGCAGCCGCAATGCTGACGGGATGCCAGCGAGAGACCGACAAGCTGGTCGAGATCAGCGGTCGCGTCTTCGTTTTCAACTACAGGATCGCGGTCGCGACCTATGTCGTGACCCTGAACAAGAAGGCGCCGATACCGGAAGGCACCGTCGCCATCGCGGAGTTCGAGAACCCGGCGGGCGGTGACGTGCTGGTCACAAACGAAAAGATCTATCCGTTCTGGGACAAGATCACGCTGCAGAGCCCCGCACTTCATTGCGTCAAGAAGGATAAGCCTTACGCGGTGAACGTTCGCCTCGTCGATGCCAGGGGCGAAACCTTGCAGAGCCTGAAGACCGAGGTGATCTCCAGCCTCGATCAGTCGGTCATGCCCGGCAAGCCCCTCGTCGTTGGGCCGCTCTATACGAAGAACCCCGAGGTTTTCAAACCTGACGGCACCGTGGACTACGATACTGCCGCAACCTGTCCTTCAACGTAGAAAAGCCGGAGCAAAGCCCCGGCTTTCAGTCAATTCAAAAGCTTCAGCGGTTTCGCTGAGAGCCTGAATCAGCCGACGATTTCGGTGTCGGAGAACCAGTACTTGATTTCCTGGGCAGCGGTTTCCGGAGCGTCCGAGCCGTGAACCGAGTTTTCGCCGATCGAAAGGGCGTGAACCTTACGGATCGTGCCTTCGTCAGCGTTTGCCGGGTTGGTCGCACCCATGACTTCGCGGTTCTTGAGGATGGCACCTTCGCCTTCCAGAACCTGAACGACGGTCGGGCCGGAGGTCATGGTTTCAACGAGTTCGCCGAAGAACGGGCGTTCCTTGTGAACGGCGTAGAAGCCTTCAGCTTCCCGCTTGCTCATCCAGACGCGCTTGGAGGCGACGACACGCAGGCCGGCATCTTCGAGCATCTTGGTAATAGCGCCCGTCAGGTTGCGCTTCGTTGCGTCCGGCTTGATCATCGAGAAAGTGCGTTCAATCGCCATGGGTCAAATTCCTTTATTTCGTGGGAAAAGTGGGCGGTGTTTACCCGCCCGATAGCCTGAAAACAAGTGGGCATGGGCAATTTCACGCGCCTGTCATGTAACGATTGCCCCTCGTCGACTGATAGCAACGTCTCCAACACGCGCTTCGCCACACGATACCGGTTCCGCTACAACCAACATCCAACGTCCGCCAGGACAGTAAATGTCAGATGGATACGCTCCATTAACCGCGTTTCACTGTTCAGCGCCACAATTCAACTACAAACGACCGAATTTAAGCTATTTTTAGCGCGGTAGTTGCATAGAGAAGCCAACCGCCGGCGCCACAGTCGGCACGAGGGGAACGTCATGCGAACTGCGCCAAACTCACAGGTACAACGAGAAGCCGCACCGCGCCCGGCCGCCGCCCCCACCGATATTCAGCGGATCGCCCAGCATATGACACGGCTCGCGATTGCCGGCCTGCCGCGCAACTACGAACTCCTGTACGAGGCGATCATCGGCCAGAACGCTGCCCTAGCACAGGACATCGCGGCGCTCGGGCCAAGCCCGCGGCAAGCCTCGCTCGATGAAATCGGCCTGAAGTATCGGCTCGTCAGCCATTGCGGTCTCTCAAGCGAAATCTCGCATGCAGAGACAAGCAGGATGCTGCGCGACGCGGCGGACCGACTTTCGGACAGCTTGCGCCAGAAGCAGGCATTCCTGCGCGCTGCAGAAACAGCATTGCAATCCATTGCAGGAAAACCTGACCAAAGCCTCGGCTCCTTCATGAGCGAGATGGAGTATCTGTCGACCTCCCTCTCAAACGTGCTCGCTTCGGAAAAGGAGATCGGGGCCCGGCTGAAGAGCGACGTCGAACGCCTTGAAGCAATCGAGCTTGGTATCGCTGCTGCTCATTCCGCGTCGGTCACCGACAAGCTCACAGGGATCCCAAACCGCATCGCCCTCAATAAGGCGATCGCCGATCTCTACGACCGGGAGGAAGGTGCTGCCGGCAGCGCCCTCATCATGGTCGACGTCGACGACTTCAAGGCATTCAACAGCCGCTACGGCACACAGATCGGCACGCGCCTCCTGAAGAAGCTCGCGGATCTCTTGCGCAAGTCGATCAAGAAGAACGATCTTGTTGCGCGCACCGATGGTGACGAGTTCGCCTTCCTGTTCGCCAATGTCGGGATGCAGGAAGCTCTGGCGATTGCCGATCGCCTCCGAGCGTCGGTAGAAGATCACATGACATTCGCGGCATCCGACAACGCTGCCCCCTCGGGCCTTACGATTTCGCTCGGCATTGCTCTAAGCGCCGACGCAACGACGGCATCGCAGCTGCAGGCAAATGCACGCGTTGCCCTTCACGCCGCTCAGTCAAATCGACGGCAGCCCGTGCAAGCCTTCGGTCGCTGAGCCGGAGGCTCTTGCGCTGATCGCGGCTTTCGGCCAAAACGCCGGCCATGATCACGATTTCCGATATCTCCGCACGTATTGCCGGCCGCCTGCTTCTCGATCACGCCAGCGTTTCGCTGCCAGCCGGCACGAAGGCCGGTCTTGTCGGTCGGAATGGCGCCGGCAAATCCACACTGTTTCGAGTGATCACCGGCGATGTAGCCGCGGAAAGCGGTTCCGTGTCGATCCCGAAGAATGCACGCATCGGACAGGTCGCTCAGGAAGCACCGGGAACGGAAGACGCGCTGATCGAAATCGTACTGGCAGCCGACAAGGAGCGCTCAGCCTTGCTGGCGGAGGCGGAAAGCGCCACCGATCCGCATCGCATCGCTGAAATCCAGATGCGGCTGGTGGATATCGACGCCCATTCCGCGGAAGCGCGTGCTGCCAGCATCCTCGCTGGCCTCGGGTTCGACCAGGAGGCGCAATCGCGTCCGGCGTCGTCCTTCTCGGGCGGCTGGCGGATGCGTGTTGCCCTCGCCGCGGTGCTGTTTTCCGAGCCCGACCTGCTGCTCCTCGACGAGCCGACCAACTACCTCGACCTCGAAGGCACACTGTGGCTCGAGGATTACGTGCGCCGATATCCGCACACCGTCATCGTCATCAGCCACGACCGCGACCTGCTGAACAACGCCGTCAACTCGATCGTCCATCTCGATCAGAAGAAGCTGACCTTCTATCGCGGCGGATACGACCAGTTTGAACGGCAGAAGGCCGAAGCGGACGAGTTGCAGACGAAGGCGCGAGCCAAGAACGAGGCGGCGCGCAAACACCTGCAGAGCTTCATCGACCGCTTCAAGGCAAAGGCCTCCAAGGCACGCCAGGCGCAGAGCCGCGTCAAGGCGTTGGAGCGCATGGGAACGGTGGCTGCCGTCATCGAAGACCACGTACAGCCGATCACCTTCCCCGAGCCGGAAAAGCAACCTGCCTCCCCGATCGTGGCTATCAGCGGCGGCGCTGTTGGCTACGAGCCCGGCAAACCTATCCTGAAGGGCCTTAATCTGCGGATCGACAATGACGATCGCATCGCGCTGCTCGGCTCCAATGGCAACGGCAAATCCACCTTCGCGAAATTCATTTCCGGTCGCATGTCGGCGGAGGCGGGCGAGGTCAAGCTCGCGCCGAACCTGAAGATCGGCTTTTTCGCGCAGCACCAGCTCGACGATCTAATTCCGGACCAGTCGCCGGTTGATCACGTGCGCCGTTTGATGCTCGACGCGCCGGAAGCGAAGGTGCGGGCCCGAGTCGCTCAGATGGGTCTTGCGACCGAAAAGATGTCCACCGCGGCCAAGGATCTTTCCGGCGGGGAGAAGGCGCGCCTGCTGATGGGGCTCGCGGCTTTCCACGCGCCCAACCTCCTGATCCTCGACGAACCGACCAACCACCTCGACATCGACAGCCGTCGGGCGCTCATCGAGGCGCTGAACGATTACGAGGGCGCGGTCATTCTCATTTCGCACGACCGCCACCTTATCGAGGCAACCGTCGATCGGCTGTGGCTCGTCAACAAGGGCACCGTCACGACCTTCGAAGGCGATATGGACGAGTACCGCGATCTCGTTGTCGCATCGGGCAAGAAGAAGGACGAGAAACCACAGCTTGCTGAAGAACCCGCCTCGAGGGCCGACCAGCGCAAGCTCAATGCCGAGAAGCGCGCTTCGCTGGCGCCGCTCAAGAAAAAGATCAACGAAATCGAATCCTTGACCGGCAAGCTGGAGAAATTGATTCAGGCGCTTGATGCAGAACTTGCGGATCCGCTGCTTTACGAAAAGGCGCCTGCGAAGGCTGCGGAAAAGGCCAAGCAACGTGGCGAGGCTGCAGCAAAGCTCACCGCCGCCGAGGAGCAGTGGCTGGAGCTTTCCTCCGAATACGAAGAAGCGATGGCAGGATAGCCACAGGTATGGCTGGAAGCTTGTCGGGTTGAGCACGATTCGACGCGTTCCGGGGCGATCGAAACCGATCGTTAACCATAATCATCAAGGTTGCCTCAACTTTCATTACTGATTTGTTGAGCCCTTTTATGCATCGCTTTGCCCTCATTTCCGGTGCCATCTTGAGCATGGCCCTGGCCGGCTGCCAATCCACCAGGCATCCTGCGCCTGACACCACAATGACCACCTCCTCCATCGTCGCGCCTGAAGGCAGCCCGGCAACGGGGACCGATGCTGCCCTGCCCCAAATGTCGAGCGACAGCCGCCTGCATCACCTCGCCGGTCGAGCACTCATCGTCGCGTCCATTCATGACCTGCACCTCCAGGACAAGGAGGTCATCCTCAGCTTCGATGACGGTCCGATCCCCGGCCGCACGGACCGTGTCCTCGCGACACTGGACCACTTCGGCGTCAAGGGCGCCTTCATGATGGTCGGCGAAATGGCGGAACGACATCCGGAGCTTGCCCGCAAGATCGCGTCTGAAGGCAACGCGATCGGCAGCCACACCTACCAGCACGAGAACCTGGCGACGCTGACCTTCGACATGGCCATGAAGGAAATCACACGCGGCGAGGCCGCCGTGACCAAGGCGACCGGCGGCGACGTCAACTTCTTTCGCTTTCCATACCTTGCCGATAGCCAGAAGCTTCGTGGCGCCGTGGCAATGCGCGATATGGTGGTGATGGATGTGGACGTCGACAGCAAGGACTACTTCAATACATCGCCAGCCGCCGTCACCAAGCGGACGATGGACCTGCTGCACAAGCGGGGCCGCGGCATCATCCTCATGCACGACATCCACAATCGCACGGCGACAATGCTGCCGACGCTCCTTTCAACCCTTGAGGCCGAGGGGTATAAGGTCGTAACGCTGCAGTTCAAGAAGCCGACGGCACCGGCCGAAATGGCGTCCATCTGACGGGCCTATCGACGCTTGCCCCCCGGTTTCTTTCTGCTAAAACAGGCGCAAAATAAATCATACTTTTGAGCGAAACACCGAACGCGAGCACCAGCATGTCACCTATCAACCTCGCCATCGTTGGCGTCGGCAAGATCGTCCGCGACCAGCACCTCCCCTCGATTGCAAAGAATCCGGACTTCAAGCTCGTTGCAACGGCGAGTCGCCACGGCACCGTCGAAGGCATCCAGAGCTTCACGACGATCGATGCAATGCTCGACGCCGTTCCGGCGATCGATGCCGTTTCGCTCTGCATGCCGCCGCAGTATCGCTACGAGGCAGCGCACAAGGCGCTTTCCGCCGCCAAGCATGTGTTCCTCGAAAAGCCTCCGGGCGCGACTCTAAGCGAAGTGGCCGATCTCGAAAAGCTGGCGGCCAGCAAGGGCGTTTCGCTGTTTGCGAGCTGGCATTCCCGCTACGCAGCAGCTGTCGAAGCCACGAAGTCCTTCCTCGCGTCGACGACGATCAAGAGCGTTCATGTCATCTGGAAGGAAGACGTTCGCCACTGGCATCCGAACCAGGACTGGATCTGGCAAGCCGGCGGCCTTGGCGTCTTCGACCCGGGCATCAACGCCCTTTCGATCGTTACCCACATCCTCCCAAAGGCGATCTTCCTGACAGGCGCAACGCTCGAATTCCCGGAAAATCGCGATGCGCCGATCGCCGCGGATCTGCACTTCCAGAACGCTGACGGCGTGCCGGTTCATGCCGAATTCGACTGGCGTCAGACCGGCAAGCAGAGCTGGGACATCCTCGCGGAAACCGAAGCCGGCCATGTGGACCTTGCGGAAGGCGGCTCCAAGCTGTCGATCAATGGCGAGCTGAAGTTTTCGGCGCCCGAGGAAGAGTACCCCGCGCTTTACCGGCGCTTTGCGGAAATTGTCAAAGCCGGCAAATCCGACGTCGATCTGGCGCCGCTTCGCCACGTTGCCGATGCCTTCATGCTCGGCAGGCGCAAGTTCGTCGACGCCTTCCACGATTGATTTCAAATGAAAAAGCCCGCTTGAAGCGGACCGCTTGAAGCGGGCTTTTTCATGCTTTTTTTTCCCAGCGCCCTTCCGGGGTCTGTTGCCAATAGGTGAGGTTATGTCCCTCGCCTTTCAGCTTCTTCCATTGCGCGCGAGCCCCTTCGAGCTGCGCCTGGTCGTAACCATCGAACATGAAGACGATGCGGCTATAAGGCTCGACCAGCGGCGGCTCAGCGCCATCGACGATAAATCGTACCGTCGCCGCGTTGGAATTCCCTTCGGAAACCGTAAGGAGAACCGGCTGATCTGCCGCCAGGTCCCCCTCATCCGTGCCATGCGGCAGGAAGCTATCTTCGCGAAATGTCCAGAGATGCTGATCGAGCAGGTCGCGTCGCGCAGCGTCTTTCAACTGCACCGCGACCCGCCAGCCGCGCTCGACGCTTTTCTCGAGCAACGGCGGGAGGGCATCCTCCAGCTTGGATTCCGTCAGATGGTAAAACAGAACTTCCGTCATGACTCGTAGTTGGCACGCACCAGCTCATCGAGCAGGCGTACGCCGTAACCGGAACCCCAGGACTGATTGATCTCATCCTGCGGCGAGCCCATTGCCGTTCCTGCGATGTCGAGGTGTGCCCAAGGCGTTTCCTGCACGAATCGCTTCAGGAAATGAGCGGCGGTGATCGATCCCGCATGACGGCCGCCGGAGTTCTTCATGTCGGCGAACTTGCTGTCGATCAGCTTGTCGTACTCCTTGCCGAGCGGCATGCGCCACAGCTTTTCGCTGCTTGTCAGGCCGGCAGCGGTCAGCTGCGCGCAGAGCTCATCGTCATTCGAGAACAGACCGGCGTGAACATTGCCGAGCGCAACAAGGATAGCGCCGGTCAATGTTGCCAGATTGATCATGAATTTCGGCTTGAAGCGATCGTTGCAATACCACAACGCGTCACACAGAACGAGCCGGCCTTCAGCATCGGTATTGATGATCTCGATCGTCTGGCCCGACATCGAGGTAACGATGTCGCCGGGACGCTGCGCGTTTCCGTCGGGCATATTTTCGACCAGACCGATGATGCCGACCGCGTTCACGGCTGCCTTGCGGGCAGCGAGGACGTGCATCAAGCCGGTGACAGCGGCAGCACCGCCCATGTCACCCTTCATTTCTTCCATGCCGGCAGCGGGCTTGATCGAAATGCCGCCGGTATCAAAGACCACGCCCTTGCCGATGAAGGCGATCGGGCTCTCGCCGCTCTTGCCGCCCTTCCACTGCATGACCGCCAGACGCGGGGGCCGGACCGAGCCTTGTGCCACGCCCAGCAGGGCGCCCATGCCAAGCTTTTGCATTTCCTTCTCGGTGAGGATTTCCACCTCGACCCCAAGTTTCTGCAACTCGCTTGCCTTGGCGGCAAACTCCACCGGACCCAGAACATTCGGCGGCTCGTTCACAAGATCGCGGGCCAGGTTAACGCCCGCCGCAACGGCTTCCGAGAGCTTGAAGGCTTCTGCCGCCTCTGTCGCTTTGGCGGTAACGATCTTGATCGGCACCTGCCCGTTCCGGCCATTGCCGTCCTCGTCCTTCTTCTTGGTCTTGTAGGTATCGAAGCTATAGGCGCGCAAAAGCATTCCAAGCGCAAAATCCGCCGCTTCCTTCGCTCCGACGCCGGCACCCGGCGCATCGACGAAGATTGCGACCTTTTCGGCCTTCTTGATCTTGGATGCGGCGACGCCGCCAGCCTTCAGCCAATCGTGAGCGGTCAGCTCTTCAGGTTTGCCGAGTCCTACGACGATAAGCCGCTCAGCCGCGGACCTCTCGGGCGCAACGAGATCCAGCACAGTCGTCGCCTTGGCGGAGAAGCCGGCGATCTTTGCGGCTCTCGCGATGACGCCAGCGGGATCCGCAAGCTTGCCCCCGGCGGCAAGATCCGCTCCGCTTGCCTGCAGGAGGACCGCGTAGCCACCGGCGATCTCGGTGGAGCTTGCAAATGAGATATCGAACTTGGCTGACATGTCTTCTCCAGTGGGATTGTCCTAAATCCGCTCTATCCGATCATTTCGGGTTTCACCCCCAAAAACAAGTCTTCGGGATGAGGCCGTGGCGGCCTGACTAACCGCCAACCCGTTAAAGGGATGTCATCTTCGGCGCATATTCCTCCCGCGGAATTGAGTCCACAGGAATTCCGAATTGCTTTCCCTTTTGATGCCTGCAGGGACCAGGACGTCTTGGCGCATACCAATGCCCGACAGCGATCCCGCACGTGTGTTTATAGGTCTTTTCTGTCTGTGGTGGCTGCTGCTTCTGCTGTTCAATGGCTTTCCGCAGATCGATGTCTACGCATCAGCGCATTTCTTTGTGCGCGAGGCATGCAGCACTCCAGCCACATTCGGAAAAAACTGCGGCTACTTTCCCTACCGGCACGAGGCTTATCTCGGGTTCCTGAGAACGCTGTTCTTCCGGCTTCCCTACCTCATCGCCATCGTCCTCTTGTGGAAACTTTTGGAGTGCTACGGGCACTGCGGATCCACTTTCAACCTCGCGCGCGCCCGCTCCTTCAAGATTGCGCTCACGTCGCTGATGATCGGCCCCGTGATCCTCGCCAATCTCATTCTCAAGACATACTGGGGTAGACCGCGACCGTCCCAAACGCTGGATTTTGGTGGCCACCTCGACTTCGTGCAGGCGGGCTCCATGATCGGAAAATGCGTATCGAACTGCTCTTTCATTTCCGGCGAAGCGGCAGGCGCCGGCTGGGTTTTCTGTCTGATTTTCCTGATACCACAGCCGGCGCGCTTCGCGCTTGCCCTCCCCCTCACAGCGATCGCCTTTCTGACACCTGCCATGCGTCTTGCATTTGGCGCGCACTACCTTTCAGACGTCATCCTGGGTTGGCTTTCGTCCGTTGTTGTCTTTGCAGGTCTTCTTGCGCTTACCGATTCGCCACAGGGCAAAAAAAAATCTGAAATTTGAATGAATTTTCGACTCCAGCTTGTCGCAAAAGAGACCCAAACAGCGTAGATGGATTTCGCTGCGTAGCGGCATTGGTTCGCAAATGGCGTTCAAGGGCATTAATGAAACTGCTTGAAACATACATACTCCGGCGCGTTGGCCAGATGTTTCTCGTTGCCCTGTTGCCGGTGCTCGCGATCATTTGGACGACTCAGGTCCTGCAGCGCGTCAATCTCGTAACCGACAGCGGCCAGTCGATGGGATCGTTCGCCAAGCTGGCAACGCTGATTCTACCGTCGATCATTCCGATCGTGCTGCCGTTCGCACTTGTCATCGGTGTGACGCAGACCCTGACGACAATGAACAACGATTCGGAGCTGACCGTCATCGACGCGGCTGGCGCCAAGCGCAGCATTATCCTGCGCCCGATCCTCATCCTCGCCGCCGTCATTAGCATCTTTTCGTTTCTGGTGGACAACGTCGTCGAGCCGAAGGCCAAGACGGGGGTTCGCCAGATGGTGGCCGCTGCCTATGCGGATCTGCTCTCGACCGTGATTGAAGAGAAGAACTTCCGCCGCATCGACACCGGCCTCTACGTACAGATATCCGAGAGATTGGCCGGACGCGTGCTCAAGGGCTTGTTCGTCGTCGATGAGCGCGACCCCGCATTCGAGCTTATCTACTACGCACGTGAAGGCGCCGTTGACGAGAAGGGCACGTCACTCATCATGCATGATGGCGAGGTTCACCGCAAAACGCAAACCGGTGAAGTCTCCGTCATTCGTTTCGATTCCTACTCCTTCGACCTGTCCGATCTGACCCAAAACCGCGGTCAGGCGACTCTTCGCGCATCCGACCGCGAGCTTGCGTTCCTCTTCAATCCGGATCCGAACGACAAGGATTACATCGCCAGACCCGGTAGTTATCGTGCCGAATTGCACCGCCGCATGACGGATTGGGTTCTTCCGATGGTGTTTGCGCTGATTTCGCTCGCGATCGCCGGTGATGCTCGCTCCCACCGCGAAGCACGGTTGCACCCCATGGTCGCGGCGCTCATCTTCGCGTTCGGTATTCGTTGGGCGTCGTTCTACGCCGCCAACCAGATCGACACGGATCCAGAGTATATCGGCGTGCTCTATGCGATTCCCGTGGTCGCCAGCCTTTTGGCAATCGCATCTCTGTCGCACCACAAGCGCCTGTCGGTCGTGTCCGCGATGAGCGACCGAATCTCCGCCTCTTGGCAGAGACTGTCGCGACGCTTTGGTCGGTCGGCAGATCCCTCCGCCGGAGGCAGCGCATGATTCTCGGGACACTCGGCCGTTACTTCTTCCGTCGATACCTGCTGACCACAATGTGGTTCTTTCTCGGCGTGATTGGCATCGTCTACCTCGTTGATTTCAGCGAGACCGCTGGCCGACTCTCCGGTCTTCCCGGCTACACCGTGACCGGCGGGCTCGCGATGACGGCGGTGCGTCTGCCGCTCATCTTGCAGCAGACCGTGCCCTTCATTGCCCTCTTTGTGGGCATGACCGTTCTAATCGGGCTCAACCGAAAATACGAACTGGTCGTGACGCGTGCTGCCGGCATCTCGGTTTGGCAGTTCATGTCTCCCTTCCTCGCAGGCGCTTTTTTGCTCGGCGTCCTGGTCATGACCGTCCTCAACCCGCTGGCAGCCTGGGGGCAACGTCAGGCTGCCGTCATCGAGAGCAACTGGCGTGGAGAAGTCTCAGGGTCGAACGCCGCGCCGCAAGTTCCGTGGATTCGCCAGATCAGCGGCGGGGACGACGTGATCATCGGAGCGAATACGATTCTCGAAAACGGCACGCTGCTTATGAACGCCGTGTTCGTGCATTTCGATTCGTCCGATCACATCATCCTGAGACAGGACGCCGCGTCGGCAAAATTGGAAGATGGTTACTGGCTTCTTAAGAACGTTGTCGAGCGTCGTCCGGGCGAAGTCGCCACACGGCTCGATGAGGTGCGCGTAAGCACCAATTTGAAACAGGATTTCATCCAGCAGAGGCTGACAGCCCCTGAAACTATTGGCTTTTTTGATCTCTCGAGCCGAATTGACGCGGCGAGATCCTTCGGGATTCCGACCAAGGCGCTTGAGACCCAATTTCATTCGTTGTTGTCCCAACCACTGTTGCTTGTCGCAATGACTCTCATTGCTGCAACAGTGTCCCTAAAATTTAGCCGGTTCAACCAGTCGAGGTCGGTGATTCTGGGTGGAATCCTGTCGGGCTTCGTGCTTTATGTGGTCACCGTGCTTGTAAAAGCATTCGGAAGCAGTGGGGTTGTCCCGCCTTTCGTGGCAACGTGGATTCCGGTCATTGTTGCCTTGGCTTTGGGTGCAACAATTCTGCTTCATCAGGAGGATGGCTAGTGGCGGCAGGCGACCGCAAGACTCTTAGTAAACAGTTGGTTGCCCTGCTCCTAGGCGCGGCCCTGTCTACCTATTCGAATGGCTTTCCTGCTGCTTTCGCCCAGGATGCCCTGCAAGGCTTGAGGCCGAACGTGTCCGCCGACCAGAAGCTGATTCTGTCGGCAAACGAACTCGTCTACAACAAGGACGCGCAGATCGTTTCGGCCATCGGCGGTGTACAGATTAACTACGCCGGCTACAGATTGGTGGCGCAACGCGTCGAGTACAATCAGCAGACCCGCCGCCTGATGGCGCTCGGCAACGTGGAGTTGATCGCCCCCGACGGCAACCGCATGTACGGTGACAAGATTGACATCACCGACGATTTTGCCAACGGGTTCGTAAACGCGCTCCGAATTGAGACCCCCGACAATACGCGCCTGGTTGCCGAAACCGGCCAGCGTGTTGGGGGCACGCAAATGATCCTGAACAGGGGCGTCTATACCGCCTGTTTGCCTTGCGCTGAAAGACCGGAACGACCTCCCTTCTGGCAGGTAAAGGCTGAACGCGTCATTCAGGACGGCGTCAAGCATACGATTCGCCTTGAAAAGGCGCGCTTCGAGCTCCTTGGCCACCCGCTCGCCTACGTTCCGTGGATCGAGGTCCCCGACAATACCGTGAAGCGGAAGTCCGGCTTCCTTTTCCCGACCTTTAGCGCATCGCAGAATCTCGGCTTCGGCCTTTCTGTCCCGTACTATTACGTCATTTCGCCGAGCAGCGACGTCACGGTGACCGGCACGGGTTACACCACCCAGGGTTTCCTGGCGGACGCGGAATTCCGCCAGAGATTCGAGAACGGCACGCACACCTTGCGCGTGGCCGGTATCGACCAGCTCAGCCCGGGGACCTTTACGCCCGGCACTAGCGATGCCGAAAATGACTTCCGCGGTGTCGTAGCGTCGAAGGGGGCCTTCCAAATCAACCCGCGATGGGCGTTTGGTTGGGACGTGATGGTTCAGAGTGACAACAACTTCGCTCGCACCTATAACCTGAAGGGTCTGGACGAAAGTACACATACCAACCAAGTTTACCTGACGGGTCTCGGCAAGCGGAATTATTTCGATCTGCGCTCGTTCTATTTCGACGTTCAGAACGCCGATCCGAATGATATCGCCGAGAAGCAGCAGGCAATCGTTTACCCGGTGATGGACTATCACTTCGTGGCGCCGCAGCCGCTCGCCGGAGGTGAACTATCTGCCGATGTCAACTTCACGAACCTGTCGCGCACGCACGACGACTTTTATAGCGTCGCAGGCTTTGATCGGTTCCGCGGCCTTGAGGGCCAGACATCTCGCCTGACGGGCGAACTGGAATGGAAGCGGACCTTTGTCACGCCTCAGGGCTTCTTGATCACTCCGCTGCTTGCAGCCCGCGGCGATGCCTTGGCGTTGAACATGACGCCGCCGCCGACCTCCGGCACCTTTGTCTATGACGGCAATTACGACGACGGTAATGCAGCGACGCGTTCGATGTTTACCGCAGGGTTGGAAATGCGCTACCCGATCCTCGGTACGACCGCGAACAGCACACACCTGTTCGAACCGATTGTTCAGCTTTATGCACGGCCCGACGAACGGCTTGCCGGCTCTCTTCCGAACGAAGATGCGCAGAGCTTCGTGTTCGATGCGACCAATCTTTTCGAGCGTGATAAGTTCTCCGGCTACGACCGTATCGAAGGTGGCACGCGCGCCAATGTCGGCTTCCAGTACACCGGTACGTTTGACAACGGCTACAAGCTGCACGGTATCTTCGGCCAATCCTACCAGCTCGGCGGCCAAAACTCCTTTGACACGGCTGATCTGGTAAACGTCGGCGCCGACTCCGGCCTCGAAACGGACGTCTCCGACTTCGTCGGACTCGGCGGGATCGAAACGCCACAGGGCGTTGCCCTTGCAGCTTCCTATCGGATTGACGACAAGGACCTGGATTTCCGTCGTGGCGATTTGACGGCCGGTTACCAGACCGACAATTTCCAAGGTCAGATGATCTACACGCATGTCTCGGCGCAGCCGGAATACGGCTTCGCCGAGGACAATGATGAGATCCAGGCCAAGGCTGCTGTTAAGTTCAAGGATTATTGGACGGTATTTGGCGGCGTCGCTTGGGACCTTCAGGACAACACTGTTGTCAGGAAGACAATCGGCCTTACCTATGAAGACGAATGCACCATCTTCACGATCGCATATATCGACAAGCGCGATACCACCGCGGAAACCGCGAGCGACTGGAGTATCGGGGCGAGGTTGACCTTCCGGACGCTGGGCGACATCAATCTCGGCACGCCCATAGATGCCAGCCCAACCATCTACCAGAATTAACTGTCAGTTCTGTAATACGGCGAAAGAAAGGGCCTTTCTTTCGCCGTAAGACTATGCAGGACATTGTCGCCAGTTGAGATCTAAGGCATATGCTGAATTTTCAATTTGCAGCGGTAATGCCCGTGTGTCTCGGGAAGGTATGCGCGCCGCGACGTGAGTGCGCGGCGTCAATGGGAAGGGTCGATAGATGATTGGCGCAAGAAGAACCGTAAGGACGATGATTGCCGGTGCGACTTTCGCGATGCTGGCGGCTTTTGCCTCGCCGCAGGCCGGCTCAGCTGTTGCTGCAAGCGAAGTCAGAGTTGTCGTCAACGGAACAGCAATCACCAGCGGTGACATCGCCAAGCGCCAGGCATTCCTGCGCCTGCAGCATCAAAAGGCTGATGCGAAAGCAGCGGAAGAACAGCTGATCGAACAGACGCTGAAGCAGCAGGAAATTTCCCGCGTCCGCATGTCGGTTTCCAAGGACGACGTCAACGCATCGTTCGCGCGGTTCGCGAGCGGCAACAAGTTGACGACGGACCAGATGACGCAAATTCTCGAACGCGCCGGCGTCGGTGTTGATCATTTCAAGGCTTTCATTGCCGTGCAGATGAGCTGGCCGCGCCTTGTCAATGCCCGCTACGGTTCGAGCAATCGCATGTCGAATTCCGACCTTGTTGCCCGCATGATGGAGAACAAGCAGAAGCCGGAAACCACCGAATATATTCTGCAGCAGATGATCTTCGTCGTTCCCGCCAACAAGAAGGGCATCGTCGGCAAACGCAAGAGCGAAGCCGAGGCGTCTCGCGCGAAGTATCCGGGTTGTGACCAGGCAAAGGTCTTCGCAGCAACGATGCTTGACGTGTCAGTCCGTGACCTTGGTCGCGTTCTTGCACCGGAACTTCCGGCCGAATGGAAGCCGCTTGTCGAGCAGGCAAAGGGCAACACGACCGCCACGCGCGTGACCGACAGAGGTGTCGAATACATCGCCATCTGCAGCCAGCGCCAGGTTTCTGATGACCAAGCCGCCGAAATGGTGTTCCGCCAGGAAGACCTTGATAAGGCGAAGGCAGGGAAGAACGCCCCTCCGGAAAATCCGAACGCCCAGAAATATATGGAAGAGCTGCGCAAGAAGGCGCAGATCATGCGTCCCTGAGCAAGATGACACTCTCGTTCTCGCGCCCGCTTGCTCTCAGCCAGGGCGATCCGGCCGGCGTCGGCCCCGATGTCACACTTCTGGCCTGGATGCGGCGCAGGGAGCTGGGTCTGCCTCCGTTCGTGTTCATTGGCGACCCTGATGTGCTGGCATCGCGTGCCAAGCTCCTAGGCTTGACGATCGCCATTCGCGAGACCGATTGCACCAACGCCAATGATGTCTTTGCAGATGCCCTCCCCGTGCTCCCCATTGCCGCAGGTATCGACGTTGTAGCGGGTGAGCCGCATGTGGCGACGGCAAAGAGCACGATCGCCGCGATCGAAAGAGCTGTCTCGCTGACAATGAGTGGCGAAGCCCTCGGCGTCGTCACCAACCCGATCGCCAAGTCCGTTCTCTACGAATCCGGCTTTCCCTTCCCCGGACACACTGAGTTTCTGGCCGATCTCGCCGCACGTGCGACTGGACAGGCGGGGATGCCGGTGATGATGCTCGCGGGTCCGAAGCTCCGCACCATTCCTGTTACAATTCATATTCCGCTCAAGGATGTGCCTCATGCACTGACGGCCGATCTCATCATCGAGACTTGCCGGATTGCTGATGCCGATCTCAGGCGTCGCTTCGGGATCGAGCAACCCCGGCTCGCGATAGCCGGTCTCAATCCACACGCCGGAGAAGACGGTGCGATCGGCAAAGAGGATGAAACGGTCATCAAACCGGCCATCCAATTCCTGAGATCCGAGGGGATAAACGCAATCGGTCCGCTGCCTGCCGATACGATGTTCCACGACGACGCCAGAGCGCGTTACGACGTTGCGATCTGCATGTATCACGACCAGGCCCTGATACCGGCCAAGGCACTTGGCTTCGACGACGCTGTCAACGTCACGCTGGGATTGCCCTTTGTGCGCACCTCGCCCGATCACGGCACCGCCTTCGGGATCGCCGGCAAGGGCCTTGCGCGTGAAAACAGTCTCGTCGCGGCGCTGAAGCTCGCCGGTCACCTCGGACGCACCACAGAAGGGCATCGTTGATGGCTGCCTTGGATGGGCTGCCGCCSCTTCGCGAKGTYATYCAGCGCCAYGGCCTCGAYGCGCGCAAGGCGCTCGGSCAGAACTTCYTGCTCGATCTCAACCTGACGCAGAAGGTTGCTCGCACAGCCGGCTCCTTGGAAGGAGCCACGGTTTTTGAGGTCGGTCCGGGTCCCGGCGGCCTGACGCGCGCCATTCTGGCATTGGGTGCAAAGAAGGTGATCGCCGTCGAGCGTGATTCTCGCTGTTTACCCGCGCTTTCGGAAATCGCGGATCACTATCCGGGGAGGCTCGAGGTCATCGAAGGCGATGCGCTGAAGACGGACTTCGAAGCTCTGACGCCCGAGGGACCGGTGAAGATCATTGCCAACCTGCCCTACAATGTCGGCACGCAGCTGCTGGTCAATTGGATCCTGCCGAAGCAGTGGCCTCCTTTCTGGGACTCGCTGACGCTGATGTTTCAGAAGGAAGTGGGAGAGCGCGTCGTTGCGGCCGAAGACGACGACCACTATGGACGTCTTGGCGTGCTTTGCGGATGGCGTACGAACGCACGGATGGCGTTTGACATTCCGCCGCAAGCTTTCACGCCGCCGCCGAAAGTAACGTCGACTGTCGTTCATCTGACCCCAAAGCAAAGCCCGATCCCCTGCTCGGTCGCCGATCTGGAGAAGGTCACGCATGCCGCCTTCGGCCAGCGACGCAAGATGCTGCGGCAGAGCCTAAAGCCGCTGGGGGGCGAAGTCTTGTTGAAGAAGGCGGATATCGACCCGCAACGACGGGCCGAAACGCTTTCAGTCGAAGAGTTTGTTCGACTGGCGAATTGCCTCTAGCCAGCGTTCGCTTAGGGCACGCCGACTTTCCAGGATAGTGAATCGCGTGACAGCATATCGGCCCGGTCAGTTGATCTAGCCGCAAGCACCATTGCATCGACCGTGCAGGTCCTAAAGGTTCGGCTCTTCAGTCAGCAGCCCGTTGACGAAATCGAACAAGCCGTAACGCCGGTCGCGGCGGACGCGTTCGGCATTGACGATGCAGCTCACATTGCGAAAAGCCTCATCGAGATCGTCGTTGACGATGACATAGTCGTATTCGCGCCAGCGTTCGATCTCCGCGCGCGAATTCAAAAGCCGCGTACGAATGACCTCTTCCGAATCCTCGGCCCGGCGATGCAAGCGAGACTGCAGTTCGGTCATGGTGGGCGGCAGCACGAAGATCGAAACGATATCGGCCTTCATCTTGTCCTGAAGCTGCAAGGCACCCTGCCAGTCGATATCGAACAGCATGTCGCGACCTTCGGCCATGGCCGATTCCACGGGCTCGCGCGGCGTGCCGTAAAAGTTGCCGTGAACCTCCGCCCATTCGAGCAGATCGCCTGAGTCGCGCATCCTCTCGAACTGCGGTACAGTGATAAAGTGATAATGCTTGCCGGCAATCTCGCTCGGCCGCTTGGCCCTGGTCGTAACGCTGACAGAGATTTCGAGGCTGTGGTCGTCTCGGAGAAGGTTGCCAGCAATTGTCGACTTGCCTGCGCCCGAGGGCGAGGACAGGACAAGCATCAGCCCGCGCCGGGCGATTTTGGTGGGTGTGCTCGACTGGGCCGGGCTCATGTATCACTCCAGATTCTGGACCTGCTCGCGGAACTGGTCGATGACGACTTTCAGTTCGATGCCGGCGGCGGTGATTGCCGCGGCATTCGACTTCGAGCAGATAGTATTCGATTCTCGGTTAAATTCCTGTGCAAGGAAATCCAGCTTACGCCCGACCGGGCCGCCCTTGCCGAGCAGGTCGCGAGCGGCAACCACATGCGCTTTCAGGCGATCGATCTCTTCACGGAGATCCGCCTTGGTGGCGAGCAGAGCAGCTTCCGCATGCAGCCGGTCGCGATCCAGCTTTCCCGATCCATCCATCAGCAATGCGACCTGCGCGGCCAATCTCGTCGAGATCTCCTGCGGAGAGCGGGAGGGGTCACGCTCGATCACCTCTGTCAATCCCTCGATAGTGGCCACATGGTCGAGAAGTACGCGCGACAGAGCGGCACCTTCCGTCTCGCGCATGTGCCGTAGGTCGGCGAGAGCTGCGATCAGGCCTTCCACAATATCGGAATCGCGGGCGGCGATCGCTTCATCACCGTCCTCGCTCTCGCGGAATTCGATGATACCCCGGATGGCGAGCAATGTATCCAGCTGCAACGGCGCGGGATCGATGATGCCGCCAAGCTGATCGCGCAAGGCGAGCACAGCGGAAAGCGCTTCCTGATTGAGGACGGTTTCAATGCGGCTCTCACCGGCAGAGACGGAAAGCGACGCCTGCATATTGCCTCGGCTGAAGCGCTCGCCGGCAAGGCGACGCACGTCGCTCTCCATACGCTCCAGCCCCGGCGGGAAGCGCAAGCGCAGGTCAAGGCCCTTGCCGTTGACCGAACGCAACTCCCAAGCCCAACGCCAACGGCCGCTCGTGCCTTCTCGCCGCGCAAAACCGGTCATGGACTGCAAAGCCATGCGAGCCTCCAAAAATCAGTTCGTCTTCTTTTTCTTTTGGGCAGCAGGCGCGGCAGGTGTGTCCGGCTGCGTCTGGCTCTCGGGCTGTCCGTCGACCGCAATATTGGGATCGGCTCCCTTGGCGGCTTCCAGTTGGCGCCAGCGCTTGACGTTCGCGTTATGCTCCTCAAGAGTGGCTGCAAAAACGTGCCCGCCGGAGCCATCGGCGACGAAATACAGATCCTGCGTCTTCCACGGATTGGCGACAGCCTCCAGCGCATCACGGCCCGGATTGGCGATCGGCGTCGGGGGAAGCCCCTTGATCACGTAGGTGTTGTAGGGCGTTTCCTTCTTCAGGTCCGACTGATAGATCGGGCGATCCGTCGGCTTTCCGTCGCCGCCGAACAACCCGTAGATGATTGTCGGATCTGATTGAAGGCGCATCCCCTTGCCCAGCCGGTTAAGGAAGACGGAAGCCACGTGGGCACGCTCATCGGGAACGCCAGTCTCCTTCTCGACGATCGAGGCGAGGACGACCAGTTCGTCCTTTGACTTGAGTTGCAGCGACGGGTCGCGCTTGTCCCAAACCTGCTCGACCAGCTTCTGCTGGGCCGCAGCCATCTGCCCGATGATTTCGACCCGCTTCGTGCCGCGCGAGAACTTGTAGGTATCCGGGCGGAGGCTTCCCTCTGCGGGGACGACAGCCGGGAGATCGCCTTCCAGCACGGCATCCTCGTTCAGGCGATTGAACATCTGGCGGACGGTGAGGCCCTCGGGGAAGGCGACGGAATACAGGATCGACTTCCCGGATTTCAGCAGTTCCATGATGTCGTTCATGGAAGCATGTGCCTTGATTTCGTACTCACCCGCCTTGAGGCTCTCGCCATCATCAAGGTGGGTTGCCGTGAGGTAGCGGAAGATACGGGCATCCGAGACGATGTTGTTTCGTTCAAGGCTCGCGGCAATTTCAGCAACGCCGGCACCATTTCGCACGATGAAGTTCGTATTCGTTTCCAGCGGACCAGGATCTTGGTAGGCCGAGATCGCGTAGTAGAAGAGGAAGACAGCGGCTGCGCAGCCGAGGACGACCAGCGTCATCAGGAAGTTCAGGAAAATGATAACCTGGCTGCGCGCTTTCTTCGAGCGCTTCGGCGGCTCGGGCACGCGTTCCGGCCGCAGCGCCTCGCTTGGCGACTTGGGAATGATCGGCCCACTCTGCGTCTGCTGGCTCTCCTCGCCGATCGTCCCGTTGTTTTGGTTCGTATCGTTCACCGGCAATCCTCTAAACTTGGCCTCAAGTCCCGCTTCTTGCTAAGCAATGCGGCAAAATGCAGGTGGGGCCACGCCGCGCAAGGTGCAGCCCCACCGCCAGAACGTCAACGCCTGAACTCAGGCGACGTAGCGGCGCAGCACCAGCGAGGCATTCGTGCCGCCGAATCCGAAGGAATTCGACAGGGCGACGTTGATTTCCCGCTGCCTGGCCTTGTGCGGGACGAGGTCGATCGCGGTCTCGCGCTCAGGATTGTCGAGGTTGAGCGTCGGAGGCGCGACATTGTCCCGGATCGCAAGCGTTGCGAAGATGGCCTCGATCGCGCCGGCAGCACCGAGCAGATGACCGGTCGCGGACTTCGTCGACGACATCGAGATCTTGGAGGCTGCATTACCAACCAGACGCTCCACCGCGCCGAGCTCGATCGTGTCGGCCATCGTCGACGTGCCATGCGCGTTGATGTAGTCGATATCGGCAGCGGTCAAGCCGGCTCGCTTCAACGCCATCGTCATGCAGCGCTGCGCGCCTTCACCGTCCTCGGACGGAGCCGTGATGTGATAGGCATCGCCCGAGAGGCCATAGCCGACCACTTCGGCATAGATCTTGGCGCCGCGCGCCTTGGCATGTTCCAGCTCTTCGAGAACGACGATACCGGCCCCCTCACCCATGACGAACCCATCACGGTCCTTGTCATAGGGGCGCGACGCTTTGGTCGGATCGTCGTTGTGCTGGGTGGAGAGCGCCTTGCAGGCGGCAAAGCCGGCGAGCGAGATGCGGCTGACCGGGGACTCGGTGCCGCCAGCAACCATGACGTCCGCATCGCCGAACGCGATGAGACGGGCAGCGTCACCGATCGCGTGAGCGCCAGTCGAGCATGCCGTGACCACCGAGTGGTTCGGCCCGCGCAGCTTGTGGCGGATCGACACCTGTCCGGATACGAGGTTGATCAGACGGCCAGGAATGAAGAAGGGCGAAATGCGGCGCGGGCCCTTGTCGCGCAGCGTATAGCCTGCTTCGACAATGCCCTCGATGCCGCCAATGCCGGAGCCGATCAAGACGCCGGTCGCAACCTGGTCCTCATCGCTCTCGGGGTGCCAGTTCGCATCTTTAAGCGCCATATCAGCGGCGGCCATGCCGTAGATGATAAACGGATCAACCTTGCGCTGTTCCTTAGGCTCCATCCAGTCGTCGGCGTTGAAGGTGCCGTTGCTGCCGTCACCAACCGGAATGCGGCAGGCAATCTTTGCGGGCAGATCGTCGACTTCGAATTCAGTGACAAGGCGGGCGCCGTTCTGACCCGCAAGCAAGCGGGACCACGTCACTTCTGTTCCGCATCCCAAGGGTGATACCATGCCGGTACCTGTTATGACGACCCGTCTCATCGACTGCATTCCCCCGCCTTTTATGTTCTTGGAGAACCATGCCAGAAATAAAAAGGGCGGACTCCGGGTCCGCCCTTTTCTCAATCGCTYAGGATTAAGCCTGAGCCTTTTCGATAAACTTCACGGCATCGCCGACCGTCAGGATCGAGTCTGCAGCGTCGTCCGGAATCTCAACGCCGAATTCTTCTTCGAACGCCATGACCAGTTCGACGGTGTCGAGCGAGTCAGCGCCCAGATCGTCGATAAAGCTGGCGCTTTCAACAACCTTGTCGGCGTCGACGCCAAGATGATCAATAACAATTTTCTTTACGCGTTCTGCGATATCGCTCATGTCGGTTTCCTCGACCTTATATCCTGATCAGAATGCCTTGTGACATCCCTACCCTGTTTCAGCCTGCGGCGCCGTTAAGCCACCCTCGGCAAACTCTTTGAACCCGGCTACCAGAAATGTCCCAGGCTTGCACAAAAGCCCGCCGGTCCGTCTGCTTTCTCGGGAGACTGTTCACAGTCATGGCCCGCTTAACACGGTTTAAGTCTGCCGCAAAGCCAGAAAATCAACCCCATCGGGTTGCTCAACACGCTATTGCGGCGAAAACTGCCTCGAAACGCAGTTTCCCGTTTCAGATCATGGCCATGCCGCCGTTTACGTGCAGCGTCTGGCCTGTCATATAAGCAGCTTCCGACGAGGCGAGATAGGCAACCGCAGAGGCGACTTCCGCGCCGGTGCCCATGCGTTTCATCGGGATCGCTCCCATGATCGCTTCCTTCTGCTTGTCGTTCAGCTTGCCGGTCATGGCGGACTCGATGAAGCCAGGCGCCACGCAGTTGACCGTGACGTTGCGGGTTGCGATCTCCTGAGCCAGTGACTTCGTGAAGCCGATCATGCCCGCCTTGGAGGCGCAGTAATTGGCCTGGCCCGGATTGCCGGTCACGCCTACGACCGACGTGATGTTGATGATACGGCCATAGCGGCGGCGCATCATCGGATGGGTCATCTCGCGCGTCAGGCGGAACATCGCCGTCAGGTTCACTTCGATGACGCTATCCCAGTCCTCGTCGCTCATGCGCACAAACAGGCCGTCCTTGGTGATGCCGGCGTTGTTGACGAGGATGTCCACACCTTCGAGATCGGCTTCCGCCTTGACGCCAAGCGCCTTGACTTCATCGCGGTCTGCGAGGTTGGCCGGGAAGATCTTGACGCGATCGCCGAGATCGTTGGCCAGCGCCTCAAGCTTCTCGACGCGGGTGCCATGAAGGCCGACGATTGCGCCCTGCTTATGCAAGATACGGGCGATTTCTTCGCCGATGCCGCCGGATGCGCCGGTAACCAGAGCCTTGCGGCCGGAAAGATCGAGCATGGGTAGTGTTCCTTGTAATCGTTAAATCTATCAGGCCATCAGGGCGGCAACGGCCGCGTCGATATCAGCAGGCGTGTTGACGGCGATGCCGTTCACCGTCTTGTCGATGCGGCGTGCAAGGCCGGTCAGGACCTTGCCGGAGCCGACCTCGTAAAGCGTAGTCGCGCCATTGACCGCGAACCACTCGACAGTCTCGCGCCAGCGGACCTGGCCCGTCACCTGCTCCACGAGCAGCTTTGCAATCTCGTCGGCGTCGGTCACCGGCGCAGCGCGCACGTTGGCGATAAGAGGCACGACCGGGTTGGACTTCCTCACGCCGGCCAGCGCTTCGCGCATCGCTTCTGCAGCTGGGGCCATCAGCGAAGAATGGAAGGGAGCGGAGACCGGAAGCAGGATCGCGCGCTTGGCGCCCTTCTCGGTCGCAATCGCAGCGCCCTTTTCGACGGCCGCCTTCTCGCCTGATATGACGATCTGACCGCCGCCGTTGTCGTTGGCGATCTGGCAGGAGCCGACGGCCGAGGCTTCCTCGCAGACGGCGGCGACATCGGCATGTTCAAGGCCAATAATGGCCGCCATCGCGCCCACGCCGACCGGTACGGCGGCCTGCATGGCGTTGCCGCGGATGCGGAGCAACCGTGCAGTGTCGGCCAGCGAGAAGGTTCCTGCGGCGCAGAGCGCTGAGTATTCGCCTAGCGAATGACCGGCGACATAGGAGACCTTTGCCTTTAGGTCGACGCCGTTGGTTTCGAGGACCCGGATAACCGCCATCGACACCGCCATCAAGGCCGGCTGCGCATTGGCCGTCAGGGTCAGCGTATCTTCCGGCCCATTGAACATCGTCTCGGACAGCTTCTCGCCCAGCGCTTCGTCGACTTCTTGGAAGACGGCGCGTGCCTCGGCGAAGTTTTCAGCGAGATCCTTGCCCATGCCGACAGCCTGGCTGCCCTGCCCCGGAAATGTGAAAGCGATGGTCATCCTATGTCCTTTATAATTGGACCTCTGGTTATTTCGCCTCCAATTGACATTCTTTCCTTCAGAGTCAAGTGCCGGAGCCCCGCGCTCCAAGGCTTTTGCAGCTGCGAGAACGCAGCGTTTTGGCCCCTTGCGCTTACTCAATTACAGTCTAGATTTGCGCCGCCCCTCCAGACCATTTCTTTTTCAGATCACTTTCAAGGCTTTCAGATGAAATACAGGAAACTTGGCCGCACGGATATTTCCGTGTCCGAAATCTGCCTCGGCACCATGACGTGGGGCACGCAAAACACCGAGATCGAAGCGCACGAGCAGATGGACCATTCCGTCGAGAAGGGCGTCAACTTCTTCGACACGGCCGAGCTCTATCCGACTACGCCCGTTTCGGCGGAAACGCAGGGGCTGACCGAAGACTACATCGGCAGCTGGTTCCAGAAGACGGGCAAGCGCGAGGATATCGTGCTCGCGACGAAGGTCGCGGGCCCCGGCCGTTCCTACATCCGCAACGGCGACGGTGCCGACGCGAAGAATATTCGCCTGGCGATCGAGGCAAGCCTGAAGCGCCTGCGGACCGACTATGTCGACCTCTACCAGATTCATTGGCCGAGCCGCGGACATTTCCATTTCCGTCAGGCTTGGCACTACGATCCCTTCAAGCAGGACCACGCCAAGGCCGTCGCCAATATCACGGAGATATTGGAAACGATGGGTGCTCTTGTGAGGGAAGGCAAGGTTCGCGCCTTCGGCCTTTCCAACGAAACCACCTGGGGCACCCAGAAGTATCTGACGCTCGCCGAACAGCTCGGCCTGCCGCGCGTTGCCACGATCCAGAACGAATATAATCTGCTCTACCGCCACCACGACCTCGATCTGGCGGAGCTGTCGCATCACGAGGATGTCGGCCTGCTCGCCTATTCCCCCCTTGCCGGCGGCATCCTGAGCGGCAAGTATATCGACGGCGCCAAGCCGGAAGGCTCGCGCGGGGCGATCAATGGCGATCTCGGCGGTCGGCTGCAGCCTTTGCAGGAAGCACCGACGAAGGCTTATCTCGACATCGCTGCACGGCATGGGCTCGATCCTGCTGCGATGGCGCTCGCCTTCTGCCTGCATCGCCGATTCATGGCTTCGGTGATTATCGGCGCGACGACGATGAAACAGCTCGATACAGACCTGAGCTCCGTCAATCTCAAGCTGTCGCACGACGTTCTCGTGGAAATCGAGGCGGTTCATCGCCAGTACCCGATCCCGATCTAAGGCAACCGGACGATGCATCACGATCTGGCCGTCGACGGCCAGATCACTGCCCTGAAACCATTGCATCGGGGCCCGCCCCACGCAAGTCGCCACAACGACAAGTTTCGAGAACTTTGCCCGCGCGGCAATTTCCGCTTCTCCGTCCTGCGCAATTCAGCTACGTTTATAGGGCTCTGTGTAGGGCCGCGGGGAGCTCATTCCGTGGAACGGAAGCTCGCAGTCATCCTTGCCGGCGACGTGGCCGGTTACAGCCGCCTTGTTGCAGCCAACGAGGAGGATGCGCTTGCGACCCTGAGCGTCTACAGCACCACGATTGGTGACCTCGTTTGCGAGCATGGCGGGCGGATTTTCGGCAGCTCCGGAGACAGCGTGGTGGCGGAATTCCACAGCGCAGTGCAAGGCGTTCGCGCAGCGGTCGCCATCCAGCGCGCGCTCAATCGCCGAAACGCCGACTTGCCTGTGGATCGCCGAATGGAGTTTCGCCTCGGGCTCAATCTCGGGGACGTCGTGGTTTCCGGCGATAACCTGCTCGGCGACGGGGTGAATGTCGCCGCCCGCCTTCAGGAGGTGGCGCTACCTTCGGGTATCTGCATCTCTGGCGCCTTGCGCGAGCAGATCGAAGGGAAGCTGGACTTCCCTCTCGTGCCGATGGGCGATCGTACGCTGAAGAACATTCCGCGCCCGGTGCCTGTGCATAAGGTCGACTGGACCGGCGAGGACCCCGTGGAGGGCGGCGCGCTCGGGGGGCCGCTCCGACTGCCTGACAAACCCTCGATTGCGGTATTGCCCTTCGTCAACATGTCCGATGACCCAGAGCAGGAGTTCTTCGCCGATGGCTTGACCGAAGACATCATCACCGCGCTTTCGCTCTACCGCTGGTTTTTCGTCATCGCCCAGAATTCTTCCTTCGCCTATAAGGGGCGGGCCGTCGACGTGAAGCAGATTGGACGCGATCTCGGTGTCCGCTATCTCGTGGAGGGTAGTGTGCGCAGGTCCGGGACGCGGGTCCGCGTCACGGGGCAGCTGATCGAAGCGGAGAGCGGCATTCACCTCTGGGCACAGCGCTACGACCGCGAAATCGCCGACATCTTCGCCATCCAGGACGAGCTCACCCAAAATGTCGTCGGCGCCATCGAGCCGGAAATCCTGATAGGCGAAAGCCGCCGGGCACTGCTTAGAACGACGGACAATCTTGATGCCTATGAAAGCCATATGCGCGGCACATGGCTCCACAATGCCCAGGATACCGCCGAACACTTCATCGAATCCATAGCCTGGCATCGCCGAGCCATCGAGCTCGACCCCGAATTCGCACGCGCTCACATGATGCTGGCTCGCTCGCTCTACGCGCGCTGTTTCCACGGCTTCAGCAGCGATGTCGACAGGGACAGCACGGAACTTCGGGCGGAGGCAGAGCGCGCAGTGGCGCTCGATCCGCGCGATCCCTATTCCCACTACGCCATGTGTCTTGGCCATTTCGTCGCTCACAACGCCCCGGCCGCAGTAGAAGAGGCACAGCAGGCGATCGATCTCAATCCCAATTTCGCGCTGGCGCATATGGGACTTGGGTGGGCCAGAATCTTCACTGGCCACTTTGCGGCAGCTTGCGATCCACTCCATATGGCCCTGCGGCTCAGCCCGCATGATCCCCTGGCCTACCTCATCCTCGACCGGCTGGCGCTGTCGAACTACCATCTCGGCAACTACGAGGAAGCGATCCACTATTCCGAGCGCGGCCTTTCCCTGCGACGCGCCTATTTCAACCGCGTCGTTCTTCTTGCAAGCCTGGGGCAATTGCAGCGGCGCGAGGAGGCACAGCGCCTGATCCCGGAAATTCTCGCGAATGTCCCCGCCGACCTGGAGCATTACTGGAAGATCCTGACGCCCTACGTCGACCCCGGTCACTACGACCATTTCGTCGACGGGCTGCGCAAGGCCGGGCTACCGTCGTTGAACTCGCAACGAGAACATTGCTGACTGTCCCTTGCGTTTCCGCCAAAAATCCGTATAAGCGCCCTGTTCGCAAACCCGGTCTTCTGGCTGGTGGCTGAACGGAGGGCCGGTTTCCTACGGGAAATCGTTCGGAACGGAAGCGTTCCAGCCTCCCGTGTCTCCGCTCTCGACCGTCTCGGAAACGCTTTTCTTGCCTGGGTCCGCCCATTCAGGAGCAGTCGTTGAGGCTTAGCCGCCGAATATCGGGTTGAATAAACGCAAGAAAGGCAAAGCTGTCATGGCTCTTTATGAACATGTATTCCTTGCCCGACAGGATATTTCCGCTCAGCAGGTTGATGCCCTCGTAGAACAGTACAAGGGTGTTATCGAAGCTAACGGCGGTAAGGTCGGGCGCGTAGAAAACTGGGGCCTCAAGTCCCTCACCTACCGTATCAAGAAGAACCGCAAGGCTCACTACGTTCTCGTCGACATCGACGCCCCGGCTGCTGCCGTGCAGGAAATGGAACGTCAGATGCGCATCAGCGAAGACGTCCTGCGCTACATGACGATCGCTGTTGAAAAGCACGAAGAAGGCCCGTCTGCCATGATGCAGAAGCGCGACCGCGACGACCGCGGCCCGCGTGAAGGCGGCGACCGTGGCCCGCGCCGCGAGTTCGGCGACCGTCCGCCGCGCCGGGATGGCGACTTCCAGCGTGGTCCGCGTCCGGACCGTGCTCCCCGCGAAGACCGTGCATAAGGAGATCTAAGAATGTCTGAAGCTTCCTCCGCTCCGGTTCGTCGCCCGTTCCACCGTCGTCGCAAGACTTGCCCGTTCTCCGGCGCAAACGCTCCGCGCATCGACTACAAGGACGTTCGTCTCCTGCAGCGCTACATTTCCGAGCGCGGCAAGATCGTTCCTTCCCGTATCACGGCTGTTTCCCAGAAGAAGCAGCGCGAACTCGCCCAGGCGATCAAGCGCGCTCGTTTCCTCGGCCTGCTGCCGTACGTCGTCGCTTAATCAGCCGACGAGACCAAATCGAGGGAAGGCAGCTGTGCCTTCCCTTCTCCCTTTCGCGATGGGCGCGGATCGGAACTCTTAAAACCCATGTTGAGGCTTTTCTGAAGCTGTTCAGAAGAACCCTCTAACTGCTCGATGAAGCAGGACAGCGACCGTGAACCGACTGAACACAAAAACGCTAAGCATTGGCGCACTCGCCGGAGTGACCGCAGCACTTCTGGTGCTCGGCGCGAGCCTGCAGCCGTCGTTCAGCGCGGTCCTCTACGCTGCTTCGGCACTTCCCATTCTTCTCGTCGGCCTCGGCTGGGGCAACATGGCGGCAATCTCTGCCGTCGTCGCAGCCGCTGTAGTCGGCGCGATCGCCATCTCGCCGTCCTTCGCGCTGATGATGACGCTGGTCACGCTGCTTCCGGCCGGGTGGCTCAGCCACCTTGCGAATCTTGCCCGTCCCGCCTCGGAGCTTGGCGGGCCTGAGCATCTGATGGCCTGGTATCCGCTTTCGGATATCCTGCTGCATCTCTGCGGCCTCGTCACCATCGCGGTGATCGTCGTTGGCGTGATGATCGGTTACGGTCCTGAGCTCATCGACCGGCTGGTCGATGTCCTGTTCGGCTCGCTTGCGCAGCAGCAGCCAGAGTTTTCGCCCGATCCGGCAGTGACGGCACAAACCAAATCGCTGGTCCTGCTCATGCTGCCTGCCATCCAGGGTGGCATGTGGGTGGTCATGCTGTTTTCCGCCTACCACATCGCAACCCGGATCGTCAGTGCATCCGGCCGTGGTCTGCGTCCGCGTGAGGACATTCCTTCGGCACTGCGCATGAACCGCAATTCAATCTTCGTTTTTCTCGTTGGGCTTGCCGCCACGTTCTTCGGCGGCATACCGGCGATGATCGGAGCAACCGTCGTCGGCACCTTCGGCGCCGGCTTCCTGCTTTCCGGCTTCGCCGCGCTGCACTTCCGCACGCGCGGCAAGGATTGGCGCCTGCCGGCACTCATCCTCTGCTACCTGGCATCGCTCGTCCTGATGGTGCCAGCCTTTTTCATCCTCGTGGTGGGACTGAGCGATACCCGCAAGGCGATCGCACTGACCCCGAACAAGGATGTCGATGCCCCCAAACAGACAGACACGAAAATCTAAAGACACGAAAGGAACACCAACATGGAAGTCATTCTTCTTGAACGCATCTCCAAGCTCGGCCAGATGGGCGAAACCGTAAAGGTTCGCGACGGCTTCGCTCGTAACTACCTCCTGCCGCTCGGCAAGGCTCTTCGCGCCAACGAAGCCAACAAGAAGCGTTTCGAATCCGAGCGTGCAACGCTCGAAGCTCGTAACCTCGAGCGCAAGTCGGAAGCACAGAAGGTTGCTGACGTTCTCGACGGCAAGTCCTTCATCGTCGTTCGCTCGGCTGGCGAAACCGGCCAGCTGTACGGCTCGGTTGCTGCTCGCGACGTCGTTGAAATCCTCGCTGCCGAAGGCTTCAACATCGGCCGCAACCAGGTTCACCTGAACACCCCGATCAAGTCGATCGGCCTGCACAAGGTTGAACTGCAGCTCCACGCTGAAGTCGAAATTCACGTCGAGCTCAACGTTGCGCGTTCGGCTGAAGAAGCTGGCCGTCAGGCGAAGGGCGAAACCCTCACCTCCGTCGATGCCATCTACGGCGTTGACGAAGACGCCCTGCGTCCGGAAGACTTCTTCGATCCGGAAGCAAACCTCGAAGGCGACGAAGCTTAATCTTCAGAGAAACCTCTCTGGAATGTACGAAAGCCCGGCTCACGCCGGGCTTTCTGCTTATTTGGATGCTGTGTTCTGTTGCGGCGCGGCACTTTTGTCGACATCGACGACGACCGAGAGACCCGGGCCCAAGTCCTTGACTGCCGGCTGGTCGGGATCGAAGCGGATGCGCACGCCGACACGCTGCGCGATCTTCACGAAATTGCCGGTCGCATTGTCAGCCTTGATGACCGCGAACTCCGATCCGGCGGCCGGCGAGAAGCGCTCGATGTACCCCCTCAGCTGCCGCCTGCCGAGCGCATCGACGGTGATGGTTACCGGCTGGCCGACCTGCATGCCGTAAAGCTGCGTTTCCTTGAAATTCGCGACGACCCAGACGTCCTCCGGCACGACCGCCATGAGCTGCGTGCCGGCCGTCACGTACTGCCCGATTCGAACCCCGACTTCGCCGAGGTGACCGTCGCGTGGCGCCAGGATCCTGGTGTTCTGGAGGTCGATTTCCGCCAGATGCACCACGGCTTCAGCGCTTGAGACGTTGGCTTCCAGCAGCGAACGGTTGACGATGATCGTCGCAAGGTTTTGCTTGGAAACCTCGAGTGCGGCCTTCGCCTGGTTCAGGGCGGCCTTTGCCTGGTCAAGCGTCGCCTGTGCGGCCTCTGTCTCGCTCTGCGATGCGATCCCGCGGTTGCTGAGGTTGTTTACGCGATCCCAGGCCTGCTGCGCGCGCGTCAACGCTGCGTTCGCGCTATCGATCTGCGCCTCGCTGGAGGCGATACTCGCCTTTGCCGCAAGCTCGGACTGGCGGGAATTCTCGAGCGACGCCTTCTGCCCGTCGAGCGCAGCACGCGCCTGGGCAAGCTTCTGGACGTAAATGCGGTCATCGATCTGGGCGAGCGTGTCGCCCTGCTTGACCTGCTGATAGTCCTTCACGGGCACATCGACGACATAGCCGCTCACCTGTGGACTCAAGATCGTGACGTAGCCTCGAACATAGGCATTGTCGGTCGTCTCCACTGACGTGACGAACGGCGGAAGGCGCCATGCATAGAGAACGAGCAGGACGCCGGCGATGCCGGCGAGCACTGCGATGATGGTCGAGGGGGACCGAAGAAATTTCAACATGCTGACGCCCTGAGATCACGATTGAGCGGGGATTGCATCGGACTGGCCTGTCCCTGACCACGGCAGCCGGCGCCACGCTTGATGCAGAAGAATGACGATCAGGCCGAAGACGGAGGAGTAGCCGATGACAAGGAACGTATCGTTGTAGGCGAGAATACAGGCCTCGCGGCTGACCTGCTGCGCGAGCAACATCAGGGCCTCCGCGTTGAGCAGCGTCTTGTCGCCAAGCACTTTGCCGTAGGCCGCGCTCATCTGGGAGATGCGCTGCGCCACGATCGGATCTTGCAGCAGAATATGCTCGACGAGCACGTTCGAGTGGAACTTCTCCCGGATCGTCACGAAAGTCCCGAGCATCGCCGAGGCAAAGAGCGAGCCAATGCTCTGCGTGAAGACGAAGATCACCAGGAAATTCACGATATACTGCACGCCGCGGGAGATCGCCGCCTTGAAGCCATTCGCCATGACAGGCGGCAGGAACATCGCCGCACCGGCGGCGACCATCGCCTGGCTCAGATACATCTGAGGCGGACGCGTCAGGCTCGTCGACTGGCTGTCCATGAAGGCGCCGGCTGCAATAAGGGCGAGCGCCAGCACGTGGGCGGTCTCGACGTAACGGGTCGTCATCAGAAATGCGCAGAAAAGACCACCAACCAACGAGGCGAGGAGAATGATCGCGTAGAGTGTCACGGTCTGATCGTTCAGAAGCCCGAGCTGCTGATAGAAATTGGCAGCGGTTGACGACTGCTCGGAGGAGACGAAGCGGAAGAGCAGCAGGACGCCTGCCATCCGCATGTTCGCGCCGGTGAACAGCCAGCGGAAATCGATCAGGGGACTGGCGCGTGGCAACTCCATGGCGAGCATGAGCGCAAGCGAGCCGACCGACACCGCCAGCAGCACGCCGATCCACGGCGCCTCGAACCACCAATAGAGCCGGCCAAGCGTCAATACGACGGCGAGACATCCGAAGCCGACCGCCAGCAGGAGATAGCTCACTATATCCTGCCGCTGGATGACATTGGCCCGCGGCGGTGCTGTGAGCGGCAGCAGATAGATGATTGGAAAGGCGACGAGCGCGAGCCCCATCTCGAACATATAGAGCGCCTGGTAGCCGCCGAAATGAAGCAGCGAGGGCGAGACGATGCGCGCCACCGGCGAAGCAAACAACGTACACATCAGCGCAAGGCTGATCCCCAGCGAGAGCTTCTTTTCCTGGGGGAAAGGCTCCAGCATGTAGAGGAAGCCGAGCGTCGACAGCGGTGCTGCAGCCATGCCGCTCAGCGTGCGCACGACGATTGCGGAATGCAGGTCGGTGATAAGAAGATTGAGCACCGCCGCAGCGACGAAGCAGATAATGCCGAGTTCAGCGAAACGGCGAAGGCCGTATTGGCTACGGATCTTGAAGAGTGCAATCGACATGCTGGCGTAAGGCGCCATGTAAGCCGCCGACAGCCAGGAGAGTTCAGTCGTGGTCGCCGAAAACGAACCCTGCAGCTGATAGATATTGGCGGTGAGCAGGTTCATTCCGAGGCCCTGCGTCAGAAAAAGCAGGACCGACGCCGCCATGTAGAGCGGCATTTTCCAGGCCGGCATCGGTACGCCCGCCGCTGGAGGCGGCGACGGCATCGGTTGCGTGTCCGGCTTCGCCTCCCCGGCTGGCCTTGGCGCCACATTGTCGTTGGCGGTCTGGGCGAGGCTCATCGGCAGGACCTCAAATTCCCCGAATGCCCTGCAGGTTGGCTTGCATGGCCCGTATCACGTCCAAAGTAGTCTTCAGATCGCTTTCGGGAATACCGGCAATGACCTGCGCCCGCACTTTTACTGCGATGTCTTCAATCTCACCCGCCACGACCTTGCCGGTCTCGGTGATGTAGATTTCCTTGGCACGGCGATCGGAGCCGGCCACGCGCCGCTGCACGAAGCCCTGCGCTTCCATCGCATCGAGGATCCTGACGAGCGTTGGCGTCTCCAGCTCCAGCCGTTCGGCAAGTTCGCGCTGATTGATCCCATCTTTCTTGTTGAGCGTGAAGAAGACCCGGGCGCGCGGCAACGTCATGCTGCGCTCCCGCACTATCTTGTCGAAGACGGCCCTAAGCTTGCGATTGAAGGCAGCAAGGTCTTCGATTAGCTCACGCCCAAGGGTGGGTTTTGCCATATATTTCAGCCCCATTTTGTTAGTGCACTAATTATATCCTTACTACCTATATTATTTTCCGTTGTTTTTCAAGTGCCGACGCGCCTGCTCGGATGCAAGTCTCCTCCGACAGGCCTAGACTACCAAATAAGGCACAATGGAAGTGAGTCGTTTTGGCCGTGTTCCGCAGGTGACACTTTCGGTATTTTTGCATTAACCGCAAGTGAGACTGTGGAGAAGTCGAACAATGGGCAAAGCTCCCCTGTATCGACAGCGGCATTGGCGTCTTCTCTCTTCCGCACTTGATTTTGTCGCGCGCGCGCGCCACACCCGAAGCTGAACAAGACAGAACGGATCAAGATGAACGACGTCGCTCGAAAGATTGCCGCCGTTGCTCCCGCGGAGCAGCACTACCGGGAAGCCCCGAACAATATCGAGGCCGAACAGGCGCTTCTCGGCGCGATCCTGATGAACAACGACGCCTATTATCGGGTGTCGGACTTCCTGAAGCCGATCCATCTCTACGAACCGCTGCATCGCAAGATTTTCGAAGTCGCGGGCGACATCATCCGCATGGGCAAGATCGCCAATCCGGTGACGATCAAGACCTTCCTCAAGGCTGAGGAAAAGGTCGGTGACATGACGGTCTCCGAATATCTGGCGCGTCTTGCCCGCGAAGCCGTCACCATCATCAATGCCGAGGACTATGGTCGCGCGATCTACGATCTGGCGCTGCGTCGCGCGCTGATCACCATCGGCGAAGACGTCGTCAACATCGCCTATGACGCCCCGCTCGACATGCCGCCGCAGACACAGATCGAAGATACGGAACGTCGTCTGTTCGAACTCGCCGAGAACGGCCGCTACGATGGCGGCTTCCAGTCCTTCAACGATGCCGTGGCGCTTGCGATCGACATGGCAGCCGTCGCCAAGGAGCGCGACGGGGGTCTGTCCGGCATCTCCACCGGCATCCATTCGCTTGACGGCAAAATGGGCGGTTTGCAGCGTTCTGACTTGATCGTGCTTGCCGGTCGTCCGGGTATGGGCAAGACTTCGCTAGCGACCAACATCGCCTACAATATCGCGGCTGCCTATGAAGGCGAAGTGCAGCCCGATGGCAGCTACAAGGCCAAGAACGGCGGCGTCGTCGGCTTCTACTCGCTCGAAATGTCCTCCGAACAGCTGGCCACCCGTATCATCTCGGAACAGACGGAAGTCTCCTCCTCGAAGATCCGCCGCGGCGACATCAACGATGCCGACTTCGAAAAGCTCGTTGCCTGCTCGATGATGATGCAGAAGGTGCCGCTCTATATCGACCAGACCGGTGGTATCTCGATCGCGCAGCTTTCCGCCCGCGCCCGCCGCCTGAAGCGCCAGCGCGGCCTCGATTGCCTGGTCGTCGACTACATCCAGCTGATGACCGGATCGGGCAAATCAGGCGAAAACCGCGTGCAGGAAATCACCCAGATCACGACGGGCCTGAAGGCGCTCGGTAAGGAACTCAACGTTCCGATCATTGCACTCTCCCAGCTGTCGCGTCAGGTCGAAAGCCGCGACGACAAGCGCCCGCAGCTTTCCGACCTTCGTGAATCCGGCTCGATCGAACAGGACGCCGACGTCGTGCTCTTCGTGTTCCGTGAGGAATACTACGTCAAGAACCTCGAGCCGCGCGATCCGAACGATCCGAAGTATGCCGAATGGGAAGCGCTGTTCGACAAGGTGAAGGGTACGGCCGACGTCATCATTGCCAAGCAGCGCCACGGGCCGACCGGTACGGTGAAGCTCGCCTTCCAATCGGAATTCACCCGCTTCGCCGACCTCGCCGATCCCTCCTTCATTCAGTACGAAGAGCACTGACGGGACCCTTTCCGTCAGCACACTGCTCGATCTACAAGCCGGCAGTTCGCAGGATGGCAACGGTCGCCACACCGACGGCAACACTTGCGAGCATCGGCAGCCGCCGCGCTGCGAGCGCCGTCACCAGGGAGGCCGCCGTTTCGGCCCAGCCTGTCGCAAAGGCGGTGGGCGCGATGACAGCCATCAGAACCGCTGGCGGTATCGCCTCGATGGCCGTGCGAGTCTGTTCCGTCATCTCGACATGGCGAAGGAGAAACAGGCCGCTCATGCGGGTCAGCACCGTTGCAGCCGCCATGGCGAGGATCGCAAGAAGCGTATGTAAGTCCAGGGTCATGCCGTGACTGCCTTTGTCTTGCCTGTCCAAAGCGCCGCGGCAAGTCCAGCGAGGGCCCCAGCTGCGATGTACCAAACGCCGGGCACGAATTGGTGCACCAGAACAGCGGCCAGCGCACTGGCGGCGAGCACCGAGCCCGTCGCGCGTCCCTTCCAGAAACCCATTGTCAGCACGACGAAGACTGCCGGAAAGGCGAAGTCGAGCCCGATCGCGGCAGGGTTGCCAAGGAAGGCCCCGAGCGATGCGCCAACCAGGGTCGACCCGACCCAGGCTGCATAGAACGGCGCCGCGACGCCAGCAAACCATGATGGCGTCAGTCGCGCTACGCCCACACGGAACTCTGCGATCGCCCATATCTCATCGGCGAGGAACAGCATGGCGGCATACTTCCGCAAGCCCGAGAAGGCCTGCATCTTCGTGCCGATCGATGCGCTCATCAGGACATGGCGGATATTGACAAGCAGGGCGGCAAATCCGACGCCCGCCCAACTGGCGGGGTGCGTCCAGATATCCATAGCGACAAACTGCGAGCCACCGGCAAAGACGAGTGCGCTCATCAGAGTGGCTTCGAGAGCAGACAGCCCTTTCGTGGCCGAAACCGCGCCAAAGACAAGACCGATCGGAATGACGGCGACGACGAGCGGCAGGATTGCCTTTGCCCCGGCAAGAAAATCGTCTGTCCGTCGCCTTTGAGTGAACATTGAAACCTCCAGAACTGCGAAAGTTCGGAGGGTGTTAAGCCGTTGCACGGCGATGGTCTTGAACGAAAGTGATCAACCCACGCGATACTGCCCCGGCGTGACGCCCGTGCGTGCCTTGAAATGGCGGGTGAAGTGCGCCTGGTCGGCGAAACCGCACTGGATCGCCACATCGGCGGGCGCTTGCCCTGCCCGCAACAGCTTGCGCGCCTCGCGCACCCGCTTGTCGGTCAGGAAGGCATGCGGAGTGATGTGATATTCGCGCCGGAATGCCCGGATGAGATGCGCGCGGCTCAGACCCGCGACGTTAGCCAATTCGTCCAGCCCGACGTCGCTGTCGAAATTGTCGGTCAGATAGTCTCGCGCGCGGCCGACTGCGGTGCGCTCCTTGGTGTCCACCGGCACGACGATCGTGCTGCCGTAACGCTGGAAGATCGCGGCAAGCACGCGAAACATCGCCTCCTCGGATTCCAACGCTCCGGCGCCGCTCTCCAAGACGCGATGGGCGGCGTGGAAGGTGGCGGCCATCTCGGGATCGCTGAGAAGCTCCTTGGGGAAGGATGGGGTGGCGTTGAAGGCCTTGCCGGTCACGTCTTCGAGGATATCGACGAAGAGTTTGGTGTCCGGATAGATCATTCGGTAGCGATAGCCATCGCCACCCGGCACACCGTCATGCACGACGCCCGGGTCGATGAGATAGAGATCGCCTGCGCCGGTTTCCTCCCGGACGCCCTTCATCGTCGCGATCTGCGTGCCGCTTTCGATCGCGCCGATCGAGAAGGTGTCATGGGCATGCGGCGCATATTCATGCGTCACGAAGCTCGCGCTCAGGCACTCCATGTTACGGAAACGCCGGTCGCGCCAGAACCGTGCCCGCTCCATGCCTGCCAGCGGCATCGCGTCGGCCGCCTCTTTCTGCGATACGTTCTCCATCGAACCAAACTACTGCAGGCGCGCCCCTGCGTCTTGAACAAAAGTGATCGCAAGATGGATATCTCCTTGGCTTGCTTCCACTTTGCCTTATTGATCTCTAGACTGCGACCCGACTAGCACTCTCCCTATTTTTGTGAAGCACGATGACTGATTTTGTTGATAGTTTCGAAGATGAAGACCCATTCGACTCCGCTGGCCTGCGCCTGACCGTCGATCTGACGGCGCTGACGGAAAACTGGAAGGACATGGCGCGGCGCTCCGGCAAGGCGCGAGCCTCCGCGGTCGTGAAGGCGGATGCCTACGGCACCGGGATCGAAGACGCAGGCGAGGCGCTTTTCATGGCCGGCGCACGCGATTTCTTCGTGGCGACCGTCGATGAGGGCGTGACGCTTCGGCCTTATGCGCCCGACGCCCGCATTTTTGTCCTGTCCGGCGTCTGGCCTGGTACAGAGCGGCGGCTCTTCGAAAACGACCTCGTCCCGGTCATCTCATCGGAGGAGCAACTCGCCTTTTGGATGGCGGTTCTTGCCGACTACGGCGACTACCCCTGCGCGCTCAATGTCGATACGGGCTTCAACAGGCTGGGCCTTTCCATGGAAGAGGCAATGGCGCTCGCTGACGACGTTTCACGCCCGGCAAGTTTTGCGCCGGTGCTCGTCATGAGCCATCTCGCATGCAGTGACGACCATTCCTCAGAGATGAACAAGCAACAGCTTGAATCATTTCGGCAGGTTAGCGCGGCGTATGAAGGCATCGTTTCAAGTCTTGCGGCGTCGGGCGGCATCTTCCTCGGCAGCGACTATCACTTCGATCTCACGCGCCCCGGCATAGCACTCTATGGCGGCGAAGCGGTCAACGGCCTGGCGAACCCGATGCGACCGGTGGTGACCGCCGAGGCGCGGATCATTCAGGTGCGCACGGCCAAGGCAGGCGAGTTCGTCGGCTACGGCCGTGCCTTGCAACTGACCCGCGACAGCAGGCTCGCCGTCGTGTCGGCGGGCTATGCCGATGGCTACCTGCGTAGCCAGTCGAGCGGTGGCGTGCCACTGCGACAGGTCGTGCCCGAGGGAGGTTATGGCTTCCTGGCTGGCCGGAAGATTCCCATTGCCGGCCGAATCACCATGGACCTGACGATTTTCGACGTCACTGATCTTCCGGAAAACGCAGTGCGCGCAGGCGATTACGTGGAATTGTTCGGAAAGAACGTGCTGGTCGACGACGTCGCTAGGTCAGCGGGTACGATCGGCTACGAAATCCTGACCAGCATCGGCCTTCGGCACGAGCGGCGTTACCTGCACGAGGAAGACTAAGGACCTAGCGCGTCGTTAGCGCCAATCGCACGCCCAGTGCCACCAGCAGCGCGCCAAGGCCGCGATCGAGCCAGAGGCCGATACTCTTTCTGCGTTTGATGAGATCGGCGAGGCGCCCTCCCGCCAGGATGAGCGGCGGCTCGATGAAGGCTGCAACGACAATGATGAAGACGCCATGGACCGCCAGCTGCAGCCACGTCGGTCCGGCACCCTCCACCACGAACTGCGGGAGGAAGGCGAGGAAGAAGACCGCGACTTTCGGGTTCAGCAGCGAAACGAGGATGCCCTCCTTGTAGACGCGGCTCCAGGGCAGGACATCCTTTGCCGCATTGACCAGGCCTCCTCCGCCCTTCGAGCGCAATGCCTGAATGCCGAGCCAGACGAGGTAGATCGCGCCGACCCACTTCACCACCGAGAAGGCCAGCGCGGAGGCGGCGAGGATCGCCGAAAGACCAAATGCCGCCATCGCCACATGCAGGCCGGCGCCCGTCCAGATGCCGAACAGCGCGGCGAAGCCGGTCCTCGTGCCGCTTTTGACGGTGTGGCCGAGAATGAAAGCCATGTCCGGACCGGGCGACAGATTGAGCAGGACCGCCGCGGTCAAGAACGCGATCCAATGCGCAAGCGAGTAATCCAGCATCGTCGTGGCCTCCAAGACAGTGGAGAACAGGTGCCACCGCAGCCCCTGATAGGGAAATCATTAGTTTTGATCGGTGCCGGGAATGATTATTTGAGCCATCAAAGTGATTCGATGCGACGCGTTGCGGCCATCCAACCGAAAGCATGATTGATGGCGAAGGCCAGGACACATTTCATCTGCCAGAGCTGCGGCGCGGTCCACAACCGCTGGGCGGGCAAATGCGATAACTGCGGCGAGTGGAATACCATCGTCGAAGAAGACCCGATGGGCGGCATCGGCGGCGGCCCGGCGAAGACGCCGAAGAAGGGCCGGCCGGTCACCCTGACGACGCTGTCAGGCGAAATCGAGGAAGCTCCACGCATCCACACAGGCATTTCCGAACTCGATCGGGCTCTCGGCGGCGGCTTCGTGCGCGGCTCGGCCGTGCTGATAGGCGGCGATCCCGGCATCGGCAAATCGACGCTGCTGATGCAGGGAGCGGCAGCTCTATCGCGCCATGGCCACCGCGTCATCTACGTATCGGGTGAAGAGGCGGTCGCCCAGGTACGGCTGCGGGCGCAGCGCCTGCAGGCTGCCGACACCGATGTGCTGCTCGCCGCGGAAACCAATGTGGAGGACATTCTGGCGACGGTCGCCGAAGGCAAGCGGCCCGATCTCGTGATCATCGACTCGATCCAGACGCTTTGGAGCGAACTGGCCGAGTCCGCGCCCGGAACCGTAACGCAGGTACGCACCGGCGTTCAGTCGATGATCCGCTTCGCGAAACAGACCGGTGCAGCCATGGTTCTTGTCGGTCACGTCACCAAGGACGGACAGATCGCGGGGCCGCGTGTCGTTGAGCATATGGTCGATGCCGTGCTCTACTTCGAAGGCGATCGCGGTCACCACTATCGCATCCTGCGAACGGTCAAGAACCGCTTTGGGCCGACGGACGAGATCGGTGTCTTCGAGATGTCGGACAAGGGATTGCGCGAGGTTGCCAATCCATCCGAGCTATTCCTTGGCGAGCGCAACGAGAAATCACCGGGAGCGGCCGTCTTTGCCGGCATGGAGGGCACGCGCCCGATCCTGGTCGAAGTGCAGGCGCTCGTTGCCCCGACATCGCTCGGCACCCCGCGCCGCGCAGTGGTCGGCTGGGACTCGGCGCGCCTGTCGATGATCCTTGCCGTACTCGAGGCGCATTGCGGCGTTCGGCTCGGTCAGCACGACGTCTATCTGAACATTGCAGGCGGTTACCGCATCTCGGAACCGGCGGCCGATCTCGCCGTGGCCTCGGCCTTGGTTTCATCGCTCGCCGGTATTGCCCTGCCGGCCAATTGTGTCTATTTCGGCGAAGTCAGCCTGTCGGGCGCCGTCCGGCCGGTTTCACAGACGTCCCAGCGCCTCAAAGAAGCCGAGAAGCTGGGCTTTTCTGCCGCGCTGCTTCCCTCGGCGTCAGCCGACCTGCCAAAGGGTTCCGGCGGTCGCTGGAGCGAGATCGAGAGCCTTCCGGACCTGGTTGCACGCATTGCCGGTTCGAAAGGCGCACTGCGACGTGTGGAAGAAGAGGTTTGATCCTTTCATCGCCTACACCGGTGATGTTATAGGAAGCACGCAATGAGGCGCGACCAAGCCGTATATAAACGGCGGTCCTGGAGTTGAATTTATATGCCCATTACGATTTTCGACGGTATTGTCATCGGCGTCGTTCTTTTCTCCGCCGTACTTGCAATGGTCCGCGGCTTCTCCCGCGAAGTTCTTTCTATCGCAAGCTGGGGCGGCTCTGCAGCCGCCGCATACTATTTCTATCCCTACCTCGTCCCCTACGCGAAGAAGTACACCGACGACGACCGCATCGCGCTCGTCGGTTCGGCAGCTGTCGTGTTCCTGATCGCGCTGATCGTGATCTCCTTCATCACCATGAAGATCGCGGACTTCATCATCGACAGCCGGATCGGGGCGCTGGACCGCACTTTGGGCTTTCTCTTCGGCGCGGCTAGGGGCATACTTCTTCTCGTCGTGGCCGTCGCCTTCTGGAACTGGCTCGTGGACGTGGATCACCGCCCGGCCTGGGTGAACAACGCCAAGTCGAAGCCGTTCCTGGACTCGATGGTCGTCAAGTTGCAGTCCGTACTACCGGCGGAATTCGCGCAAATGGTGCGGGCGAGCGTGATGGACAAAATTCAGCCGCAGGGCGGCAATACTGACAGCGGCAACGCGCCGGCATCCGACCAGGCGGCGCCAGCCGAAGATGCAGCTCCTGTCCCTGCAACCGGCGCACAGCAGCCGTCTAATTGACGCAGTGTTCAACAGCTTGACCCGCCGCCTGGCAATTGCCATCTGAGCGGAACGTGAATAAAGGTCCGGCCGGGCATCCGCTCTGCCGGGCCTCAGCCGTTTAAAACGCATGATCACGGCGTCATGCTATGGAAAGCCGATCCATTCTTGTGAGAGCAAAGGCCCGCATCGATGAACCAGTCCCATTCCTTGACGCTTAATGACGAATTCGATGGAGACACCCTCCACGAAGAATGCGGCGTCTTCGGCATTCTTGGCCATGACGATGCGTCTACCCTGACCGCGCTCGGCCTGCATGCACTTCAGCATCGCGGGCAGGAAGCAGCCGGCATTGTCTCGTTCGATGGACTGCGCTTTTATTCCGAACGTCACATGGGTCTCGTCGGCGACCATTATACCAATCCGACCACGCTTGCTCGCCTGCCCGGAAACATCTCCATCGGCCACAACCGCTATTCAACGACCGGGGAAGTCGCCCTCCGCAACGTGCAGCCGCTCTTCGCCGAACTTGAAGTCGGCGGCATCGCTATCGCCCACAACGGCAACTTCACAAATGGCCTGACCCTTCGTCGCCAGTTGATCGCCGGTGGCGCCATCTGTCAGTCGACCTCCGATACGGAAGTGGTTCTCCACCTCATCGCCCGCTCGCGCTACACCTCCACGGCCGACCGCTTCATTGATGCTATTCGCCAGATGGAAGGCGGCTATTCGATGCTCGCCATGACACGCACGAAGCTCATCGCGGCACGCGACCCCACGGGTATCCGCCCGCTGGTTATGGGCGAACTCGACGGCAAGCCGATCTTCGCTTCCGAGACCTGTGCACTCGATATCATCGGCGCGAAATTCATCCGCGACGTCGAGAACGGCGAAGTCATCATCTGCGAGATCCAGCCTGATGGTTCAATCTCGATCGACGCGCGCAAGGCCGGCAACGGCCAGCCGGAACGCCTCTGCCTGTTCGAATATGTCTATTTCGCCCGCCCTGACTCTGTGGTCGGCGGTCGCAGCGTCTATGTCGCGCGCAAGAACATGGGCATCAATCTTGCAAAAGAAGCCCCGGTTGACGCCGACGTCGTCGTTCCGGTTCCGGATGGCGGCACGCCGGCTGCACTCGGCTATGCTCAGGAAAGCGGCATCCCCTTCGAATACGGTATCATCCGCAACCACTATGTCGGTCGCACCTTCATCGAACCGACGCAGCAGATCCGCGCCTTTGGCGTCAAACTGAAGCATTCCGCCAACCGGGCGATGATCGAAGGCAAGCGCGTCGTGCTCGTCGACGATTCGGTCGTGCGCGGCACGACGTCGCTGAAGATCGTGCAGATGATCCGCGATGCCGGTGCCAAGGAAGTGCACCTGCGCGTCGCAAGTCCGATGATCTATTATCCTGATTTCTACGGCATCGACACGCCTGATCGCGAGAAGCTTCTCGCCAACCAGTACGACAGCCTAGAGGCCATGTGCAAATATATCGGCGCGGACTCGCTGGAATTCCTGTCGATCAACGGCCTTTATCGCGCCGTCGGCGGCGAGGATCGCAATGACGCCCGTCCGCAGTTTACCGACCACTACTTCACCGGTGACTATCCGACCCGCCTCCTCGACAAGGAAGGCGAAACGATGGGCCGCAAGGTTTCCCTGCTCGCGACCAACGGCTGACAGCCATTGGCTTTGACATTTGATTAAGGGGCGCTTATTGCGCCCCTTAATTCTTCAGCGACGCAGGACCGGGGCACAATGACTATCAACCTTGAAGGCAAGATCGCGCTCGTTACCGGCGCATCCCGAGGTATCGGCTATTTCACGGCGCTGGAGCTGGCAAAGGCCGGAGCGCATGTGATTGCCTGCGCCCGCACGGTCGGCGGCCTCGAGGATCTCGATGATGCGATCAAGGCCGCTGGTGGCTCCGCCGCTACTCTCGTCCCGTTCGACCTCGCCGACATGAACGCCATCGATGCGCTCGGTGCCTCGATCTTCGAGCGCTGGGGCAAGCTCGACATTCTCGTCGCCAACGCAGGTGTGCTCGGCGTGATTTCGCCAATCGGACATGTCGAGGCAAAGACCTTCGAGAAGGTGATGAACATCAACGTCACCGCGACATGGCGGCTGATCCGCTCGGTCGATCCGCTGCTTTCGCGCTCCGACGCCGGCCGCGCCGTCATTCTCTCATCGGGTGCTGCGCACAAGTGTCGTCCGTTCTGGGGCCCCTACTCCGCTTCCAAGGCAGCCGTCGAAGCACTGGCGCGCACGTGGGCTGGCGAAACGCAGCGCACGCCGCTTCGGATCACCAGTGTCGATCCGGGTGCGACCCGCACTGCTATGCGTGCCCAGGCTGTCCCGGGAGAAGATCCCGAGACGTTGCCGCATCCCTCCGAGGTCGCCAAGGCGATCCTGCCGCTGGTCGGCCCTGATGTGACCGAAACCGGTAAGCTCTTCATCGTCCGCGAGAACAAGCTCGTCGACTACCGCCTACCGGAATAAGCACGCTTCACTTGGCGGCCAGAGCCGGGAACAGGTGAGCGAAACCTGTTTCCGATGGGCAGAGCGCGTTAAGGTCGACCGAACCCTTAATGCCATCCAGCTCGCCGTTGTCAGCGAATTGCCAGATCGACCAACCGCCGCAGTCCTCCCGTTTCGGCGCCTGGCCGATGCTGCGTAGCCAGAGATAGTGATCAGGAAAACGTGCCTCGTTGCCCTTCAGGTACTGATCGAAGAATTGCTGGTTCAGGTAGAAGATCGGTTTGCCGGGATAGGCACCGTTCAGCTCATCAAAGAACGCGCTGATCTCGGCGCTCAACTCCTCGAGCGTCGGCACCTTGCCGCAGTTTCCGGTAAATTCGAGGTCGATCGCGATCGGCATCGCATCCATTTCGACCGGGACGGTTCCCATGACATTGCGCGCCTGTTCGCGGCCGGGGCGGCAGAAGGTGAAGAAGTGATAGGCGCCACGCACGATGCCGGCGTCCCTCGCCGCCTTCCAGTTTTCGGCAAAACGCTTGTCGCGGTGGTCGCCCCCCTCGGTCGCCTTTATGATCGCGAAACGGACGTTCGGCTGGCGTGCCAGCGCTTGCCAATCTATGGCACCCTGATGGTGGCTGATGTCGACGCCCTGTATGGGATAGTCCGCAAGCGTCGGAGGTGTGAACGGTGCCATGGCGCGATCGTATGCCAGATACGATGCGACCGCGACAGCTAGAATCACCACCGCGAGGACTGTTCGATAGAGGGTTTTCATCACTCCAATGGTCTTTCGTTTTCCTTGACGCGTTGTAGCAGAATTTCGTGAGGTCGCGGCGGATGGCATCAGCCCGGCCCTGCGCTTGCGCTTCGGGCGTTCGGCGCTGCAATCGATTCACTGGATCGATTGCTCCGGTTAGGGGCCGGACCGCTTCTCACCCCCTTGACCAAACCGGGTTAGCGCGCCATAAAACCCGCCATGAAAACGGTTATCTGCATTATCTGCCGGAAGATTATTCGCTAGCGCGCTCGCTGGCCTGGCCGTTTTCGTCTCCTGAAAAGTCCAAGATGAGAAACGCCCCGGCCCGCCGGGTAGCAGCATTTTTTTCGGATCATTGCATTTGGGAGAGTAGACATGGCCGGCGCGCCAGACACAAAGAAGCCGGAACTGGAGCTTTACAACACGCTGACGCGCGAAAAGACGGCCTTTGCGCCGATCGATCCGCAGAACGTGCGCATGTATGTCTGCGGCCCTACCGTCTATGACTACGCCCATATCGGCAATGCGCGCCCGGCCATTGTCTTCGACATTCTGTTCCGCCTGCTCCGGCACGTCTATGGCGCCGAGCACGTCACCTATGCGCGCAATATCACTGATGTCGATGACAAGATCAATGCAAGGGCTCTGCGGGACCATCCCGGTTTGCCGCTGAACGAGGCGATCCGCCTGGTCACCGAAAAGACCGAGACGCAATATCTCGAAGATGCAAAGGCGCTCGGCTGCCTCGACCCGACGATCCAGCCCCGGGCGACAGAAAACATCGCCCAGATGATCGAGATCATCGAGAAGCTGATCGCCAAGGGCCATGCCTATCAGGCGGCCGGCGAAGTGCTGTTCGACACGAAATCGATGGTCGACTATGGCCAGCTTTCGAAGCGCAATCTCGATGAACAGCAGGCCGGAGCCCGCATCGCCGTCGATGCGCACAAAAAGAACCCCGGCGACTTCGTGCTCTGGAAACTCTCGAGCGAGAGCGAGCCAGGCTGGGAGAGCCCCTGGGGCCGTGGCCGCCCCGGCTGGCATATCGAATGCTCGGCCATGAGCGAGCGCTATCTCGGCGAGGTCTTCGACATCCACGGCGGCGGTCTCGACCTGATTTTCCCGCACCATGAGAACGAGATCGCACAGTCGCGTTGCGCCCATGGCACCAAGGTCATGGCGAATGTCTGGATGCACAACGGCTTCCTGCAAGTCGAAGGCCGCAAGATGTCGAAGTCCGAAGGCAACTTCGTCACCATCTATGAACTGCTGCATACTCAGAAGTTCGGCGGTCGGCAGTGGCCAGGCGACGTGCTGCGCCTTGCAATGCTGATGACTCATTATCGCGAGCCGATCGATTTTTCCGTCAAGCGGCTGGAAGAAGCCGAGCGCCTTCTCGCCAAATGGCCAGCAGCCGATGCCGCGGGCGCAGAGCCCGATGCCACGGTGGTCAGGGCCTTGGCCGTCGACCTCAACACGGTGGCGGCGATCCAGGCGCTGCATACGCTTGCCCAGTCCGGCGATCACGCAACTTTCGCCGCGAGTGCCGCGCTGCTCGGCGTCCTTCCTGAGATGGCCGAGATCGACGAGGCGGTTGCGATCGAAATCGACCGGCGCGTGAAGGTACGGCTCGAATTGCTGAAGGCGAAGAACTTCGCCGAGGCCGACAAGATCCGCGAGACGCTGCTTGCCGAAGGCATCCAGCTCAAGGACGGCAAGGATCCGGCTACTGGCGAGCGGGTAACGACATGGGAGGTGAAGAGATGAACACCTATACCGGCGGATGCCAGTGCGGAGCAATCCGCTTCCGGGTTCGCGGAACCTTGAAGGATTCATCCATCTGCCATTGTCGCATGTGCCAGAAGGCGTTTGGCGCCTACTACGCACCTCTGGTTTCCGTCCGTGGCGCAGAGTTCGAGTGGACGCGCGGCGAGCGCAAGCGCTTCCGCTCGTCGAACCTGGTCGAGCGCGGCTTCTGCGCCGATTGCGGTACGCCGCTGACATACGAGGCGCCGGATGGCATGGCGATCGCGGCTGGCGCCTTCGACGATCCCTCGGCGCTTCCGCCGGTCATTCAGTTCGGCACGGAGCGCAAGATCGGCTTCGTCGATCACCTGCATGAGTTGCCCGCGCGCGAGACCGAAGAGGACGTTGAGGCTGCGCCCTTCGTGCTCGACATCGTTTCCTACCAGCATCCGGATCACGACACGACCACCTGGCCCGTGGAGAGGAACCCGTGACAACAGCTGCGGCTCTGAGCGGAGGTTGCCAATGCGGCGCGGTTCGCTACCAGGTCGTGGGTGAACTCGGCTATCCGCACCTTTGCCACTGCCGTATGTGCCAGAAGGCGGCTGGAAACTACTTCATGCCGCTCGCCGCCGCCAAGCGAAGGGTTTTTGCGCTGACGCGTGGCGAACCGAAGTGGTTTCACTCGTCCGATATCGTCCGCCGCGGCTTTTGTGCCGACTGCGGGACGCCGCTTTTCTATGATGTTCCGGATGCGGATTTCGTCAACATCGTGCTCGGCTCCTTGGACGATCCCGATAGCGTCAAGCCGGTGATGCAATCGAACACCGGACGCAAGATGAGCTGGTTTCATGAGCTCGACGTACTGCCCATCGAGCCCGAAGCGGAAACGCCCGAGAGCGAAAACGCGATTGCCGCCAGCAATCACCAGCACGCCGACCACGACACAGCACATTGGCCAACCGGAGCGTCAGCATGAGCGAACCCATTCGTACCGGCGGCTGCCAATGCGGCGCGGTCAGATTCCGCACCAGCGGCAAGCTTGGCCGCCCCTCGATCTGCCATTGCCGCATGTGTCAGAAGCAGTTCGGCGGCCTCTTTTCCGCCCTTGTGACCGCGCCTGACGAGGGGATGGAGTGGACACGCGGCGAACCCAGCTATTTCCAGTCGTCGGTCAATATCGAGCGCGGCTTTTGCAAGAACTGCGGCACGCCGATGACCTACCGCCACCCGGGGGGCCTCGAACTGGCGATCGGCACGTTCGACGATCGCAGCGACCTGGCCCCGCAGATCCAAGTCAACTACGACGCCCGCATTCCCTGGGTCGACACTATCTTCGACCAACGCATTCACAAAGAACCCGATTTTTATGCACGGCAGGAGGCGATCATCTCCTTCCAGCATCCCGATTACGATACTGCAATCTGGCCAACCGAAGGCGTAGAACATGACTGAAGTGCTCCGTACCCTCTATCCCGAAATCGAACCCTATGCCTCAGGGCATCTCGACGTCGGCGATGGCCACAAGATCTATTGGGAACGTTCGGGCACAGCGGGTGCAAAGCCGGCAGTCTTCTTGCACGGCGGACCGGGCGGCGGCTTCTCTCCGAGCCACCGCCGCCTGTTCGATCCCGCACTCTACGATGTGCTGCTGTTCGACCAGCGCGGATGCGGCAAGTCCACGCCGTATGCCGATCTCAATGCCAACACCACCTGGCATCTCGTCGCCGATATCGAGCGACTGCGTGAAATGGCAGGCGTCGAGAAGTGGCAGGTGTTCGGCGGTTCGTGGGGCGCGACGCTGGCGCTCGCTTATGCCGAGACGTACCCGGAACGCGTTTCCGAACTGGTCGTGCGCGGTATCTATACGCTGACCAAAGCCGAGCTCGACTGGTACTATCAGTTCGGCGTGTCGGAAATGTTCCCCGACAAGTGGGAGCGCTTCATCGCGCCGATCCCGCCCGAAGAGCGCCACGAGATGATGCTGGCCTACAATCGCCGGCTCACCGGTGCGGACCGGTCCGTTGCCCTTGAGGCCGCTCAAGCCTGGAGCATCTGGGAAGGCGAGACAATCACGCTGCTGCCGGAAAAATCGACCAGCGGCAAGTTCGAGGATGCCGACTTCGCCTACGCCTTTTCCCGGATCGAAAACCACTTCTTCGTCAATGCCGGCTGGATGGACGAAGGCCAACTGCTGCGCGATGCCTATAAGCTGAAGGATATTCCAGGCGTCATCGTGCATGGCCGCTACGACATGCCCTGCCCGGCAAAATACGCCTGGCTGCTGCACAAGGCGTGGCCGCAGGCTGAGTTCCATCTGATCGAAGGCGCCGGACACGCTTATTCGGAGCCCGGCATCCTCGACCAGTTGATCCGGGCTACGGACAAGTTCGCCGGAAAGCAATAACGAGGCACAAGGCCGACAGGACGACCATCATGACACGCGAAAAGATCTACCTCTTCGACACGACGCTCCGCGACGGGCAGCAGACGCCCGGCATCGACTTCTCCGTCGAGGACAAGATTGCGATCGCGAGCATGCTGGATGAGTTCGGCCTTGATTATGTCGAAGGCGGATATCCCGGCGCCAATCCGACGGACTCCGCCTTCTTCAGCGAGAAGCGCACGACACGGGCCCGCTTCGTCGCCTTCGGAATGACGAAGCGAGCCGGCATCTCGGCCTCAAATGATCCGGGCCTCGCAGCCCTCCTGCAGGCTGAGAGCGACGCGATCTGTTTCGTTGCCAAGAGCTGGGACTACCATGTGAAGGTCGCGCTCGGCTGCACCAACGAGGAAAATCTCGAAAGCATCGCCGAGAGCGTCAAGACCGCCGTTGCCGCCGGTAAGGAGGCAATGGTCGACTGCGAACATTTCTTCGACGGCTACAAGGCAAACCCCGCCTATGCCATCGCCTGTGCAAAGACGGCCTATGACTCCGGCGCGCGCTGGGTCGTTCTCTGCGACACCAACGGCGGCACGCAGCCGCCGGAAATCCGCGCGATCGTCGAGGCGCTGATCGTGGCGGGCGTTCCCGGGCACTGTCTCGGGATCCATGCGCATAACGATACCGGTCAGGCGGTGGCCAATTCGCTCGCAGCCGTGGAGGCAGGCGTTCGCCAGATCCAGGGCACCTTGAACGGGATCGGCGAGCGCTGCGGCAATGCCAATCTCGTGACGCTGATCCCGACACTGGCGCTGAAGGAAACCTATTCCCATCGCTTCGAGACGGCGATCGACAGTGAACGGCTGACCAACCTGACGCGCCTGTCGCATGCATTTGACGAACTTCTGAACCGCTCGCCGGACCACCAGATGCCCTATGTCGGCGCTTCGGCCTTCGCGACCAAGGCCGGCATCCATGCCTCCGCGCTGCTCAAGGATCCCCGCACCTACGAGCACGTGACGCCTGATAGCGTCGGCAATTTCCGCAAGGTCATGGTCTCCGACCAGGGCGGCAAGGCGAATTTCATCAACGCTTTGAAGCGCCGCGGCATCGAGGTCGGCAAGGATGATCCGAAACTCGACCGCCTGATTGCGCTGGTCAAGGAGCGGGAGGCTTCCGGTTACGCCTACGAGGGCGCCGACGCGAGCTTCGAACTATTGGCGCGCCGCACCCTCGGAACCATCCCGGAATTCTTCTCGATCGAGGGCTTCCGCGTCATGGTTGAGCGCCGCTTCGATTCCCATGGCCGCGTGAAGATCGTCTCGGAAGCGGTCGTGAAGATCGTCATCGAGGGGCAGACGATCATGTCGGTTGCCGAAGGCGACGGCCCGGTCAACGCGCTCGACCTCGCGCTGCGCAAGGATTTCGGGAAGTATCAGCATGAGATCGACGATCTGGTGCTGGCCGACTTCAAGGTGCGTATTCTCAATGGCGGCACCGAGGCCATCACCCGCGTTCTCATCGAATCCACCGATAGCGACGGCGTGCGCTGGTGGACGGTCGGCGTGTCCGAGAACATCATCGATGCGTCGTTCCAGGCGCTTGTTGACTCGGTCATCTACAAGCTGATGAAGAACCGGCAATTGGCGGGCAAGATCGCGGCGGAGTAGCCGTCAGCGGCTGTAGACAAGGCCCCAATCCTTCTCCGAATACCATTCGTCGCCCTGTCGCTCGGTTTTCCAGCGCAGGGCGCAAACATGTTGCATCCCGCCGCGGCCGAACGAGGCTTCAAGCCGTCTGTAGCTGTCAAATCCGCCGGATACGGCCTCCGCCCAAACGAAAGCCACCGGGCACAGAAACTCCACCGCGTAAGCATCGTCTTCACGGCGAAAAAGGAAAAAGCCGGCATAGGAAGCCAATCCCGTCGGCCCCGTGGCATCGACGTCGGGAACGCCGAGCGGAAAGATTAGCCGACCACCGATCGACAGGTGCTCCACCCAGGGATCGGCGGGACGGTGAACCGCAAAATTGACGTAGACGGCATTGGTCGGTTCGCGTGGCCACTCCACCCCGTTGCCATGGACGACCTTCACATTTGGATAGTCCCGAAGATTGGCCTCAGCGCGCGCCGCCAGTTCCCCGTCGAACTCCACGGCAATCACGCAACCCTCGGCGCCAACGAGCAGGGACATGATCGCTGTATAATAGCCGCTGCCGGCGCCCACATGACAGACCATGTCGCCGCGCCGGAGCGCCAGCTTGTGTATTCCCCGGGCGTGTAGGCTCGGGCTGCCGTTGTTGACGTGCCGCTTGTGCTGAAGCGCAAACAACGCATCCTGATAGACGACGGAGGCATCGCCCGAGGGAACATCGACGTAGCCGCACCAACCTGCCATCCTCCACGGTGGCGGCCCCAGAAAGCGCTCGCGCGGGACAGTCGCGTAGGCCTGCAACAACGCATCGTCGTCCTGAATGCCTTCCTTCGTAAGCACCCGTGATGCATATGCTCTGCGACACTGCGCAAGAGCTTCGTCGTCCATATCCTTCACCATCGCGATGGCCGGCAATATTCACCGAAATGAATTGGCCTATTCACGTCCGTTAAGTTAAGCGGCTCATAACGAGAACAAATATGGAAACACTCGATGTCTGCTAATGCAAGCGCCGCGATTGCCAAAAACGAAGACAGTCCCCGTGGCTTCGCCTTTGCGCTGGTAGCCTATCTTCTGTGGGGTTTCCTACCGATCTACATGAAGGCCGTCGCTCATATCTCGCCGGCCGAGGTCATTGCTCATCGAATTCTCTGGTCCTTGCCCCTGGCAGGTCTGGTGCTCATCGTTCTCGGCCGCACCCAGGATATCCGGATAGCCCTGCGGTCACCGCGGATGCTGGCCATGGCAGCGCTCACGGCAGCGCTGATCACCGTCAACTGGGGTACCTATGTCTGGGCGATCGGCGCCGGCCATTCGCTCGATGCGGCGCTCGGCTATTTCATCAACCCGCTATTCAGCATCCTACTCGGCTCCGTGCTATTGAAGGAGCGGCTGCACCCCATTCAGATCGGAGCGATTGCGTTGGCTGGACTTGCAGTCGTCGTGCTGGCGCTCGATAGCGGCGGTGTTCCATGGGTGTCGCTGACGCTGACGATTTCCTGGGGGCTTTACGCTCTGTTTCGCAAGACGTTGCCGCTCGGCCCGAACCAGGGTTTCTTTCTCGAAGTGCTGATCCTCAGCATCCCGGCGTTTTTCTACATTCTCTATCTCGAACTCGGCAGCGGGGAAGGACACTTCTTTCGCACCGGCGGGGCCGATACGGCCCTGCTGCTCGGTTGCGGCGTCGTTACCGCCGTACCGCTGATGATCTACGCCAACGGCGCCAAGCTGCTGCGGCTTTCGACCATCGGCATCATGCAATACATCGCGCCGACGATGATCTTCCTGATTGCGATCTTCGTGTTCCACGAACCTCTCGGCACCGCACGCATGATCGCCTTCCCACTGATCTGGGCGGGACTCTTCCTCTACAGCTGGGCGATGGTCAAAGGGAACCGGGAGCGCTAACTCCCGGCCCTACATCTTCGAAATAACGGCGTCCTCGCCGTCACTGTCGACCGAAGCAATTTCAGCCGCCTGCGCCATGATGCCAGGGATGATCTCGGATATGTCGTCGATGACGAGCGGCTGAACGCGATGGGCGGTGTGGACGAAGCCTTCGTCCGTCATGTGGCGCATGAGCTCCATCATCGGGTCCCAGAAGCCGTTGACGTTGGCAAAGACCATCGGCTTCTCGTGACGGCCGAGCTGCGCCCAGGTCATGATCTCGACGATTTCTTCGAGCGTGCCGATGCCGCCCGGCAGCGCGACGAACGCATCAGAGCGCTCGAACATCGCATGTTTGCGGGTATGCATGTTAGGCGTTACAATCAGTTCATTGAGCTGGCCGAGGGAATGGCGAGTAGCCTCCATGTCGATCAGGAACTCGGGAATGATCCCGGTCACCTGGCCCCCGTTCGAAAGCACGCCGCTCGCGACAGCCCCCATGATGCCCTTGGTGCCTCCGCCATAGACGAGGCGCAGGCCGTAGTCCGCGATTTCCTTACCCAGCGCACGGCCGGCCGCCATATGGCGAGGATCGCTGCCCGGTCGCGAGCCGCAGTAAACACAAATGGAGCGAATGGAATGAGATTGATCTGTCATAGGGGCAAACAACTATTCTCTCTGCCTCCAGTCAAGAAAAATGACGGAAAAGCTGCGTCGTACTATTGCCTTACCGCTTTGACTGCTTGTGCAAAGCAGCGGGAATCGCTAGCAATTTTAGTAAGTCCGGCAAGATTGCCGCCTGGGGAGACGTGATGATGAGAAACCGTGCCGGCTTGCTGGCCCTTGCAGTGCTTGTAATCGCAATTCTATTGATGGTCTTTTTTGTCATGCCCCGCATCGGCGGAGACGCCGCCAAAGTTGGTGATGCAATTAACCAGGCCGGCTCCGAAGTAAAGAAAACAGTCACCGAAACCGCCAAGACATCGCGCCCTTCAGTTCCCGACGATGCAGAGACCACGCAGAAAGTCGGTCGGCTTGCTTCGGAGGCGGGCCAATCCATCTCCGAACTTAAGGCGCTCTTTGCAGACGGCAAGGGTCCGACACAGGAAGTTTTCGAGACAGCCAAGTCGAAGGCGACGACCTCACTGCAGGCACTTGCGGACTTTGCGATTCCTGATGGCACGAACCCGGTCACGGCTGCCGCCGCCACCAAGGCAAAAGACGGTGCAGCCAAGGCGCTGACGATCGTCAAGGCGCTACCGGAGAATATTGCCGATGCGGCAACGGCGATCGCAAAAGCCGAAGCGGCGCTGACAGGCTCCCCGGAGCCGGCCAGCGAACCGTCGGTCGCGGCCTCGCCTGCGGAAAACGCCAACGAGCTCCCCACTTTCGACGTGCTGCGCGTAGAACCGGATGGCTCTACGGTCATCGCCGGTTCGGCAGTACCGAACAGCAAGCTTGAAATCCTGGATGGGGACAAGGTCGTAACGACGACGGACGTCGGCCCGACTGGCGATTTCGTTGCGGTGCTCGATAATCCGCTCTCCGCCGGCGACCACCAGCTCGTCCTGCGAGCCACCGGCAAGGATGGCAAAGCTTCGACATCGGAAGAAGTTGCGACCGTATCCGTTCCCACGGATGGCAAGAACTCCGAACTGCTGGCGATGGTCTCCAAGCCGGGCACCGCCAGCCGCGTCATAACCGCGCCCAAGCCGGATACTCAGGTCGCCTCCAATGGCAGTACTGCTCCGAGTTCGTCGGATGCCGCGAGCGCGCCGGCTGGTGCAGGTCCGACGACGGCTAACGATGTCATGGTCAGCGCCGTCGAGATCGAAGGCGACAAGATCTTTGTCGCAGGCATGGCGAAGGCCTCGGCGAACGTCGTCGCCTATGCCGACGACCAGCTGATCGGCAAAGCGAAGGCCGGTCCCGACGGTCATTTTGTTGTCGATGGCGTGATGCCGCTTTCGGTCGGCGATCACAAGATTCGCGTCGATGTTCTCAATGACGCCGGTAAGGTCGCCGTTCGCGCGTCGGTGAATTTCAACCGCCCGGAAGGAAATCAGGTCACGGTTGCCGCGCAGAGCGTGAAGCCTAACGGCGGAAGCGCGGCGGGGACCGTGCCACTGGATGAAGGTACGCTCGGAAAGCTGAAGAATGATGCCGCCAAGGCCTTCTCCCTGCTCAACGGGCTCTTCGCCGACGGCAAGATACCGGGAGTGGAAGAGCTCGCGGCTGCCCGCTCTGCCACCGAGTTCGCCCTGCGTGCCATCGTGGAATTCCGCACCGCGGCCGATGCCACAGCCGACGTTAGGCAGCAGGCTTCGACCACAGCCCAGGCCGCAGCCGATGCCCTGAGCATGCTGCAGGCTCTGCCAAAGGATGCGAAATCCGTCGGCGATGCGCTGGGCAAGCTCGGCGCCGACATCGCCCAGCTGACCGCTCCTTCCACTGCACCGGCCGCGCCGAATGCACCTGCGACCAACGAGATCGCTGGAGACCAGGGCGGTCCGACGACGATCGAGCAGGCGCCGCTCGCACCGAGCAACGAGACTGTCATTATCCGCCGCGGCGATACGCTCTGGCAGATATCGCGGCGCGTCTATGGTGCGGGCGTTCGCTACACGACGATCTATGTCGCCAACGAGGACAAGATCACAAACCCGGACCGCATCTTGCCGGGACAGATCTTCGGCCTTCCCAAGGATGCCCTGCCGAACGCGGAAGAGCTTCACCGCAAGCGGCTGTCGGGCGAACACCTCTAAGGCGATCCCATCTTGATAGAGCGGCCGGACGGATATCACGTCCGGCCGCTCTTTTCCTGCGGCACCCATTTGTTGTATTGGTCCCGCCAACCCCTGTGTGGTGGTGACGACGATCATGTCCGGCGAGCCCCTTTCGGCATTTCCGCGGCTCCCAAATTTGTCGGCAACGCAGCGCCATCAGCGCCTTTCGGCGGGAGATTCGCATGGCAAACGACAAGACAGTCTCTGATTCCAACCTCCTGCGGACGCTGTTCAATCTGTGGCCATACATGTGGCCAACAGGTCGCCCGGATCTCAAGATGCGGGTCGTCTGGGCTTCGGTTTACCTCCTCGTTTCCAAGTTCGTACTGCTGCTCGTCCCCTATTTCTTCAAGTGGTCGACCGATGCGCTGAACGGGAAGATGGACCTCGCCGGCAAGCTGCCGGACCTGCTTGTCGGCGCGACGGCGTTGGTCATTGCCTACAACCTCACCCGCCTCATCCAGCTCGGTCTGAACCAGTTGCGCGACGCGCTCTTTGCCAGCGTCGGGCAGCATGCTGTCCGGCAATTGGCCTACAAGACCTTCGTGCACATGCATGAACTGTCGTTGCGCTTTCATCTCGAACGCAAGACGGGTGGACTTTCGCGTGTCATCGAGCGTGGCACCAAAGGGATCGAGACCATCGTGCGGTTTACGATCCTCAACTCCGTGCCGACGCTGATCGAATTTTTGCTGACGGCCATCATCTTCTGGTGGGGCTACGGCTTTTCCTATCTCGCCGTCACCGCGTTCACCGTCTGGGCCTATATCTGGTTCACGATCCGCGCCAGCGACTGGCGCATCGCGATCCGCCGGGCGATGAACGACAGCGATACCGACGCCAATACCAAGGCTATCGACTCCCTCCTCAACTTCGAGACGGTCAAGTATTTCGGCAACGAGGAGATGGAGGCCCGGCGCTTCGACAGGTCGATCGAACGCTACGAGAAGGCGGCCACGGATGTCTGGACCTCGCTCGGCTGGCTCAACTTCGGCCAGGGCGTGATTTTTGGCCTGGGCACGACGGTGATGCTCATCCTGTCGGCCCTTGCCGTCCAACGTGGCGAGCAGACGGTCGGCGACTTCGTCTTCGTCAACGCCATGCTGCTGCAGCTTTCCGTTCCCTTGAACTTCATCGGCTTTGTCTATCGTGAAATTCGCCAGGGGTTGACGGATATCGAGCAGATGTTCGATCTCCTCGAAGTCAAGGCTGAAGTGATGGATGCGCCCGAGGCGGCGCCTTTGGATATCAGGCAAGGTGCCATCTCCTTCAAGGATGTGCACTTTTCCTATGACCCTGCCCGTCCGATCCTAAAAGGTATCTCCTTTGAAGTGCCTGCGGGCAAGACGGTCGCCGTGGTTGGTCCGTCGGGCGCCGGTAAATCGACCTTGTCGCGCTTGCTCTATCGTTTCTATGACATTCAAAGCGGTTCGGTCTCGGTCGATGGCCAGGACATCCGGACAGTGACCCAGAAGAGCCTGCGATCGGTCATCGGGATGGTCCCGCAAGACACCGTCCTTTTCAACGATACGGTTGCCTACAACATCCGCTACGGGCGTCCATCGGCTACTGATGCAGAGGTCAAGGCAGCAGCCGAGATCGCCCAGATCGCTCACTTCATCGATCTGTTGCCCGAGGGCTTTGATACCAAGGTTGGCGAGCGTGGCCTGAAACTCTCCGGCGGTGAGAAACAGCGCGTTGCGATCGCCCGAACGGTCCTAAAGGCGCCGCCGATTCTGATCCTCGACGAGGCAACATCGGCCCTCGACACCACCACCGAGCGCGATATCCAGACCGCACTCGATGTCGTATCCAAGAACCGCACAACGCTCGTCATCGCCCACCGGCTGTCAACGGTTATCGGCGCGGACGAAATCATCGTTCTGAAAAGCGGCGAGATTGCTGAACGCGGCACCCACACCGCACTTCTCCAGAAAAATGGCCTATATGCCTCGATGTGGAACCGCCAGCGCGAGGCCACGCAGGCCGAAGAGCATCTGAAGCAGGTCCGCGAGAGCGATGACATGGGGGTTGTGAACAGGCTTGCTCCGGCGAGCTAGCCTGAATGGACGGCATTTGAGCTGCTTTGCTGTTCAGAAGCCCGTCATAGATGTGTGGTCAAGGAGCCGCAGCATTGCCCCAGCTGCGGTTTCCCTGTAACCAGCGATGAGAAAAGAGCGTCAAAGCACAACGCGATCTTTCAGATTCGCTTGTTGCGCTTTAGTTCTTTGTTTTCACGCATGTCTTTGGCCCGAAACCGGTTGCCGCTTTCGGGAGACATGCTTTAGGAGCGCGGCATAAATGAGCTTGTTCAATACGGTACGCAACACGATCGTTCCGGTGCACAAGGAAGGTTATCCCTTCATCGCCGCCTTCTTCGTCGCCTCGCTCATTCTGGGCTGGATCTTCAAGCCGCTGTTCTGGATCGGGCTGATCCTGACGCTGTGGTGCGCCTATTTCTTCCGTGATCCCGAGAGAATGACGCCGCAGGATGACGATCTCGTCATCTCGCCGGCCGATGGCAAAGTGTCGTCGGTCCAGATGGTCGTACCGCCCGCCGAACTGAATCTCGGCAGCGAGCCGATGCTGCGCATCTCGGTGTTCATGAACGTCTTCAACTGCCATGTGAACCGCTCCCCGGTGCGCGGGCGGATCGTCAGCGTCAACTACCGGTCGGGCAGCTTCGTGAATGCCGAACTCGACAAGGCAAGCGAAGACAACGAACGCAACGGTCTTGTCATCGAAACCTCGCACGGCCAGATCGGGGTCGTTCAGATCGCCGGCCTCGTTGCTCGGCGTATCCTTTGCTGGGCCAATACCGGCGAGCCTCTGGATGCCGGCGAACGCTTCGGCCTGATTCGCTTCGGTTCGCGCCTTGATGTATTTCTCCCGGCCGGCGCAGCGCCCCGGGTGACGCTCGGCCAGACGGCAATTGCCGGAGAAACCGTGCTGGCCGAATTCGGCTCCACCAAGGGCCCGGTCGTCAGCCGTCGAAGCTAGACTGGAGCGCGACATGGAAACGCCCTTCCCGCCTTTCGAGCCCAACGGTCCGCCTGACGATTCGGGCCGCGGACCACGGCTTCGCGAGATCCCGCTTCGCCTTATCATTCCAAATCTCATCACGATCCTGGCGATCTGTGCCGGCCTCACCGGCATCCGCCTTGCATTCGAGAACCGGTACGAGCTTGCGGTCGGCATGGTGCTTCTCGCCGCATTCCTCGATGGGATCGACGGCCGCGTTGCCCGCCTGATGAAGGCGACGTCGAAGTTCGGCGCGCAGATGGATTCGCTGGCTGATATCGTGAATTTCGGCGTCGCGCCCGCGCTTGTCGTCTATGTCTTTGCACTGGATCAGGCTCGCTCCATCGGCTGGATCGCCGCCCTGATCTACTCCATTGCGGCGGGCCTTCGTCTGGCTCGCTTCAACGTCATGGCCGAGCGCGAGAACAAGGCAACCTGGCAGTCGGAGTATTTCGTCGGCGTACCCGCGCCAGCCGGAGCAATGCTGGTGCTGCTCCCTGTCTATCTCGGCTTCCTTGGGCTGACGACCGATCGCACTTTCGCTTATTTTTCATCCGTTTATACGGTTCTGATCGCGTTCCTGCTCATTAGCCGCCTTCCTGTCTGGTCGGGCAAGTCCGAGGGCAGCAGGCTGCGGCGTGATCTGGTGCTGCCGGTCATGCTCGGGGTCGTTCTCTACGTGGCGCTACTGTCGAGCTTCACATGGGAAGTCATGGTCGTGACCGCCGTCATCTACCTGCTGACGCTGCCGTTCGGCGCGCGCAAGTGGAAGCGGAAATACGGCACGCTGACCATCGAGGAACCGGGTGTCGGCGAGGACGATATCGGCCGTCACATCTGACATTTTTCAACTCTCCTTTGCCGAAGAATGCCTGACTCAAGCCTCGCGAAATATGCATTGGATACACAATTCCTGATAAGCGGCGCCTCGATTTTGTCGCTATTACACGCAAAAGAGCAATAAATATAAGAGTCTAGGGACAGCACACGTGAGGAGAGTATTGTGACCCCGAAGAAGACAAGCGTCGAACAGCCGGCGAAGTCCGACCTCAGCGCCAACTACCGCCCGCTCGGCCTGAAGGCCGTTCTTGCGGCCGCCCTGATGCTCAAGAGCAAGCCACCGCTCGTCAAGAAGATTGCCTAGGGCGAGGCAAATGCCGCGCTGTCGATGGGACCGACAGCGCCAAGATCATGCCCTTGCCTCCATGCTTCATTGAAAATCCAACGCGCGTCCTCATCCCGCGCGACGTGGTTGAACCGAACTGCTAGGATACACGTCCATAGGCCAGTTCGGAGGCGATATGACCGACGTCCAGACAAATCGCAAGCTCAGTGCGATCCTTGTCGCTGATGTCGTTGGCTATTCGCGGATGATGGCAAAGGATGAGGCAGGCACGCTTGCCGCGTTGAAGCATCACCGGCTGTCTGTCAATCCTGAGGTCGAGAACCACAACGGCCGCGTCATCAAGCTTGTTGGCGACGGCGCTCTCGTCGAGTTTGGCAGCGCCGTTGATGCGGTCAAGTTCGCGCTTTCGGTGCAACGCACCGCCGCCGCTTCGGGCAACGACGCCTCCCATCCAGGAATCACGCTGCGCATCGGGATCAATCTCGGCGATGTCGTTATCGATGGTGACGATATTTATGGTGACGGCGTAAACATTGCCGCGCGTCTGGAACCGCTGGCGGAACCCGGCGGTGTCTGCATCGCATCGAGCGTCAGGGAGAACATCGTAGGCCGCGTCGACGCGGAATTCGAGGACGGTGGCGACGTCCAACTCAGGAACATCGATCGGCCAGTCCGGATCTGGAAATGGCAGCCGGACGCTCACCCAAGCCCTACCAGTGCTCTCTTGCAAAAGGCAAAAGACAACCTCCGGCCGTCGCTGGCCGTGCTTCCCTTCCAGAATATGAGCGGCGATGTCCAGCAGGAGTATTTCGCCGATGGCGTTGTCGAAGACATGATCACGGCGCTCAGTCGTTTCCGCTCCTTCGCGGTGATCGCCCGCAACTCCTCCTTTATCTACAAGGGCCGCGCGATCGATGTGCGCCAGGTCGCTCGCGAGCTTGGCGTACGCTACGTGCTGGAAGGCAGCGTGCGGCGCGCCGGTAACCGCTTGCGCATTACCGCACAGCTCGTCGAAGGCGCGACCGGTGCGCACCTGTGGGCAGAGCACTACGATGGCTCTGCGGAAGAAATTTTTGATTTCCAGGATCGCATCACTGAGAGCGTCGTCTCGATTGTTGAGCCCCAGATCAAGTCTGCCGAGATCGCGCTTTCACGAAGGGAGCGGCCAGAGAGCATTGAAGCCTATGATTTCTACCTTCAGACCATGGGAAGCTTCTACTCCGACATGCCAGAGCGGAACGACGCCTCCCTCGCCCTGATCAACAAGGCAATCGCCCTCGAGCCTAACAACGCGACCTATCTTGCGACGGCAGTCGGGTTGCTCATGCAACGCGGCACTCTGGGCTGGAAGCTGCCGGGGGTCGAGGATCAGCGAGCACTCTGCGAGAACTACATCGAGCGGGCGCTTGTGCATGGCCACGGCGACGCGTCCGTCGTGGGGATCTGCGGCAATACTCTGATGCAGTACCTGAAGCAGTACGATCGAGGTTTCGAGTTGGTCTGCCAGGCCGTTGCCTTCAACCCCAACAACCTCGACGTCGTCAATTATGCGGGCGTCGCGAACCTCCATTGCGGCAGTCTCGATGAGGCCGTCACATATTTCCTGCGCGCCGAACAACTGAGTCCAAACAGCCTTGGTGCTCATTGGAACCTTACCGGGCTGGCTCATGTCGAAATGGTCCGCGGGAACTATGAAGAGGCTCTGGCCTGGGGGCGCAAATCCATGGCGGCGAATGCCTATTACGGTCCGTGCTTCTGGATGATGATTGCGGCCAATGCAAAACTCGGACGCATGGACGAAGCGCGGCGGCACCTTGCGGGTCTGCTTGCATTCTCGCCCGGCGTCACAGTCGCCCGCATCCGCGCCGGCCAAGCCGCCAAGAACCCTAACCGGATCGAACCGATCCTCACAGGGTTGGCGCTCGCCGGCATGCCGGAAGCCTAGGCCGGGTGGAAGAAGCGGACCAGCAGACTGATCGCCAGCAGCCCCATGACAATGCCGATGATGACATCGAGAACCCGCCAGGCTGCGGGTTTTGCAAAAACCGGCTGCAACAGACGAGCGCCGTAGCCTAGGCCGAAAAACCAGATGAACGACGCCGTCGCGGCACCGACACCGTAGGCGATGCGGTCTGCACCGCTATAGGGCGCGGACAGGCTGCCAATCAGAACGACCATGTCCAGATAGACGTGCGGGTTCAGAAAGGTAAAGGCTAGGCAAGACGCGACTGCAGCCTTCAGACCCAGTGTCTGCGGAGAACCCGCCTGCATCGCGCCGGGATGGAGAGCGCGACGGAATGCCAGAACGGCATACGAACCGAGAAAAATTGCCCCACCTAGCGTCACAGCCGAGATGAGAGTCGGCGACTGGGCAACAAGCGTTCCCAGCCCGGCAACGCCGGCTGCGATCAGCACTGCATCCGATACGGCGCAGATCAGGCACAGGATGAAGACGTGTGAGCGCAGCAGGCCCTGGCGCAGAATGAACGCGTTCTGTGCACCAATGGCGATAATGAGCGACGCACCAAGGAAGAAGCCGGAAAGCGCGGCAGAAATGGAGATCATGTGATTTTCCGGAAGAATTATGCGGTGGGATTATCAGATTAGAAGAAGCTGAGCTGGCCGTCATCCGGCTTTTTCTTTTCAGGCGGCGACGGCAGCTTATCAACAGCCACCTTGTCCTGGAGGTCGGACCCCATATTGGTCACTTTGTTGACCTTGTCGGAGACGGGGATCGCCTCGAAAAAATCTTCTTCGACCGGCTTCATCAAGTCGGCGACGTCCCGTGGCTCCTGTGTCTTGCAATCCAGCCAGCGCGAAAAGTCTTCCGGCTTGATGACGACGGGCATGCGGTCATGGATCGGAGCGATGGCGGCATTTGCCGCGGTCGTCAGGATCGCACCGGTGTCGACTTCCGAACCGTCTGCGGACGACCATGTTTCCATCAGGCCGGCGAACGCCACAATGCCGCCGCGGCGCGGCCTGATCCAATAGGTCTGGGACTTCTCGCCCCTCTCCTTGCCGGGGCGATGCCATTCATAGAAGCCGGAGCCTGGCACGAGCACGCGCCGATGGCGCATCGCCGCACGAAACGACGCCTTGCCGATCGCCGTTTCGGCGCGGGCATTGATCAACAGCGGAAATTGCTTGGGATCCTTCACCCATCCCGGCGTAAAGCCCCATCGTACGAGCACCGCGCGCCGCTCCGGGAGGTTGCTGCCCTTCTCCCGCGTTTCATCCGAAACGACGACGAGGATGGGCTGGGTCGGCGCAATGTTGTAACGCGCGGGAAAGTCCTCGAGATCCATGATCCCCAGAACTTCCTTCAATTCCTCCGGGGATATCGTCAGGGCATAACGTCCACACATTCGGATGTCTTTGCACTCCGTCCGGCGACGGTCAAGGCTAGCCGCCTCAGCCGCGCGGTGCGAGTAGGATGATTGCCGAGCCGCAAAGGCAGACGAGCGCGCCACCAATGTCCCAGCGGTCGGGCACACGGTTCTCGACGATCCACAGCCACATCAGAGAAGCCACGATATAGATGCCGCCATAGGCAGCGAAGGTGCGGCCGGCGGCCTCACTCGGCACGAAAGTGAGGAGCCATGCAAATAGCGCGAGGGACACCATACCGGGCGCCAGCCACCAGACGGGCTTTGCCATTCTCAGCCAGGCCCAGAAGGTGAAGCAGCCGGCAATCTCGAAAACAGCTGCTGCAGTATAAATGATATAAGTCACGAGAGCTCCATCGAATCGCCGCGTTCAATATCCGGCGGAACGATGGCTGCGCCAAGCACATCCCAACAGAGACCAACGCGGCAACCCCATGAGTTCCATTCCGAAGGCGGCCTCCTCGGCCATCCTCCAGCGCGGCAACCGGTTCCTCCTCGTGCTTCGGCGCAATCCGCCGGCGGCCGACATGTATGCGTTTCCGGGAGGACGGGCCGAACCGGGCGAAATGCCAGAGGAAACGGCGTTGCGCGAGTTGGAGGAGGAGACCGGCATAAAAGCTCGCAACCCTCACCTCTTCGCTACATACGATTTGAAGACGCACGCCCCTGACGGCGCGGTCGTCAACCACTTCTTTCTTTCCGTATTTCGGGTCGAGGCCGACGAGACGGCCATCGGCCTTTCGGCCGACGACGCCGCCGATATCGGCTGGTTCACCGTTGAGGAGATCCGCCGGTTACCCGTGCCTCAAAGCGTGCTTGAATGTGCCGAGCGCCTGGCGTCCGGCAGCGAATAAGCAGGTGGAAACTCAAGCAAGCGCCTTGTTCCCGTCACTGTCAGGGTATCAACTATCAACATGATTCCCGTTCGACGCGCGTTCCTGTTTCTTGCATTGTGCGCAAGCGCCGCCCTACCCGCCCCTGTATGGGCACAGGGTACGACGCCGCCAGTGTTGCCAGAGCAGAGTGCGCCAAAAGCGGTCACCGTGCCATACGACGAAAAGCTATCGCGGCTTGCCGAAGTGTTGGGCTCGGTTCACTACCTGAGGACTTTGTGCAAGGCGGAAAACAGTAGCGAGTGGCGAGGGCGCATGCAGCAACTGCTTGATTCAGAAGCCAGGGACGAGCCGCAGCGCAAGGAACAGCTGACCGCGGCTTTCAATCGCGGATACCGCGCTTTCGCGTCTGTTTACACGGATTGCACGCAGGCAGCCATCGTGGCAGAAGAGCGATACCGTGCCGAAGGTGCAACACTCGCCACAGAAATAACATCAAGGTTCGGAAATTAACGGTTAATTAACCTCTTTTCACTGGCGGCCGTGTCGTTTTGGGAAAAGGCTGATAAGGTCGTTAACTAGGCAGTAAGGCATGCAGTTTGAGGAAATGACAATGGAACCAAGCCTCAATGACATCGACGACATGATCGTTCATGAGAAGACTCAGGCGGCTTTGGAGTACCATAACGAAGCCTGGGCTGATGGCATGGCCGACGGAATCGAACCCGAGATCATCGCCGATACAGCAATCATCCACGCGCTACGGGAAACCATTCGCCTCCATGGCGAGAATAGTGCCGAAGCGCTTCTGGATTCCTTGCGCGAGCGCATGCTTGCCGGCGAGTTTTCTCCGAACCGCACCCTGCAATAACGATCACAGAGAGTTTGATGCATTCCGCTAGGGACAATGCTTCGCGGCCCGCGATCGCGCCGCTTTTGCTTGCAATCGGCCTTAGCGCCAGTAGCTTTCTGACCGGGACTTCGGCCCTGGCACTCTCAGAGCTGCAGAAGACCCCAGGACAGGTTGAACAAAGCGCTCCTGGCCAAGGCGGCGACAAGCCAGCCCCCTCCCCAACCTCACCCGGCGTTCCGATGCCCGACCCGCTGGTCAATTCGCAGGCCGGCCAAAGCAACGACAAGACGCCCGGCGCCGAGGACAGCTCGAAGCCAGTCGAAGTCATCTACGATATCAGCAAGGTCCCCGAGCCCGTTCGAAAGATGCGGGAGCAGATCGTCGAGGCTGCCGCTTCGGGCGATCTCGAGCGGCTGCGCCCCCTGCTCGGCACCGGCGCCACTCAGACACAGGTGACGGTCGGAGAGCCGACGGACGACCCCATCAGCGCGCTCAAGGATCTTTCGGGCGATCCGGAGGGCGATGAGATCCTGGCGATCCTGCTTGATGTCATTTCCACCGGCTTCGTTCATGTCGGCCAGGGCACACCGGACGAAATGTTTGTCTGGCCCTATTTCGCCGAGAAGGACCTGAAGGCTCTGACTCCCCCCGAGCGAGTGGAATTGCTGCGCATCGTTACGGCCGGCGACCTGTCCGACATGCAGGAGTTCGGCGGTTATAATTTCTATCGATTGGGCATCACCCCCGACGGCAAATGGAAGTACTTCACCGCCGGCGACTGAGGCTTGCGATCCCCTCACCGAAGACATACTTCTGAGCGATAACGAACGCGACAGGTGCGCCATGCCAGCCGTATTTCTGAAGAACCGCTCGCTTATACGGGTGAGCGGTCCGGAGGCCCAATCCTTTCTGCAGAACCTGATCACGACCGATCTTGCCGCGCTCGCAGCGGATGAAGCACGGCCGGGCGCGCTGTTGACGCCGCAGGGCAAAATCCTGTTCGATTTCATGATCTGGCAGGACGGCGATGGGTTCATCATCGATACGGACGATGATCAGCGGGATGCGCTGCTTAAGCGACTGGGGATGTACAAGCTCAGAGCCGCCGTCGACCTTTCGCCTGCCGGCGAGGGCGTCACGGTTTCTTGGGACGGCGCAAATACGGGTCCAGCCGATAGCCGCTTTGCCAAAGCTGGCGTGGCGCTCGTCCGCCAGGCGGGGCAGCACGGTGCCAATGACCGCGAAATCTATGACGCATTGCGCATCGCGAGCGGCGTTGCCGTATCCGGGCAGGACTATGCGCTGCAGGATGCCTTCCCGCACGATGTCCTGATGGACTTCAACGGCGGCCTCTCCTTCAAGAAGGGCTGCTATGTCGGCCAGGAGGTCGTCTCGCGCATGCAGCATCGCGGCACGGCGCGCCGCCGTGTCGTCACCGTGAAAGCCGAGACGGCGCTGCCGCCCTCCGGGACGGAGATCACCGCCGGGGGCAAGCCGGTCGGCACGCTCGGATCGGTCGTCGGAAAAGGCGGCCTCGCGATCGTTCGCATCGACCGTGCCGGTGAGGCCATTGCGACAGCGACGCCTCTATTGGCAGGAGAGACGGCCGTCATTCTCGAACTACCCGCCTGGACAGGGCTGACGTTCCCGTCGACGGCGGACGAGGCCAGCGCGTGACGACAAAGGCGCCGCGCGCGTGGCAGCGCATGCTCTCGGGCCGCCGGCTTGATCTGCTCGACCCCTCTCCTCTCGACGTCGAGGTGAGCGATATTGCGCATGGGCTTGCGCGCGTTGCCCGCTGGAACGGGCAGACCTCGGGAGATCACGCCTTCTCCGTCGCCCAGCATTGCCTTGTCGTGGAGGATATTTTCCGCCACCTCAACGAGGCGACAGCCGATCAGCGCCTGATGGCGCTGCTGCATGATGCGCCGGAGTATGTCATCGGCGACATGATCTCGCCGTTCAAGTCGGTCGTCGGCGGCGGATACAAGGCCGTCGAAAAGCGGTTGGAAGCGGCCGTCCACCTTCGGTTTGGCCTGCCGCCCCACCCTACGCGCGAACTCAAGGAGAAGATCAAGAAGGCTGACACCATCGCTGCGTATTTCGAGGCAACTCAGCTTGCCGGGTTTACGTCCATTGAGGCAAAGAAATTCTTCGGCCAGCCGCGCGGAATCACAAAAGACATGTTGCTGATGACGCCACTGCCGGCAGTCGAGGCGCAGCGCCTGTTTTGCGAGCGCTTCGAGACAATTGAGGCCATGCGGAGCAGCAAAGCATGACTGTCATCATTGTCGCTCCGCTTGCCCGGATCGCCGAAATGGCAGTCCGGCATGGCGCCCGTGAGATGATCAGCCTGATGGCGAAGGAACAGGCTTTCCACCGGCCTGCCGTGATTCAGGCGCACCGGCATCTTCTCCTCCATATGAACGACATCGCGTTCAAGGGAACCGGTAACCTTGTCACGCCGGATGAAACGCATGCGCGGGAGATCATCGGTTTTGCCCGCGAGTGGGATCGCGCTGCGCCACTCTTGATCCACTGTTGGATGGGCGTCTCCCGGTCGCCGGCGGCGGCCTTGATTACCGCCCTTTCCGTGTCGCCGGAGCAGGAGGATGCGGCGCTCGTTCGCCGGCTGCGCACTGCATCGCCTTTTGCCACGCCGAATGCGCGGCTGATCCAGATCGGCGATGACCTGCTCGGCCGCGGAGGGCGGCTGGTCGATGCGGTTCGAACGATCGGCCGTGGCGCGGACGCGGATGGAAACGCACCTTTCACACTGGCTTTTGACGAGCCGACCGCTGGAACGTTTTGAGTCGATACCGGTTATCCCTCGAGGAGGTCGATCGATGTCGCTGCAGAATTATCGCGATACGTTTGTGCGATGCTTGGCTACACTCAGGAGCCTGACAAGCGCGCGCGACGAATATGCGTGGTTCCGGTGGCAAGCGATCTATCTCACACGTGATCGATTTTCCTACTTCTTTCGCGGCGATCTGGATGGTGTCAAAGTCCGCTTCCTCGGCCAACAGATAGATTTGACCACCGGCGCCACCAGCTCGGTTCCGATACGTTCGATTGCGCTGTACGGGGCAACATTCGGCCTGAATGAGGCAATCACTGCTTATCGCGGGCCTCAGAAGTCTGTTATCGACGTTGCGCATGCCTTCAGCGAAAAAGGCGCTGCAGATTACCAGGCCGAGTTCTTCTATGTCAGGATGCGGCTGCTCTACTCGGCCGATGACAGCCGCACGGGTTTCGGCACCGATCCCAGACTGCGTGAAAACACGAATATCATATTCGTCGGGCTGGAAGATCACGCGACGGCCGACCTGCTCGAAACAAGTCGCATCGGGCAATGGGTCGCGACGGATAGGCCGGTTGCATCAAGCGAGTGGTATGCGGAGCGATACTACTATCACTGACCGGAAAGACTGCCTACTTGATGACGCCGCAGGCAAGGCGCTCACCCGCATCGCCTGCAGGTTGGCTGCGATAGTCATCAGAATTGGCATGAACGATCAGCGCTCGGCCGCGGACGCCATCAGTCTTGCCGTCGAGTGTGACCATGCCGTCAAACACCTGCGCTCGCAGAACGCCATCCTGATCAACATACTGGTTGGGCATGTCGCCGGCATGGGGTCCCATTGCGGACAGCAGGCCGTGCTCGGCATTGGTCGGATTGAAGTGCTTTCCGGCTGACTCGTGATGGCCGGCCGCATCGCAACTGCCGGTCTCGTGGACATGGAATGCGACCCATTTGTTGGCAGGCAGCCCAGCCACTTCGACTTCGATCAATACGCCGCCATTTGCCGCCGCCGTTAGCGTGGCCCGACCGCTTGCCTTTCCATCACGCCCGATAAAGTCCGCAGTGGCCGTTTGCTTGTCCTGAGCCATCGCAGCGGAGGAAACGGCCAAGAGCGTCAGAGCCGCGAACGAGAGGATTGTTTTCATTGGAGCTTCCTTTGCATCGTCGTTTCCGAACGCGCGAGGCACGAAGCAGTTCCCAAAACGGCGGCAACGAAAAAGCAGGCTCTGAGGCCTGCTTCGCAAATTCAGCGCACCACGTGATCAGGCGACAGTGTCGAGATCATACTGACCGTATGTGCTCTTATACAGATCGTAAGAGGCGTTCTGCTGGGACTGCGGATAGAAATTACGGCTACCCGTTTCACTTGCAGCCATCATGAAGGCAAGCACGCCATCCGAGAGCTTTGGTGCAAAGTCCTGAGCATTGCTCCCTTCTGAGCCCAACTGCTTCAGAATGCCCGGCTTGTCATCAGCCGCCCGCTCGCCACGGCTCAGCACGCCGTCGCCATTTGTGTCCAATCGCGACAGGGTCGCGAGATACGCATAGGATGTATCACTAACCGATGAAACTTGGCTCATACAAACCTCCATTCACCGCTGTTTCGGTGATGTTTGTACGCAATACGAAATGGGAAAATCTAAGACTAAACGGTCGTTAAACTGATTTGCGCACTGCGTCAATAAGCTGTTAACACGCCATTAACCATGATTGACAAAGTGTGATTTCAGCGCATCAGCCGCGCGCGGTCTGGGCTCAAATCGCCACATTTCCAGGCAGTTCGTGACCAGCAGTCAAATATAATGCCAGCAATATATTCGTTTGCGTTGCAATAGAATTTTAATGCGACCGATGGATTATCTTCGCCACGTCAGCATAGGGGCCGGTCGAATTTGAGATTGCCTAGACGATAATTTTGGATTGTTTCAGAAGGTCTTTTCATGTCTGGCGCGCCGCGTCGAAACTGCAGGCTGGCAGCACGCTCACAGGGCTCCGCTCACCCTCCCCTCGCTCCCGAAACAAAGATTGCCGAAAATGGACGCTGAAGCCCTTTTCCGGCAACAGTGCACGACCGCCGTCAATGAGGATGGCTCTGCCAACGCTGAGCGCCTGATGAATCTTGTCGTCGAAACATATCGACTGCAGGCAGGAAAGAAGCGCGCCGCGGAAGACCATTCTCACCTTCTGAGCGAAGAAAACACCACGCTTAAAGGCGGCCTCGTTGCCGCGAAAGAAGATCTCGCGGAACAGCAACGCCTGTTCGGGATCGTTCTCGACAACCTGCCGCAAGGTCTGAGTGTCTTCGACGCTGAGCAGCGATTGATCGTCTGCAACACGCGCTTCCGACAAGTTTTCGGCTTCAGCGTCGAAGCTGCCTCTCCCGGCGCCTCGCTGAAAACACTCATCTCGATGATCCGCGGCACCGAGCGGATCGAGAAAAAGGTCTCCCGTCTGCGCGCCGCCACCGAAGGTGGACACATCCGCCACCGCGAATGGATCATGGAAGACGGGCGCACCATCCAGAGCGTCATCACCGTCCTCCCCGATGGCAGCAACATTTCCATTCATGCGGACGTTACCGAAGACCGAAAGGCGGCCGAGCGCATAGCTTATCTCGCTCATCACGACCCGCTGACCGGACTGCCGACCCGCATCAGCCTCAGGGAGCGCATCGACGCCGCGTTGGCCGCCTGTAAGCCGGACGAGCAGATTGCCCTTGTGCACCTTAATCTTGACCGCTTCAAATCGATCAATAACACCCTCGGCGTTTTGGCCGGTGACAAGATCCTGCGGCAGGTGGCTGAGCGCATCCGCATGTCGGCAGGCGGTAATGTGCTGGCGCGCCTCGGCTCGGACGAATTCGCGATTCTTCAATCCGGACGGCAGCAGCCATGGAACGTCACGGCTCTGGCCGACCAGATTCGCCGCGAACTCTCGGAGCCGTTCTTTCGTGGAGACAAGGCCGTTGAACTCAGCGTGTCGATGGGGATCGCAATCAGTCCGCAGGACGGAATTGAAACGGACACCCTGCTGAAACACGCCGGCGTCGCACTGTCGCATGCCAAGTGCAGCGGTGGAAAGGGCGAGCGCTTCTTCACGGCCGAAATGGAAGCGCAGATCAAAGCACGGCATACACTGGAAGCGGATTTGCGCAAGGCGATCGAACGCGAGGAGTTCGAGCTTCACTATCAACCGCTCTATGACCTCGGCCAACAGAAGATCTGCGGTTTCGAGGCGCTTCTGCGATGGAACCACCCGACGCGCGGACGGGTGCCGCCCATGGAGTTCATTCCCCTTGCCGAGGAGGTTGGCCTCGTGGTCGATATCGGACGCTGGGTCATACGCCGCGCCTGCCGCGATGCCATGGATTGGCCAGAAGATATCAAGGTTGCGGTCAACGTATCGGCGATCCAGTTTACGAACAGTGATTTGCCGAGCGATGTCGCCGCGTCGCTGGCCGAAGCGGGGCTGCCAGCTAACCGTTTAGAAATCGAGATCACCGAAAGCGTGCTGATGGAAAACCTCGATGAGGCCCTGCCTGTACTGCACGCGCTCAAGCAGAGCGGCATCCGGATCGGCATGGACGACTTCGGCACCGGCTATTCGTCGCTGAGCTATCTCCGACGGTTCCCCTTCGACAAGATCAAGATCGACAAGTCGTTCGTCAACGGTATCGTTGAAGACAAAGAAGCCTTTGCGATCATGCGTGCCATCATCCTTCTCGGCGATGCGCTCGGCATGCGCGTGACCGTGGAAGGCGTCGAAACGGCCGAGCAGTTGGCCATGCTCCAGCGCGAAGCCTGCGATGAAATCCAGGGCTACCATATCAGCCCGCCACGGCCGGCCGGGGACGTACCTTACCTGTTGGCTTGGCCGCAGGCGCACCCGAGCGCCCGCGCCAGCTAGTACGCTCTTCGTTGCGACTCGTGGTTCCTGCGTTTATGGAAGGACACCCTCTTCCCACGCGGTGATCCCATGTTCCAGGCGAAGGCCTTCGCTCCATTTGAAAAGCTTGCCGCCGCGCTCGTACCGCATTCGTCGGAAGGCGATGACGGCTCGCATGACGTGGCGCATGTCTTGCGCGTTTTCAAGAACGCCATGCGCATTCAGGCTGTCGAGGGTGGCGATGCCAGGATCCTTGCGGCTTCCGTCCTCCTGCACGATTGCGTCGCCGTGGAGAAGAACTCCCCCATGCGCTCAAAGGCGTCCGCTTTGGCAGCAGCGAAGGCCTCGGCCGTTCTCGCGAAGCTTGGCTGGGCCAGTGACGACATCACCGCCGTTGCGCATGCGATTGTCGCGCATAGCTTTTCCGCCAATGTTACGCCCGAGACCCTGGAGGCAAGGATCTTGCAGGATGCCGATCGCCTGGATGCGATCGGCATGGTCGGCGCGGGACGCTGCTTCTACATTGGCGGCCGAATGTCCTCCGCGCTCTACGATCCGTTCGATCCGGCAGGCAGCAACCGCGAGCTTGACGACAAGCGCTATGTCATTGACCACTTCCAGACAAAATTGTTCAAACTCGCGGACGGCTTTCAGACGAAGGCCGGGCGGGCGCTCGCGGCCACACGCGACCAGCGCCTGCGCGACTTCCTTGCGGCTTTCATGGACGAAATCTAGGAGCACTTGATGCGTATTACAGGCCTTTTCATCTATCCGCTCAAAAGTGCTCGGGGTATCGCGCTGCAGTCCTCGGAGATCGATGCATTCGGGTTGCCGGGCGACCGGCGCGCCATGATCACCGATCGGGACGGACACTTCATCACCCAGCGGGAGTTGCCCGATCTCGCTCGCATCGCCGTGCAGGCGGGACCGTCGGGCCTCCATCTCACCATGGGCGACAAGAAGATTGACGCGCAGATTCGAACGGCCTCAAAACGGATGGACGTCTCGATCTGGAAGTCCATCGTCAATGCGGCGGTTGCCGATGATGCTGCGAATGCTGAACTTTCGGCCTGGCTCGGGCGAGAGGTGAGACTGGTGTTCTTCGATCAGGATGCCAAGCGTTCCGCCAGTGCGGAATGGGCCGGCGAAGGCACACCGGTCACATTCGCCGATGGCTACCAGATCCTTGTCACCACGACAGGCTCCCTGCGGGCACTGAATGCCGATCTCGAGGCGCACGGCGAAGGGCAAGTGGGCATGGAGCGGTTCCGGCCCAATATCAGCCTTGATACCGAGGAAGGTTGGCAGGAAGACCGGTGGGCTGCGATTGAGATCGGCGGCATTCGTTTCGATCTCGTCAAACCTTGCGCACGTTGCATCATGACCACCCAGGACCAATCGACCGGATCGCGCGACGTTCCTAGTCCGATGCCCGCCATGGGGCGCATTCGGATGTCTGCGGACCGGCGTGTACCCGGTCCGCTCTTCGGCTGGAATGTCACGCCTCGCGGGACCGGTCGGATTGCGGTCGGCGATACAGCCAAAGTCATCGAGGAGAGGCCCGAAGGCTGGGCCTTCAAGGTCCGCAACCGCGGCTAGGCGCGAAGCTGCACGAGTGCCTCATCGATTTCATCCGTGATAGCCGGCGATAACGGGCCTTTGGCCAGCGCGCCGGCGTTTTCTTCAACCTGGGCAACGGTGCGAAAGCCCGGGATCGGCAGGGTTCGGGGCGAGCGCGCCCACAGCCACGCCAGGGCGCCTTGTGTGAGAGTTCGACCATCGGACTTCAGCAACTCGCGAACCGCTTCCAATCGCGCTGCAAATTCCGGCGCGATCCGGCCGTCCTTGAAGTAGACCATCCAGTCAAGGCTCGCGCCGCGAACATCCTTGTCACCGATTTTCGTGTCGGCGCGGAATTTTCCGCTGAGCAAGCCCATCGCGAGCGGCCCGCGGTTGATCGAAATCAGGCCATGCCGTTCGATCACCGAGATCATGTCAGGCACCGGCTCGAAGACGTTCATCGTGTGCTGGACGGAAACAAAACCAGGGCGGCCGGCATGTCGCGCGGCACGATCGGGATAATCCGTGCTCCAACCGAAGGCGTCGATCTTCCCCTCGTCACGGAGCGTCTCAAGGATTTCGAAAACCTCGTCCGACTGTTCAAGCGGAAAGTCGTTCAGATGAAATTGAAGCAGATCGAGGCGATCCCGTTTCAACCTGCGCAGCGACGTCTCGGCCGAGCGGCGAATGAAGACAGCATCGGCGAAGGCGCCGGTTGCCTGCTTCGTATACGGATCGGTGGCAAAGCCGAACTTGGTCGCGATGACAATGTCGCTGCGACTACCGATCGCACGCCCGAGAACTTCCTCTGAATGCCCGGCCCCATAGTTCGAAGCCGTATCGAAGAAACGGATGCCGAGTTCGATCGCGCGATGAATGGCGGCGACGGACTCGTCGTCATCGACCTCGCCCCAGCCGAGCGGCGTGTCGCCGGCATAGAAGGGACCGCCGATCGCCCAGCAGCCCATACCCAACCGGGGCATTTCATAATCGTTCCAGAGATTTATCGTCGTCATCGCATCCGGTTTGGTCAGCATCGCATTCCTCCAATCGCTGGGTTGCATGCGATCGAAATAGGAAGATGCGTGAGACACGTAAAGCGCCTGATCCGAATGATGTTTTTCGCCAATGAAAAACGGTCGGTCAGGCGGACAATTCGTCCTGCGGTGCGGCCGCCTTGAGTGCTTTCAGAGCTGCCTGTACGAAGCCCTCGCGCGCAGCTGCCGCTTCCACGCCGCGCGGCTCATAGACATGGCGATGGAGAAAGAATGCCGTCAGGCGGAACGCGGCGCTGAGGCCGTCGATATCAGCCGCGCGGTTTTCCTCACTGTTCAGGAATGGTGGCAGGAGCAACATCTTGTCCGCCCAGGGAGCACCCGCAGTCCGGCTGACCGCCCTGCCCGACCTCGGCGACACATAAGCAAGGTCGGAACGACTGCCCGTCGCGGCGCACTCGGTCAAATCGAGACCAAAGCCGAGGTCGTTCAGAACGGCAAGCTCGAAACGGACGAAGAGCTCACCGGCATCCGCCGGATTGTGGAGATTGTCGAGGATGACTTCGAGCGCTTCGAAGAGATGTGGATGCGGATCGCGCTCCGGCAGCAAGCGCAGCAGTGCGCCCATCGCCTGCACGCCATAGACGGCAGTCGCCGTTTCCATCAGCCGCGCGGCCCGTAACGTCAATGGCTCTATACGGAATTCGCCAAGGTGCTCGTCTAGGCGCGCACGCCACGTAACCTCGACCTCGTTGCCGGGTTGAAGAACCGGTTGCATGGCACGAGACCGACCAGAGCGGACCATGCCAAGATGGCGGCCGCGCTCGCGCGTCATCACCTCGGCGATGACGCTGGTCTCGCCATGGCGCTTGACGCCCAAGATGATTGCCCGGTCATGCCACTGCATCGGAAGCGAACCCTAAACTTACGATTCGATCCTAACGCAAGACCGTTGCCCTGTCATAAAAAGGCATTCAGGCGCTGGCTGGGAACAGTTTCTGGAGGAAGTCGCGCATCGCCGATTCTCCAAACGGCTTGACGAGCAGCGGCACGTTCCGAAGGTCTTCGGGGAAGTCCTTTGTATCGGAATAACCGCTCACAAACCCAAAGGGGATGTTGCTGTTCGCCAGATGACGGGCAAAGTCGAAGCTCATGACTTCGCCAAGATTGACGTCCAGCAGCGCGAAATCGAAGGTCGCGGTCTTGGTCGCCTCCATCGCCTGTTCAAGGCTGCTGACGATTCCAATCGTTTCCACGCCCACCTGGCGGAGAATATCCTCCGCCTCCATCGCGATGATCAAACTGTCCTCGAGGACAAGAACACGGTTTGCCTTCATACCCAATACGCCCCTCGCTGAGTATCAACTAAGATGCTCGGCACCTGCATTTCCCGGATTTCAACCTCTGACGCCCCATGGCTCATTGGCGACGACTATATACCGCTTAGCTTGCATAGCCGCTTTTTCGTTTCGGGTCGATAAAAAGCAGGGCAGGAAGAAAGATGGCAGGGTGACCTTACGGGCGTGCCGCTCAGAAGGCATTTAAATAAGACATGTCGCTTACAGCTATTATATGAACGGACGGCCCCTCTCTCCAAGCCCCTCCCAACCGGCAGCAGCCTTGAGCCCCTCCCCATCAAGCACCTCGCAGGCACGCTCCTGCCAGCGGATGAGGTTGCGATTGGCGAGCTTTTTCAATGTCTTGTTTGTATGCACGATCGAAAGTCCCAATGTATCCGCAACGTGTTGCTGCGTGATTGGAATCGATGCGTGGCCGTTGAAGAGCTTCAGCTGCCTGCCGCGCTCGAACAGGAAAGCGATGAGATAGGCGGCGCGCTCGAGCGCTGTCCGGCGACCAATGCTCAATAGGTGTTCGTCAAGGATACGTTCTTCCTGGGCGGCAATCCAGGTGATGTCGAAGGCCAGGGACGAATGCTTGTTGTAGAGGGTCATCAGCTTGTCGCGCTCGAAAACGCAAAGCGATACAGGCGACAATGCCTCGACGGAGTGCTGCATCTCCCCCATAATCGTTCCCTGAAGACCGATCAGATCACCCGGCATCACGTAGTTCAGGATTTGCCGGCGTCCGTCCTCCAGCGTCTTGTAACGAAAACCCCAGCCGGAAAGGACGGTGAACAGGTGAGCGCTGTGCGCACCCTCGACTATGATCGTGGCACCAGCATCCGCGGCCAGCTCGCCTCTCTTGAATTTCGAAACGAAGTCGAGTTCATCGGCGGTGAACTCCCGGAAGACCCGGTTGGCACGCAGCGGACAGTGCTCGCAGGGCGTTTTGAACGAGTGGGTGGGACGCGCGGTCGGCATACAGGCCCTTGTGCTCGAATGAAGGACGCTGCCGGAATTGGCAGCGCTTCCTACGAGAACACGCAAATGGCAAGGGTTGTTCCACCCGCGCGGGAATTTTTAACGCAGAAACAACGCGGTAGAAGCCGTCAACTTACGTCGGAAAATCCAGACCCATTTCGCGGAAGCGCTCGGGGTCATCGCCCCAATTTTCACGAACCTTCACGAACAAGAAGAGATGAACCGGCTGCTCGAGGATTTCGGAGAGCTCTCGTCGGGACGCCGACGAAATCGCCTTGATCGTTTCGCCACCCTTGCCGAGCGCGATCTTCTTCTGGCTATCCCGTTCGACGTAGATTACCTGCTCGATTCGAACCGAGCCGTCCTTGCGTTCTTCCCACTTTTCCGTCTCGACATGCGACGAATATGGAAGCTCTTGATGCAGACGCAGGAACAGCTTCTCGCGGGTGATCTCCGCAGCCAGCTGGCGCATCGGAAGGTCGGAGATCTGGTCTTCGGGATAGTACCAGGGGCCTTCTGGCAGCGTCTTTGCCAGATAATCCATGACGTCGTCACAGCCGGAGCCGTTCTCGGCCGAGATCATGAAGGTATGCGTGAAGTCGATCTTCTGGTTGGCCGCCGCCGCAAGCGCCAGCAGATCTTCGCGTTTGACCCGATCGATCTTGTTCAAGACGAGAATCTTTGGCTGATGTACCTCCTTGAGGCCCTCAAGAATGGCTTGCGCATCGCCGCGCAGACCACGTTCGCTGTCGATCAGCAGCATGATCAGGTCAGCATCCTTTGCGCCGCCCCAGGCTGATGTCACCATCGCGCGGTCGAGCCGCCGACGCGGCTTGAAAATGCCGGGCGTATCCATGAACACGACCTGCGCATTGTTGTGGATCGCGATGCCGCGCACGATGGCACGCGTCGTCTGCACCTTATGGCTGACAATCGAAACCTTGGCGCCGACGAGGCGATTGACCAGCGTGGACTTGCCGGCGTTGGTCGCTCCAATCAACGCGACAAAGCCTGACCGTGTGGCACCCGCAGTTTCAGGGGCGTCGTCCGCCATATCGTGTTCTTCCGTCATTTGTCCCGTCAGTTTCCGGCAGAGGACTTCTGCCAAATGCCTTCGCGTTCCAGCATTCGCGTGGCTGCGACCTGTTCCGCGGCCCGCTTTGAGCGTTCGATGCCCGTTTCGGGCCTAACACCTGTGACCTCTACCGTCACCGTGAAACGCGGATCATGATCCGGTCCGGTGCGTTCTTCAACCCGGTAGATCGGCGTGATGCCGAATTTGGCGTGCGACCACTCCTGCAATTCGGTCTTCGCGTCGCGCCGCGCGCCGTCGGCGCGCGCTGCCCGCTTTTCCCAGAACTTCAGGATGAAACGCCGGGCGACCTCCAGGCCGCCATCGAGGTAGATCGCCGCAATAAGGCTTTCGACGACGTCGGCTCGCACGTTCATCATACGCTTGCCGGTCAGCTTCTTGACGTCGGCGCCAGTCCGGATGAAGAGATGCAGGCCGAGTTCATCAGCGACCTCAGCACAGGTGTCGGCACTGACGAGCTGATTGAGGCGCACCGAAAGTTCGCCCTCGGTCGCCGTACCGAACGTCCGGAAGAGCAGTTCGGCAACGCAGAGGCCGAGGACTCGGTCACCGAGGAACTCCAGCCTCTCGTAGTTGCCGCCCTTCTGCGTGCGGGCACTTGCATGCGTCAGTGCCCGATCCAGCCGCTCCTTTTCGGCGAACTCGTGACCGATCAGGGCTTCAAGCCGTGTTCGATCCGCCGCCGAAAGCGTCTGTGACTTGCTCATTCAACGCCCTTGAACAGACGATCCCACCGCATGTTCGTCGGCCACTTCCAGATCTCGCGGAACGAGGTGTCGTTGCCGAGCGAGAAGAAGATGACGCTGGCGCGACCGACCAGATTTTCCGCAGGCACAAAGCCAACGTCGAAGCGGCTGTCGAGCGAATTATCGCGATTATCGCCCATCATGAAGTAATGGCCTTCCGGAACGATAAACTCGCGGGTGTTGTCGCCACGCGAAACCGGGGACTGATCCAGCGTGTCAAAGCTGACGCCGTTATCCAGCGTCTCGCGATACACCGGCACATCCTGGCCCGGATCCTGCGCGTAGTCGGAATTGAACGTGCCATTCGGCACCCTCGGAACCGCCGTGCCGTTCACGTAGAGGACGCCTTCCTTGACCYGAATGCGATCACCGGGAAGACCAACCAGCCGCTTGATGTAATCAACGTCGGGGTTCGGCGGGAACCGGAAGACAACGATGTCACCGCGCTTCGGCTCGCTCTCGAAAATGCGACCGCTGAAGAGGTTCGGCGAGAACGGCAGCGAGAACCTCGAATAGCCGTAGGCAAACTTGTTGACGAAGATGTAGTCACCGACAAGCAGTGTCGGCATCATGGAGCCGGACGGAATGGTGAACGGCTGAAAAAGCACCGTTCGGATAACCATCGCCAAAATCAGCGCCTGGGCGATGACCTTGATGTTTTCCCATAGGGCGTTCGGCTTGGTTTCGACTTTTTCGGACACGCAGTCTTGTTCCTTCAATGCACCGCCAGGGCGCAACTCTTGTTTGCTTCTCTCTAGCGGCTTCGACCGATTGCGGCAATGGCGCCAACATTAAAAGCGACTCTACGTCGCTGCTCAGACATCTTCCGGCAGGGTCTCAATGATGACGAACGCCTGCGCCAAGGGATAATCATCCGTTATCGTCAAATGAATGGCAGCCTTGTGGCCAGCCGGCAGTAGCGACTTCAGCACATCGGCCGCGCCGCCCGTCAGCCGCATCGTCGGCTTGCCGCTCGGCAGGTTCACAACGCCGAGATCCTTCCAGAACACACCTTGCGCCATGCCCGTCCCGAGAGCCTTGGAGCAGGCTTCCTTGGCGGCGAAACGCTTGGCATAGGAGGCGGCGCGATTGGCGCGCCGATCGGACTTTGCCCGCTCAATCTCGGTGAAGCAGCGATTGGTGAAGCGGTCGCCGAAGCGTTCGAGGGATTTCTCGACGCGCCTGATATCAATGAGATCGCTGCCGATACCGATGATCATACGGTTTCCTGCACTGGATTGGACAGCCGCACGCGGGCACGCGTCATAAGGCGTTCGCGGCGGCGCGTCTGAAAGCCCTTCACGGCATAAAAGGTTCCGAAATAAACGATGACGGAGGTCAAGAGCGCCGGCGGGATGGAGCCGACAAGCATCGGTTCGAGCACCGGTTGCCAGAGTTCGCTGAAATGCAGCTCATGAAACAGCGCCCCAAGGTCGATCGAATGCCCTTGCATCGTATCCTGACGCGCAAGCAGCAGGTGACCGATCTCCCAGGTCGCGCCCCAGATGAACGGATAGGTCAGCGGATTGCCGAAGGCCGCACAGCCAAGAGCAGCGGCGACCATATTGCCCGCGAATAGATAGCTGAGTACGAAGGCCATGATAAAATGAACGCCGATAAAGGGCGTCCAGGACACGAAGATCCCTGCGGCTACGCCCATGGCGACGGCGTGCGGCGACGCCGTCAAGCGCAGAACACGCATCGTGAGATAGCGGAGCGGCCGCAAGAATCCCTTGCGAGGCCACAACAACTCGCGCATCTTTTCACGAAATCCGGCAGGTTTTCGACGTCTGAACAGCATGGCGCGTATGTAGTGCAACTCGCACCAGCGTTACAAGAGCGTCAAACTATCTCAGTCATTATTTGATCACTGCAGACTGAGCACTCACCAGGGGCGCGATATGCAATACGCCCCTTTCATTCTTCAAGTATAGAACCGATATTAACGGGTGCGAAACATACCGCGGTCAACCTGACGCTGACGATATTCAAGATCGATACGGTCAAACGAGCCGTTCAGATAGTCCATTTCGCGTTCTTCAGCGGTCGGAGCGCGCAATGCGCGGGCAATCTTCTTGATCGGTTTAAACATTTCTTTGCCTCATCTTCTGTTCGTTTCCTGATGACTGGAAGATAGGCGCTCGCAGCAGCAATTACCAACGCTCTAACAAGGGCACAGCTATGCAATTGACGCATACCTAGCCTTATATCAGTGCGTTTTCCGTCATGAAGCGATCACAAAATGTGCAAATGCCAAGGGGCGGTTGCCGACTTACTCGTAAAGCCGGCGAACCGTCGCGACGCATTCGAGGTCCTTCAGCTGGGCAAGCAGCTGGTTCAACTGCCGAAGGTCCCACACTTCGACGTCGAGCGTCATTTCGGTGAAGTCGGTTGCGACGCGCACCGTATTGAACACCCGAATATTGACGTCGACGCCGGCAACGGTCTGGGCAAGCTTTGCCAACGTACCGGGCTCATTCAACGCATTGACCATGATGCGCGCCATGAAACGCGACTTGTTGGCCTCGTCGAGATCCCAGCGAACATCAATCCAGCGGTCCGGCTGATCGTCGAAACGTTGCAGCGTCGGTGACTGGATCGGATAGATCGTAATGCCGTTGCCTTTTTCCGTCGTATTCATGATCCCGACGATGCGGTCACCGGGTACGGCGCCCGTCGGCGCAAACTGCACATCAACATTGCTCGAAATGCCGCGGATCGGCACCGTGTCCATTTCCAGAGCACTGAGATCTGCACCATCGATGCCGGACTTCGGCTTGCCCGGGATCTTGAAGATCATGCCGGAGGCGCTGCGAACGTTGAACCAACCGTCGTCACCGCTCGGCTTGGCCGTCACGCGTTCTTCGAGATGATCCGGATAGACGGCGCGCAATACGTCGAGCGACGACATTTCACCGCGACCGACCGCAGCGATGGCGTCTTCCACATCCTTCTGGCCAAGGCGATGGAGCGCGGGCTTCATCGCTTCACGGGAGAAGATCTTGCCGGCTCGCTCGAAGGTGCGCTCCAGGATGCGATGGCCGAGACCGGCATATTGTTTGCGGATTGCAAGTCGGGTGGCCCGGCGGATCGCCGCACGCGCCTTGCCCGTTACCACGATCTCTTCCCAGGCAGCAGGCGGCACCTGCACGCCGGAGCGAATGATCTCGACCTCGTCGCCATTCGCCAGTCGTGTTACGAGAGGCATGATGCGCCCGTTGATCTTGGCGCCCACGGTCGTGTCGCCGATATTGGTGTGAACGGCATAGGCAAAGTCGATCGGCGTCGCACCCCGTGGCAGCGCGATCAGCTTGCCCTTCGGCGTGAAGCAGAAGACCTGATCCTGGAACAACTCAAGCTTCGTGTGCTCCAGGAATTCTTCAGGACTGTCCCCTTCCGCCAGCGCCTCGATCGTGTGCCGCAGCCATGAGTAGGCGTTGGACTCGCGCGAGAGGATATCGTTGTCGGACGTCGAAGCCCCGTCCTTGTAGAGCGTATGGGCGGCAATACCGAATTCCGCGATCTCGTGCATGCGCTTGGTGCGGATCTGCAGCTCGATACGCTGCCTGGATGGGCCGACGATCGTCGTGTGCAGCGAACGGTAGTCGTTCTGCTTCGGCGTCGAGATATAGTCCTTGAAGCGCCCGGGAACGACGCGCCAGCGGGTGTGGACGATGCCGAGAGCCCTATAGCAGGCCGAGATATCTTCAACGATGATACGGAAACCGTAGACGTCAGAGAGCTGTTCGAAGGACAGCGACTTCGACTGCATCTTGCGGAACACGGAGTAAGGCTTTTTCTGGCGTCCCTTGACGATGGCGCCCGTCAGCCCGTTCGTAACCAGCAGATCGCCCAATTCGGTCTCGATCTTCTTGACCAGACCCTCGTTGCGCTTGGAAAGCTCCTCGAGCCGCCTGGTTACGGTCTCATAGGCTTCGGGATTGATGTGGCGGAAGGAAAGGTCTTCCAGCTCCTCGCGCATGTCCTGCATACCCATGCGCCCGGCCAGCGGCGCATAGATATCCATCGTCTCCTCGGAAATGCGCGCGCGCTTTTCCGGCGACATGTGGTCGAGGGTGCGCATGTTGTGCAGGCGATCTGCCAGCTTGACGAGCAGCACGCGTACGTCGTCGGAGATGGCAAGCAGCAGCTTGCGCAGGTTTTCTGCCTGTTTCGCCTTCTTGGTGACGAGGTCGAGCTTCTTGATCTTCGTCAGCCCTTCGACCAGCCGACCAATATCCTCGCCAAAGAGCTCATCGATTTCGGCGCGGGTGGCCGTCGTGTCCTCAATGGTGTCGTGAAGCAGCGCGACGGCGATCGTCGACTCATCGAGATGCATGTCCGTCAGAATGGCGGCGACTTCCAGCGGATGCGAGATATAGGGATCGCCGCTGGCACGCTTCTGTTGCCCATGCTTTTGCATTGCATAGACATAGGCTTTGTTCAGCAGGGCTTCGTTGGCGTCGGGCTTATATTTCTGAACCCGCTCCACGAGCTCGTACTGCCGCATCATCCCGAAACCACTCCATTACAAACGAAAAGCGCGCCAATCACGGATTGGCGCACATGATATGCGATAATATGCCGAAGCTATAATCGTGCAAGGTTGACGATTAGTAATCGTCGCTCTTTTCCGGTGGCACCAGGCCTTCGATGCCAGCCAAAAGCTCCTCTTCCGACATCTGGTCGAAGGTGATCGTTTCCGGCAGGTCTTCCTGCTCTTCGCTGTCGGCCGCAGCGACGCCGCCGGCTGCGATGAGGCTCGCCGGATCGGGCTCGGGCTCGTCGATTTCGACATGCTTCTGCAGCGAGTGGATCAGGTCTTCCTTGAGATCGTCCGGCGACAGCATCTCGTCCGCGATCTCGCGCAACGCCACGACCGGGTTCTTGTCGTTGTCGCGATCGATCGTGATCGAGGCGCCCTGGGAAATCAGCCGGGCACGGTGGCTGGCAAGCAGAACCAGCTCGAAGCGGTTCTCAACTTTATCAATGCAGTCTTCTACGGTGACACGGGCCATTGCCTGTCCTTTACGTCGTGATCTCGGGATTAACACGCCCGATACAATTAAAACCGGGCAAATTCAAGTTTTCATTGCACGACGCCTCTGCGGGCGAATGTGACGAATTTTGGAACGAAAGCGGATTTCGACCAGAAGTTGCTTGGAATATCACGAATCGTGCCCTAAATCTTTCTTATATGAAAAGTTCATAAAGTACGATTTGTTCCAGGCGGCCTCATAACTCATTGTTTTGTTGGGTTTTTGACGGAAGCACGACGATTTCTCACATTGGATTGGTACGGGATGTTTGATCCACGCGAAAAAATTGCTCTTTTTATCGATGGCGCCAATCTCTACGCTGCGTCCAAAAGTTTGGGTTTCGATATCGACTACCGCAAGCTGTTGAAGGCGTTCCAGAAACGTGGCTATCTCCTGCGCGCCTACTACTATACGGCCCTCATCGAGGACCAGGAATACTCCTCCATTCGCCCGCTGATCGACTGGCTGGATTACAACGGCTACAAGGTCGTGACGAAGCCGGCAAAGGAATTCACGGATTCGATGGGTCGCCGCAAGATCAAGGGCAACATGGATATCGAGCTTGCGATCGATGCCATGGAGCAGTCGGAAACCGTCGATCATCTCGTCATCTTCTCCGGCGACGGAGATTTCACGACGCTCGTCGAGGCGCTGCAGCGGCGGGGCCGAAAGGTCTCGGTCATCTCAACGATGGCAACACAACCTCCAATGATTGCCGACGATCTGCGTCGCCAGGCAGATCACTTCATCGACCTTCTATCGCTGAAGAGCGAAATCGGGCGTGATCCTTCAGAGCGACCACCGCGGCCAACCGAAACGGCAACGCCAACCGATCTGGAAGCTTGAAGCCAGCAATTCACCGCCGGCTATGCCTTTGACTAGCCGTTATCCTTGAGAAGACGGCTCTTCTGCCGGTTCCAATCGCGTTCCTTCTCGGATTCGCGCTTGTCGTGCAGCTTCTTGCCCTTGGCGAGCGCCAGTTCCATTTTGGCGCGGCCGCGATCGTTGAAATAGATCTTCAGCGGTATCAGGGTCATGCCTTCGCGATTGATCCCCGCTCGCAGACGGTTGATCTCGCGGCCGGAAAGCAGGAGCTTGCGGCGGCGGCGCGGCTCATGATTGAAACGGTTCGCCTGCAGATATTCAGGCAGATAGGAATTGATCAGCCAGATCTCACCATCCTCATCCGAGGCATAGGATTCTGCGATATTGGCCTTGCCCTCGCGCAACGACTTGACCTCGGTGCCCTTGAGCACGAGTCCAGCTTCGTAGGTATCGATGATCTCGTAGTTGAAGCGCGCCTTGCGGTTTTCCGCCACGATCTTCTTGACCACGCGCTCGCTGCCTTTGGGGGCCATGACACATTCCAAATGCTTAGGGGCGCGACGACCGCGCCCTTCTCTCTTCTCCCCTATGTAGGGGAACATCGACCGCCTGTGAAGGCGGGCCGAATGGCTTGCCTCAGTTCAGCAGGCCGGCATGGCGCATGGCTGCGTCAATCGCCGCTTCCGTCGCAGGTTCCAGTGTCGAAATCAGCGGCGAACGCACGTTGCGGCTCATCCGCCCAAGCTTCGACAAGCCATACTTCGCTCCGCAGAGGCCGGGCTCCATGAAGATGGCCTTGTGTAGCGGCATCAAGCGGTCCTGATATTCCAGCGCCTTCGCATAGTCACCTGCAAGCGTCGCAGCCTGGAACTCGGCGCAAAGGCGCGGCGCCACGTTGGCGGTCACCGAGATGCACCCGACGCCACCGTGGGCATTAAACCCGAGTGCCGTGGCATCTTCACCCGACAACTGCTTGAATTCCTTGCCGCAGGTAAGACGCTGCTCGGACACGCGCTCGATCTTGCCCGTCGCATCCTTGACGCCGACGATATTCGAGTGCGCCTTGGCAAGCGCGCCCATCGTCTCCGGCGTCATGTCGATAGCGGAGCGACCCGGGATGTTGTAGATGTAAATCGGCAGCTTCACTGCCTCGGCGATCGCGGAGAAATGCGCGACCAGCCCCTTCTGGGTGGGCTTGTTGTAATAGGGCGTGACCACGAGGACCGCATCTGCCCCGGCCCTCTCGGCGTGCTGAGCAAGTTCGATTGCTTCACGCGTGTTGTTCGAGCCGGCGCCGGCCATGACAGGCACGCGCTTGGCTGCGGCTTCAATGCAGAGTTCCACAACCCGCTTATGCTCGGCATGCGACAGCGTCGGAGATTCGCCGGTCGTCCCAACCGGAACGAGACCGCTGCTGCCTTCCTTGATCTGCCAGTCGACGTGGTTCGCGAACGAAGTTTCATCCACTTGGCCGGCATCGGTGAAGGGAGTGACGAGAGCGGGAATGGATCCCTGGAACATGCAGAACTCCTCATGGCCAAATCCACGCTTCGGCCGCATTCCTTGAATATTGGTGGGGCACCATAGTGCGGTGAAATCGCCGCGACAAGCACGCATGGATCGGTTTAGGGCAAATTCCGATAGCAAATGTGAACGAAGTTTACTGACGTTAGTAAGCTTTCGTTAAGATGGCTCCCGCCAAATGGTCGGGCGTGTTTTCGTTGTGAGTGTCCCATGAAGAGAGCAGTCCTGATCGTGTCCGCCCTCGGCTTTACAGTCGCCGCGTGGAGCAGCGCCGCGTCGTCGCTTCCGAATGAGGGCGCGCCCGTTCCGGACGTGAAGCCGATTGGTTTCGTCCCCCAGACGACAATACCGGAATCGATCGTTACCGGCTCAATTCCGCGCGGCCAGGCAATTGCACCCGTTAACAGTGATTTGAAATCCGGCCTGGACGCGCTTTCCGACAACAATCCCCTGCAAGCGCTATCCATTCGCGACGGCATGGGACGTGGGACGCTTGACCGGCATATCCTGACCTGGGCGATTGCGGTCTCGGGGCAGAAGGGCATTCCCTCGACAGAGATCGCGGCTGCGGCGCAGGAGTTGCAGGGATGGCCCGGGCTCGCAAAGCTGCGGGCTTATTCGGAGCGGGCACTTTACGATGAAAACCCTAACCCGACCGCTGTCTTGGCGGCCTTCGGCCAGACCGTGCCGGAGACCACGCCGGGCGCGATGATCCTTTCGCGTGCGCTTGTCGCGACGGGTAAACAGAGCCAGGCGGCGAAGACCATTCGCAAGGTCTGGCGCGGCGAGATGCTGGACAAACCGACCGAAGACAAGATTTTGGCTGAGTTCTCCGGCTTGCTGACCTCGGCTGATCACAAGGCGCGAATGGACTACCTGATGTACCGCAATCGCACTGAGCAGGCCAAGCGCTTTGGCGACATGGGTCAGGCCCAATCCCTCTACAAGGCATGGGCCGCTGTGATGAGCAAGGCACCCAACGCCGGGGCGCTTCTTGCCGCGGTCGATGGCCAGTGGAAAGGCGATGCCGGTTACCTCTTTGCGCGCATCGAACATCTGCGAAAACAGGACAAGTATACGGAAGCCGCCAAGTTGCTGCGGCAGGCCCCGCGCAATCGGGATGAACTGGTCAATGCCGGCGAGTGGTGGAACGAGCAGCGGATCGTGAGCCGCGGCCTCGTCGATCAAGGGGAATTCAAGGCGGCCTACGGAATCGTTGCCAATTATGCTGCGACGACGCCGACCGACATCGTCGAGGCCGAATTCCACGCAGGCTGGTACGCGCTGCGCGGGCTGCAGGATCCTGCGGCGGCACAGGCCCATTTCCGGAAGATTCTCGATTTCTCCAATGGGCCGATATCCGTATCGCGCGCCTGGTACTGGATGGGTCGATCTGCCGAGGCGGGTGGGCCTGGCAAGGCCTCGGAATTTTACGCCAAGGCCGCAAGCTATCCGACCACCTTCTATGGGCAGCTCGCCAGCGACAAGCTCGGCCGCAAGACACTGAACGTGGCGTACCCGTCTCCGACTGCTGCGGATCGCCAGCGCTATCTGGCGCGTGAGGCCGTGCAGGCCATCGCCCGTCTCGACGCGGCCGGGCATGGCTGGCGGGCCAATAGCCTCTACCTCGCGCTCGCCGAGCAACTGCAAAGCCCTGGAGAACTTGCGGTTCTGAGCGCGCAGGCCGAACGGTCCGGCGACCACCATCTGTCGCTGCAGATCGGTAAGATTGCTTACTCCCACGGCGTGGATGTCGCGGCGCTGGCCTTCCCACTCGGCGTCATTCCGACGAACGCCAACATCTCCGGCTCCGGGAAGGCCCTCGCCTACGCGATTGCCCGGCAAGAGAGCGCCTTCAATCCCGCGGCCGTTTCGGCAGCCGATGCTCGCGGATTGCTGCAGATATTGCCGGGCACGGCAAAGGCCGTCGCCAAGCGTCACAACATCGCCTATTCGAAGGAACGACTGACCGCCGACGCCGGCTATAACGCGACCCTTGGGGCGCATTATCTCGGCGAACAGATCGACGCCTTTGGCGGCTCCTACATCATGACCTTCATTGCCTATAATGCCGGTCCCAAGCGGGTGCCCGAATGGATCGGCCGCTATGGCGACCCGCGCGGCCAATCGATCGACGCCATCGTCGACTGGATTGAGCGCATCCCCTTCCCCGAGACGCGCAACTATGTTCAGCGGGTGATGGAAAACTACGAAGTCTACAAGGCACGGCTGGGTCAGCCGAGCGACATCGTTCGCGACCTGACGGGCGGCCGCTCCTCCTGATCACCATTTGCGTCTATTGCCGGTCTCGCTAATCTGTTCCCATGCAACGGGGGACGACGAAGCGTGGATGAAGCAAGAGACGATGGTTTTCGCGCGACAACCTATCAGAGCGATGACGGGCTCAGGCTCCATGCGCGAGACTACGGTGGCCCTGACATCGCCGACCGGCTGCCGATCATCTGTTTGCCGGGATTGACGAGGAACTCGCGTGACTTCCACCAACTGGCGCTGCTCCTGTCGACCGATCGAGCGATTCCGAGACGCGTCATCACGCTCGACTATCGCGGGCGAGGCCTGTCCGATTGGGACGCCAACAAGGCGAACTACAATCCCGGCGTCGAGACGCGGGATGTCATTTCGGCCTGCCGGCATTTCGCCATTGAACGCGCCATCTTCATCGGCACCTCGCGGGGCGGGCTGATTCTTCATCTGCTGGCTGAGATGAGGCCGGATCTGATCGCCGCCGCCATTCTCAACGACATCGGACCGAAGATTGAACCCAGCGGCCTCAAGCGCATCCGCGACTATCTCAATTCTGCCGCGCCGCCGCGCAACTGGCCGGAAGCAGTCGCATTTCTCAAGGCCTGCCATGGCCCCTCCTTCACCGCCCTTGACGAGCGCGACTGGCAGGAGATGGCTGCGGCGATCTATCGGGATATCGACGGGAACCCGATCGCGGACTTCGATCCCGCCATTGCCGCTCAATTACAGATGATCGACTTCGATCAGCCGCTGCCTGATCTCTGGCACTATTACGACAGGCTCGCGACGATGCCTCTCATGGTCGTCAAGGGCGAGAACTCCGATCTGATCTCCGACAAGACGCTTGCGAAGATGCGCGCGCGGTGCCCAACAATCGTGATTCTGGAGGCATACGGCCAGGGACACGCACCGCTGCTGCATGTGCAGCCACTGCTCCAGCGTATCAGGCGGTTCATAGCGGAGGCGTGAACGCTCTCCAAGCCACTCGCCCTTGCTGCATCGCCCAACACAACAAAAAAAGCCCGGCTCGAAAGCCGGGCTCTCCTGATTGACCGAAGTCAGATCAGATTAGAATGCACGCTGCAGGCGGAAGTAGCCGGTCGTGACGTCGTCGATGTTGTCGCCATCGAGGTACTGAACCGAAGCCTTGGCGTAGAAGTTTTCTACGATCTGGTAGTCAACCGTCAGACCAACCTTCCAAGCGTCGTCGTTGGAGAAGTCGTTGGAGGCTTCGTCTTCCATGTAGTTGAAGAAGTACTGAGCGCCGGGGGTGATCTTCAGCTTGTCGGTGGCCTGGATGGCGTACTCAGCTGCGATCGTCCATTCGGATTCGTCGTAGTAGGAGTTCGTGCCAGATGCCCAGACAGCTGCGAGGCCGAGCGTGCCCGGACCAACGGCAACCGTACCCATAGCGCGGATCGCACCTTCTTCGTTGTCGGTGTCATAGCCACCGATAACCTGGTAGGTGAACGCGCCAGCCTTGCCGCCGAGGCCGAGGGCAACGCCAACGTTGTTCGGCTGTTCGCCATCCTTGAAGGCACCGTCTTCCAGCTCGTCGACCGAGATACCAGCATAGAAGTCGCCAGACTCATACTGATAACGGAGGGAGTTGTGCAGCGTTTCGTGGCTTGCGAGAACGTCGGTTTCACCCGAGAGGCCATCGTCCCACCAGCTGTAGAACAGACCGGCGCGGAAGCCAGCGATGTCGATGTAAGCCGAGTCGAGGACCGCGTTCTGGTAAGCAGCGGAGTCGCCATTGTGCTGCAGGACGATCACGCCGGTGAGCGGGCCGTATTCGGTGTCGCTCTTGGCCGTGAACTGAACCTGACCGCGGGTGGTCGCATCCCAGTCAGACGTGCCACCGATGAAACCGCTGGCACCCTTGTTGACCTGGTCCGGACCAACATCAACCTGGAAACGGATGTAACCTTCGATCTTCAGGCAGGTTTCCGTGCCCGGGATGTAGAAGTAGCCGGTGCCGTAAGCGTCGCAGACGCGGACGTATTCAACCGGTTCCGGCTCAGCAGCAACGATAGCGTCAGCAGCCTGAGCACCGGAAACTACTGCGAGAGCAGCAGCGGAGCCGAGAAGAAGGCTCTTGATGTTCATATTGACCTCCAATTCAAAGTTTCGATCGGGTCTGGGTTTTTCGCCGTTAGAGCAGCGTTCCCTGCCCCATCCCCATGTTTCAAGAAGTCGGACGATCAACCGCCCTTGCTTCCGAGGTTGAAAATACAAGACCGGGACTGTCACGCAATCACCAACTTGCCCGTTTGGGGTGTTTGCGACAGCCTTCCGCATACGCTGTTGCTGAAAGGTCACAAATGCGGCATCCGCCCCTCTCGTTTCTTTATACTTTATTAAGAAACCCCTGATTTTGCGGGAGTTTGCCGCCGCTGAGCTGGGGTGTGCGGCTGTGGATTGTGCCACATTGGAACCAGTTTCCCGCCGGATTCGCGTCTTTTGCAGGAGATGAGAGAGACAGCGTGTGGGCGCCTGCCCTCGGCCTCATGTTCAATCGCAGCAGAATCAGTTTCGCTGACGAAGGATGATTCTCGGTTCGATTCTGCTGACGCGAGATTCGGGACGCCAAACGCGGAGGTCGTGGACAGCGCGCCGAAACACGACGCACTTGAAGAGCGGTCATTCGTCGAAACAGATTGTGCGATGTGCCCAACCTGAGAGATAGGTGACAGAACGTACCGGAGACATGGGTTACATTTTTCGATTTTGGTCGGGAGGTGTGGTTGCCGTGGAGAGAGACTTCGGTCATGGATGAGCGTCTTCGATTTGTCGCCCGTTTGCTGGAGGGCGAAGGTATGAGCGAGGTGTGTCGGTCGTTCGGGATCTCGCGCAAGACCGGCTACAAGATCTTCAATCGCTGCAAGGAGGACGGGCTGGAGGCCCT